>NZ_CP087598.1:1730000-1860000 GCF_020990385.1 Paracoccus sp. MA
CGCCGTGGTCGCCCCCGGCCAGGTCGAGGTCGAACAGCGCCGCCAGATCGTCCAGCATCCGGATGGCGGGGTGGTCGCCGAAATCCTGATCCAGGACGGCGAAAGCGTGAGCGCCGGACAGCCGCTGATCCGGCTGGACGGCGCGCTGCTGAATACCGAGCTGGCCATCGTCGAAGGGCAGTATTTCGAGATCCTCGCCCGCCGCGGCCGGCTCGAGGCCGAGCGGGCTGACGGCAAGCAGATCGCCTTTCCGCCCGACCTGATCGAAGCCGCCGCGAAGCGCCCCGAGCTGAAGGCGCTGATGGACGGGCAGTCGAGCCTGTTCCTGGCCCGGCTCGATACGCTCGAGCAGTCGCTCGGCCAGCTGGCGAAACAGGCCGAGCAGATCCAGTCGCAGATCGGCGGGGTGGATGCCCAGAGCCAGGCGCTGCAGCAGCAGAGGGGCTTCATCGCGCAAGAGCTGCGCGACCAGCGCTCGCTGCTGGAAAAGGGCCTGGCGCAGGCGCCGCGCGTGCTGGCGCTCGAACGCGAGGCGGCGCGGCTCGACGGGCTGCTGGGCGAGGCGACCGCCACGCGCGCCCGCGCCGTGACCCAGCTGGCCGAGATCGACCTGTCGCGGCTGGAAAAGACCGCAACCCGCCGCGAGGCGGCCGAGACCGAACTGCGCGAGCTCGGCTATCGCGAACTGGAACTGGCCGAACGGCGCCGCTCGCTGCTCGAGCAGATCACCCGGCTGGAAATCCGCGCCCCGGTCTCGGGCGTGGTGCAGGAACTGCAGATCACCACGCCGCGCTCGGTGATCCGGCCGGCGGACCCGATCATGTTCCTGATCCCCCAGGACCGCCCGCTGGTGGTGGGGGCCCGCATCGCCCCGATCAATATCGACGAGGTCCATCCCGGACAGCAGGTGGCGCTGCGCTTCTCGTCCTTCTCGTCGCGCACCACGCCCGAGATCGACGGCACGCTCAGCCGGGTTTCCGCCGACACGCTGATCGACCAGGCCACCCATGTGCCCTATTATCGGGCCGAGGTGACCATCCCCGCCGCCGAGGCCGAAAAGCTCCAGGGGCTGGAACTGGTGCCCGGCATGCCGGTCGAGGTCTATATCCAGACCGGCGACCGCAGCCCGATGGCCTACCTGGTGAAGCCGCTGTCGGACTATTTCACCCGCGCCTTCCGCGAGAACTGACAGGATCGCCCGCGGCAGCCTCCCCGCTTCTTTCTTGTCCAAATATCCCGGGGGAGTCGCGCCGCGGCGCGACGGGGGCAGAGCCTCCTTTGCCACGCCTCCGGCACAGGGGCCGCTGCCGCAAAGGCGCCGATCCGGCCTGCGCGAGACCCGGGGCAGGTCCACCCCCCGCCGCAGCGAATGGTGGGCATGGGACGATGCCTGGACCCGGTCAGGCGGCGCCTTGACCCCGCAACGCCTCCCGGGGCCGGTCGGTCGCAGGCCCGGGGCCAGCGATCCGGGCCAGGACGATCCCGGCCGAAAGCGGATGCGCGCCGGCCGCGATGCTCTACAGGCCCAGGCACCAGCGCATGATGGCCTTTTGCGCATGCAGCCGGTTCTCGGCCTCGTCGAAGATGACCGAGTTCGGCCCGTCCATCACCGCGCTGGTCGCCTCGTCGTCGCGATGCGCCGGCAGGCAATGCATGAACAGCGCATCCGGCTTGGCCCGCGCCATCAGCGCCTCGTTCACCTGATAGGGGCGCAGCTGGTTGTGCCGCCGTTCGCGCGCCGATTGCGGATCATGCATCGACACCCAGGTATCGGTCACCACCAGATCGGCGCCCTCGACCGCCCGCATCGGATCGCGCTCGATCTGCACCTGCACCCCCTGGGCGCGGGCGAATTCCACCGCCTCGCGTTCGGGGTCGAGCGTGGGCGGGCCGGTGAAGGTGAAGTCATAGCCGAACTGGCCGGCGGCATGGATCATCGAGCAGCAGACATTGTTGCCGTCGCCCGACCAGACCACCTTGCGCCCGGCGATGGGCCCGCGATGCTCCTCGAAAGTCATCACATCGGCCATGATCTGGCAGGGATGGGTGCGGTTGGTCAGGCCGTTGATCACCGGGACGCTGGCATGCTCGGCCATTTCCAGCAGCGTCGCCTCTTCGAAGGTGCGGATCATGATCAGGTCGACATAGCGCGACAGCACCCGGGCGGTGTCGGCGATGGTCTCGCCATGGCCCAGCTGCATCTCCTTGCCCGACAGCACCATGGTCTGGCCGCCCATCTGCCGCACGCCCAGGTCGAAACTGACGCGGGTCCGGGTCGAGGGCTTTTCGAAGATCAGCGCCACCATGCGGTTCCTGAGCGGCAGATCGGCATCGGGCGTTCCCTTGGGCTGGCCGTTGCGCGCGTCCTTCATCCGGCGCGCGGTGTCGATCATGCCGCGCAGATCTGCCTTGTCGGTGGTATGGATGTCGAGGAAACTGTTCATCTTTGACTGTCTTTCGCATTGATCCGGCAAGCAAGCCGCTTTGCCGAACGGAGGTCAAGGCCCAAGGCCCGGTGTCGCGGCGGAATTCGACGCAACCTCATCGGTGCCGGGTCATGACGCGGGCCAGGGTTCCCTCCTCGGCGGGACGCAGCTCTTCGCCGCGAAAGCCTGCCTTCCCATAGGCCCGGATCGCACGCAGGTTGTCGGGCTCGGGGTCGATGACCAGCACCGGCGCCTCGGCCAGCAGCCGGTCGCCCAGGGCACGCAGCCAGGCGCCGCCATGGCCGAAACCCGCGGGACCGGAAAAGCAGTCGATCGCCAGCGCATCGGCCGGCAGGCCGGCGAAATGCGGCGCGCCCCAGTGATGCGCCGGGTAGAATTGCGCATAGGCGATGGGCGCGCCGTCCAGCAGGGCCAGCCATTGCCGCATGGCCGGCTCCTCCAGATCCTCCTCGATCCCGGCCAGCTGCTCCTCGGCGCCGCGCCACCAGCGCGCCACCTCGGGCAGGCGCAGCCAATCCGCCAGCATGGGCAGATCGGCGCGCGTCACCGGTCGGAAGCCGAACCTATCCATCGATCCTGCTGGCCGCCCGGTCGAGCCGGGCGACCGCCTCGGCGATTTCCTCGTCCGAGATGGTCAGCGGCGGCAGCAGCCGCAGCGTGTCGTCGGCCGCGGCCACGGTCAGGATATGCTCGGCATAGCCGGCCTTGACCACCTCGCCCGGCGCGACCTTGCATTTCAGCCCCAGCATCAGCCCCTGGCCGCGCACGAAGTCGAAGACATCGGGATGCGCCGCCACCAGCCCCTCGAGCTTCTGGCGAAACAGCGCGGCCTTGCGGTTCACCTCGGCCAGAAATTCGGGCGCGGCGACGATCTGCATCACCTTGGCGCCCACCGCGCAGGCCAGGGGATTGCCGCCATAGGTCGAGCCATGCGTGCCCACCGCCATGCCGGCGGCGGCCTTTTCCGTGGCCAGCACCGCGCCCAGCGGGAAGCCGCCGCCGATGCCCTTGGCGACCATCATGATGTCGGGGGCGATGCCGGCATATTCATGCGCGAACAGCTTGCCGGTGCGGCCCATGCCCGACTGCACCTCGTCCAGCACCAGCAGCGCGCCGGTCCGGTCGCACAGCGCGCGGATCGCCGCCAGGTCGGCATCGGGCAGCGGGCGGATGCCGCCCTCGCCCTGCACCGGCTCCAGCATGACGGCAGCGGTGCGGTCCGAGATCGCCGCCTTCAGCGCCTCCATGTCGCCCCAGGGCAATTGCCGGAAGCCGGGCATCAGCGGGCCGAAGCCCTTGACCATCTTTTCCGAACCCGCCGCCGCGATGGCGCCGGTCGAGCGGCCGTGAAAGGCACCCTCGAAGGTCAGGATCTCGTAGCGGTCGGGATCGCCCTGCTCGCTCCAATACTTGCGCACCATCTTGATCGCCAGCTCCGCGGCCTCGGTGCCGGAATTGGTGATGAAGGCGGTGTCGGCGAAGGTATGCTCGACCAGCAGGTCCGCCAGCTTCTCCTGCTCGGGGATCTGGTAGAGGTTCGAGACATGCCAGATGCGGTTCGCCTGCTCGGTCAGCGCGGCGACCAGGTCGGGATTGGCGTGACCCAGCGCGTTCACGGCGATGCCGGCGCCAAGGTCCAGATATCGCGTCCCGTCCGTCGCGATGGCCCAGGAGCCCTCGCCCCGCTCGAAGGCGATGGGGGCGCGGTTATAGGTCGGCAGGACGTGCGAAATCATGGAGTTACCCTCTCTGGGAACGGCCGCGCGGCGGCACCATGGCTGACGGAAAGACGGAAAGGCAGGCGGGATCGGACGTTGAAGGCGTCAACGTCGGGGACGGGCGATATGGGCGGTCCGGGCGATCATGCCCGTCGCATAGCGCGGATGCGCGCCCCGTGCAACGGAGATTTCAGGGCTTCATGCGGTAGCCGGTGGCCAGCCAGCGCCAGGCGGTGAACAGCACCAGCGCCACGGTCAGCGCGCAGACCGCCAGCCCGCGCAGCACCGGCGCGTCGGAAACCCCGGCGATGCCGTAGCGCGCGCCGTCGATCAGGTAGAAGATCGGGTTCCAATGCGCCAGCGCCCGGAACGGCTCGGGCAGCGCCTCGACGGAATAGAAGGTGCCCGACAGGAAGGACAGCGGCGTCACGATGAAATTGGTGATCACCGCCATCTGGTCGAATTTCTGCGCCACGATCCCGGCCAGAAGCCCCAGCCCGCCCATCAGCAGCGCGCCCAAGACCACGAAACCCAGCGCCCAGACCGGATGCGCCACCCCCTGCCCGATCACCAGCGCCATGCCGGCGGCGATGGCGGCGGCGACGATCAGCGCCCGCGTCACCGCGCCGATCAGATAGCCGGCCAGGATCTCGCCCGCCGAGAGCGGCGGCATCAGCGTGTCGACGATATTGCCCTGCATCTTGGCCGAGATGATCGACGAGGAGGTATTGGCAAAGGCGTTCTGGATCACCGTCATCATCAGGATGCCGGGACCCAGGAAGGCCAGATAGGGCAGGCCCATCACCTCGCCGCGGTTTTGCCCCAGCGCCAGGGCAAAGACGATCACGAACAGCGCCGAGGTCATCAGCGGCGCAAAGATGGTCTGCTGCCAGACGCTCATGAAGCGCATGATCTCGCGCCGGCTGAGCGTATAGAGGCCCAGCCAGTTCATCCGGCCGAAGCGGCGCACGCCCATCTGGCGGAATCCGGGGCTGGTCGGGTCGGGCTGCATCGGGGCTCCTTGAATTTGCGGGCTCGGATGGGTAAATCTGGCTATCCCCGGATTTAAGGCCGGGTCTTGCGGAATTGAAGCCACTAGCACGAAGAGCGCCGGGACGCATCCCGGTGCATGAAAGGCAAGCCATGTCCTGGACCGACGAGCGCGTCGAGACGTTGAAACGCATGTGGGCCGAGGGCCAGTCGGCCAGCCAGATCGCCAAGGAGCTGGGCGGCGTGACCCGGAACGCGGTGATCGGCAAGGTCCACCGCCTGGGCCTGTCGAATCGCACCGAGGACGGCGCGGATCCGGCGCCCGACCCCGTCGCCAAACCCGCACCCGCCGCAGCGGCGCCCGAGCCGAAGCCCGCGGCGGCGGCCCAGCCGGCGCCCGCACCCGAACCGAAGCCCGCGGCAGCCGCCGCACCCGAGCCGGTGCCCGAACCCGCGCCGCAGCCCGCCAGCTTCAACCGCCGGCCCATCGTGCCGGCCGGCCAGCCGCTGCCGCCGCAGCCCTCGGCCAACGAGATCAGCCCCGAGGCGCTGGCCTCGGTCCGCGAGGTCGAGAAGCGCGCGCGCAAGCTGACGCTGATGGAGCTGACCGAGCGCACCTGCAAATGGCCGATCGGCGACCCGGCGACCGACAAGTTCTGGTTCTGCGGCCTGCCCTCGATGCCCGGCAAGCCCTATTGCGAGGCGCATGTCGGCGTGGCCTTCCAGCCGATGAGCGCCCGTCGCGACCGCAGGCGGTAGGTGGCCGGCTTTCCCCGGCTGGCCGCGCTGGCGGTGACGCTGGACGGCCGGGGCGATGCGGCCCGCGTCCTGCTGGTGCAGCGCCGAAACCCGCCCGATGCCGGGCTCTGGGGTTTTCCCGGCGGCCATGTCGAGCCCGGGGAAACCGCGCTGCAGGCCGCCGCCCGCGAGCTGGCCGAGGAAACCGGCGTCATCGCCCGGCCAAGGGCCTATATCGACAATATCGACGTGATCGAACACGGGGCCGATGGCGCCCTGCGCTTTCATTTCCTGCTGGCCGCGGTGCGCTGCGACTATGTCTCGGGCGTGCCGGTGGCGGCGGATGACGCGCTGGATGCGCGCTGGGTCTCGGTCGAGGAGATCCGCAGCGCCGCCCTGCCGCTCAGCGCGCGGGTGGCCGATACGGTGGCCAAGGCGCTGCGGCTGGAGCGGCTGGGCGGCTGACCGGCCCCCTGCCGGTCCGGCCGCGCGAAACAGGCCACCGCCTGCACCAGCAGGACCGCCAGGCCCAGTTCCAGCAATTCCTCGAACCGGTCGGCCAGCGCCCCCTGCCCGGGCTGCAGCATGATGCCGAAACCCGCCAGCTTGCGGTCCAGCCCGTCCAGCGATTTCGAGACCACCAGCAGCAGCGCCGCGCCGCCGACCAGCCAGCATGTCGTGTCGCCCGCGCGCAGGCCGCGCCACCAGCGCGGCAGGTTCAGGACCAGCAGCCGCCACCCGCAAAGCAGGATCAGAGCCACCGCCGCCGCACCGACGGCCTTTTCCCAGACCGGCGCCCCGCCGCTGTAAAGCCGCAGCTGCAGCAGCCCCTCGGTCGTGAATTGCTTGTCGAAATCCAGCTCGCGCATCGCCATCAGCAGCAGGATTGCCGGGATGTGCCAATGCCGGCGCCGCTCTCGCCCCCAGGCCAGCCAGAGCAGCGCCGGCACCACCAGCAGCAGCGCGGACAGGATCTCGATGCTGTGGTCTTCCTTGAAAATCGAGGCGACCTGCGCCTGGGTTATCAGGTCCAGGCTCAACGCCAGCAGGATCAGGCCCAGCTGGCAAGAAAGCAGGGTGGCGGGTTTCAAGGTCATCTGGCTCCTAACGCGGCTGGATGCTTGGCTGGGAAACCCGGCACGACGGCCGGCACGCGGGACGCGACCATCATGAAATCGTCACCACAACGACATAATCCGCCCGGCCCGGATGCACAACCGCGCCGGCCTTTAGGCGCTGGCCTTCACCCGATCCGGGGGCTAAACACGGGCGACGAACCTTACAGGATCCGCATATGGCCCGGCACCTCATCACCTCGGCGATCCCTTACATCAACGGGATCAAGCACCTCGGCAATCTCGTCGGCTCGCAGCTTCCGGCGGATCTCTATGCCCGCTACCTGCGGGGCCGCGAGCATGAGGTGATGTTCATCTGCGCCACGGACGAGCACGGCACCCCCGCCGAGCTTGCCGCCGCCAAGGCCGGCAAGCCGATAGCCGTCTATTGCGCCGAGATGCACGAGATCCAGGCGGAAATCGCCCGCAATTTCGGCCTGTCCTTCGACCATTTCGGCCGGTCGTCCAGCGAACGCAACCACGTGCTGACCCAGCATTTCGCCGGCAAGCTGGATGAGAACGGCTATATCGCCGAGGTCGAGGAGCGGCAGGTCTATTCCATCGACGACGGCCGGTTCCTGCCCGACCGCTATATCGAGGGCACCTGCCCCAACTGCGGCTATGACAAGGCGCGCGGCGACCAGTGCGAGAACTGCACCAAGCAGCTCGACCCGACCGACCTGATCGAGCCGCGCTCGGCCATTTCCGGCTCGACCAATCTGGAAGTGCGGGCGACCAAGCACCTCTACCTGCGCCAGCGGGCGCTGAAGGACCAGATCGCCGCCTGGATCGACAGCAAGACCGACTGGCCGATCCTGACCACCTCGATCGCCAAGAAATGGCTGAACGACGGCGACGGGCTGCAGGATCGCGGCATCACCCGCGACCTCGACTGGGGCATCCCGGTGAAAAAGGGCGACAAGCCCTGGCCGGGGATGGAGGGCAAGGTCTTCTACGTCTGGTTCGACGCGCCCATCGAATATATCGCCGCCACCGCCGAGGGCGCCGACAAGCGCGGCGAACCCGACAGCGCCTGGCGCCGCTGGTGGCGCCTGGACGAGGGCGCCGAGGACGTGACCTATACCCAGTTCATGGGCAAGGACAACGTGCCCTTCCACACGCTTTCCTTCCCGGCCACGATCATCGGCTCGGGCGAGCCGTGGAAACTGGTCGATTACATCAAGAGCTTCAACTACCTGACCTATGACGGCGGGCAGTTCTCGACCAGCCAGGGGCGTGGCGTGTTCATGGATCAGGCGCTGTCGATCCTGCCCGCCGATTACTGGCGCTGGTGGCTGCTGTCGCACGCCCCGGAATCGGGGGACAGCGAGTTCACCTGGGACAATTTCCAGCAATCGGTGAACAAGGACCTGGCCGACGTGCTGGGCAATTTCGTCAGCCGGATCACCAAGTTCTGCCGCAGCAAATTCGGCGAGGCCATCCCCGAGGGCGGCAGCTACGGCCCCGAGGAAGAGGCGCTGGTCGAGGCGCTGACCGCCCGCATCCGCGCCTATGAGGGCTTCATGGACCATGTCGAGGTCCGCAAGGCGGCGGCGGAACTGCGGGCGATCTGGGTTCTGGGCAACGAATACCTGCAATCGGCCGCGCCCTGGTCCACCTTCAAGACCGACCCGGACAAGGCGGCGATGCAGGTCCGGCTGGGGCTGAACCTGATCCGGCTTTATGCCGTTCTGTCCTCGCCCTTCATCCCCTTCGCGGCGGATGCGATGCTGGCGGCGATGCAAAGCCAGGACCGGGCCTGGCCCGACGATGTCCGCACCGCCCTGCAGGCGCTGCCCGCCGGCCACGCCTTCACCGTGCCGGAGGTGCTGTTCGCCAAGATCAGCGACGAGCAACGCGACGAATGGCAGGACCGCTTCAAGGGCATCCGCGGCTGATGCGGGGCTTGCGCCGCTGACGCGGGCGGTGGACTTCCGCCGCCGGGCAAGGGCATGATCGCGAACATCCCGACCGACAAGCGCAGAGGCCAACATGACCCATTGCATCCTGATCGGCGCCCCGGTGGACGAGGGCCAGCGGCGGCCCGGCTGCCTGATGGGCCCCGCCGCCTATCGCGTGGCCGGGCTGGCCTCGACCCTGACCGCGCTGGGGCACACGGTCGAGGATCGCGGCGATCTGTGCCCCGCCCCCGGCCGCGGCCAGAGCTGCCCCAACGCCGCCGTGCATCACCTGCCCGAGATCATCGCCTGGACCGAGGCCCTGCGCGCCGCCGGCTGTGCGGCGATGGAGGAAGGCCTGCCGATCTTTCTGGGCGGCGACCATGCGCTGGCGCTTGGCACGCTGGCCGGGGTGGCCGCACATGCCCATGCGGCGGGCCGGCCGCAATTCGTGCTGTGGCTGGACGCGCATAGCGATTTCCACACCGTCGAGACCACCCAATCGGGCAACCTGCACGGCACGCCCCTGGCCTATGCCTCGGGCCGGGCGGGCTTCGACGCCTTTCCCGCCTTTCCGGCGCCGATCCCGGGCCGGAACATCTGCATGTTCGGCATCCGCAGCGTGGACGCCGCCGAATCCGCCGCGCTGCGCGAGACCGAGATCGTCGTGAACGACATGCGCGTCCTGGACGAGCGCGGCATCGTCGCGCCGCTGCGCGAATTCCTCGACCGGGTGCGGGAGGAGAAAGGGCTGCTGCATGTGTCGCTGGACGTCGATTTCCTCGACCCTTCGATCGCGCCGGCCGTCGGCACCACCGTCCCCGGCGGCACCACCTTCCGCGAGGCGCATCTGGTCTGCGAACTGCTGCACGAAAGCGGGCTGATGACCTCGCTGGACCTGGTCGAGCTGAACCCGTTCCTGGACGAGCGCGGCCGCACCGCCAAGCTGATGGTCGATCTGGTCGGCTCGCTGATGGGACGCAAGGTCTTCGACCGGCCGACGCGCAGTTACTGAAAGAGCCGTCACCCGAACCCCGGCGCGCAAGGGACATCCGGCCGGCGGTCCGAGGATTTTCCGGAACGCGTCATGGCCGCCCTGCCGGCAGCCGGCGGCCCGTCCTGCGCAGAGCGCGGCAGCCGGCCAACCGCCCTGCCGCGCGCTTCGCGGCGCCCTCTCCGCGGTATGCGCCACCAACTTGCCCAGCGGCAAAGCATCGCTGCGAATATCCCGAGCCGCAATCTGGCGCCTTCCGCATCACCCGCAGCCGATTGAAAAGCCGATCCCACACGATCCCGTCGGCTGCAGCTTTGCCCCATCCGGAACCCTTCAGCCGAGGCTTGCCAATCCCCGCCGCGCCCGCTAGCCAATCCCCGGCGCGGGCGTGGCGGAATGGTAGACGCATGGGACTTAAACTCCCTGGGGCGCAAGCCTGTGCGGGTTCGAGTCCCGCCGCCCGCACCAGATCCATGCGCGCCCGGCCGCGATATAAGCACGATATGCATGCCACCCCTTCCGGCCAGGATCCCGGCCGCGACACCGGCCTTCAGCCACGAAGCACCCGGCGCGGCATGCCGTGACCGCAGGCGGCCACCTTTCGATGCCCGCCCGCGATCGCAGAAAGAGGGCAAGAGAAGGCGCACCGGTTCACCTGCCCTCGCCGCCCGAAGAATCCTTACCACCACGCTTGGATCGTCCGGGGGCCTTCCCTCTATCGGCATCTTTCCTTACTTCGCCGGCCGATTCGCCGCAAATGTCAACCAGGGCCGATTTTAAACAAATCACCTTGGTTCCCCTGCCCGGCTCGGCTAGGTTCGCGCCGGAATCCGAACCCAGGAGAACACGATGGCACAGCGCCTTCACCTCGTTTTCGGCGGCGAGCTTGTCGACCCCACCCGCACCGAATTCCGCGATACCAAGGACATCCATATCGTCGGAATCTTCCCGAACTACGCCGAGGCTCATGCCGCCTGGAAATCCGAAGCGCAGCGCACCGTCGACAGCGCCCATACCCGCTATTTCATCGCCCATCTGCACCGGCTGCGCGACGAAGAGCAGGAGGTGAGCGCGACCGAGGAACTGGGCGGCTAGATCCCCCGCGAATCGCGATGCTTCCCTCGCAGGCGACCGCATCCCTGGCGCTCTGGCTGCATCTGCGCCGCCGCGCCGCGCTGGCCGAAGGGCGGGGCGAGCCCATCGCCGTCCCGGCGGGCGAAGGGCCGCTGCTGATGGTGCATCTGTCCGAGAATGCCGAGGATCCGCCGCAGCTTGGCCCGCTGATCGGGGCGCTGCTGGCGCGGCGGCCGGGGCTGCGCTGCGCCTTTACCGGCGCGCCGCCGCCTCCCGGTTCGCTGCCCGCCGGCCTGCGGGCGATCGCCCTGCCCCGGCCGCGCGATCCCGCCGCCGTGCGCGAGGTGATCGGGGCGCTGCAGCCGCGCGCGCTGCTGATCCTCGGCGACCAGCTTCCGGCCTCGCTCATCTCGGGCATGGCCGATGCGGGGCTGCCGGTGATCCTGTGCGAGGCGCGGCTGGTCGCCTATACCCGGCGCGGCTCGTGGCGCGGGGCGATCAATCGCGGGCTGATGCGCAGGATCACCCGCATCCTCGCCCCCGACCTGACCGCCGGCGCCGCCGCGCGCCAGCTTGGCGCCCCCCCGGACCGGATCGAGCTGACCGGCCCGATCACCGAGACCCGGCCGCCGCTTTGTGCCAACGAGGCCGAGCGGCGCGCCCTGGCGCAGATCCTCGCCGGCCGTCACGTCTGGCTCGCGGCCTGCCCCACCCTGCCCGAGGCCAAGGCCGCCCTGGCCGCGCATCAGGCGGCGCTGCATCACAACCACCGCGCGCTGCTGATCCTGGCCGGGCTGTCGGCCGACACCCTCGCCGCGGTCCTGACCGAGGTCGAGGAACTCGGCCTGGCCGCAGTGCTGCGTTCCGAGGACAGCGACCCTTCCTCCGACGATCACGTCCTGATCGCCGAGGACACGCATGAGATGGGGCTTTGGTATCGGCTGGCGCCGGTCTGCTTCATGGGCGGCACGCTGCTGCCCGGTCCGGGCCTCGCGCCGCGCCATCCGTTCGAACCGGCGGCGCTTGGCTCGGCAGTCATCCACGGCCCGGTGATCGAGGCGCATGGCCCGGAATGGGTGCAGCTGGACGGCGCTTCGGCGGCACGGCTGGTCACCGACGCCGCGGGGCTGACGCGGGCGGTGGCCGATCTGTCGGCGCCCGACCAGGCGGCGATGCTGGCCGGCAACGCCTGGTCGGTCAGCACCGGCGGCGCCGCGGTGCTGCGCCGCATCGCCGATACCGTCATCGAGGCGATGGAGAACCCGCAATGAACCGCCGCGCCCCCGATTTCTGGTTCCGCCCGCCCGGGCTGCGCGCCCGCCTGCTGGCGCCGCTGGGCGGGCTCTACGCCGCCGCCACCGCCCGGCGCCTGGCGCGCGGCCCGCGGCTGCGGCCGGGCGTGCCGGTGATCTGCGTCGGCAACCTGAACGCCGGCGGCACCGGCAAGACCCCGACCGCGATCATGCTGGCCCAGCTGCTGCAGGCGCGCGGCGTGGCGGTGCATATCGTCTCGCGCGGCTATGGCGGCCGCGAGAAAGGCCCGCTGCGGGTCGAGGAATCGCGCCACAAGGCTGCCGAGGTCGGGGATGAGCCGCTGCTGATGGCGGCCTTCGCCCCGGTCTGGGTCGCGGATGACCGACAGGCGGGGGCACGGGCGGCGGTCAAGGCCGGGGCGCAGGCGATCCTGCTCGACGACGGCTTCCAGGACCCGGCGCTGGCGCATGACCTGTCGCTGGTCGTGGTCGATGCGGCCAGGGGCTTCGGCAACGGCTTCTGCCTGCCCGCCGGGCCGCTGCGCGAGCCGGTGGATCGCGGCCTTGCCCGCGCCGACCTGCTGCTTTCGATCGGCGACGGCGCGGCCCAGGCGCGTTTCGCCGCCGCCTGGGGACCGCGGCTGAGGCTGCCGCACCTGACCGGCCATCTCGCACCGCTGCAGACCGGCATGGACTGGCAGGGCCTGCGCGTGCTTGCCTTTGCCGGCATCGGCCATCCCGAGAAATTCTTCGCCACCCTGCGCGGCCTCGGCGCCGAGGTGGTCCGCGCCGAGGCGCTGGAGGATCACCAGCCCTTCACCCCGCAACTGCTGACCCGCCTCCAGACCGAATCG
Source organism: Paracoccus sp. MA (assembly GCF_020990385.1). NCBI lineage: Bacteria > Pseudomonadati > Pseudomonadota > Alphaproteobacteria > Rhodobacterales > Paracoccaceae > Paracoccus > Paracoccus sp. MA. Next base: position 1,743,082 of record NZ_CP087598.1, read on the forward strand.
CGGCTGCTGGGCGCGCAGATGGTGACGACGGAAAAGGATGCCGCGCGGCTGCCGCGCCGCTTCCGGCCCGGGGTGCTGACCCTGCCGGTGCGGCTGCAGCTGGACGACCCGGCGCCGCTGACCCGGCGGCTGGAGGCGCTGGGATTGTGAAAGGCCCCGGCAAGATCCGGGGCCTTCCGCTTTCACCGTTTCCCAAATACTCCGGCAGCCGCGCCGCCGGACCGGCGTTCAGCCTTCCTCGGCCAGCTTGGCGTCGATGATCTTCTTCAGATCGTCCCAAGGCTGGTTCTGGACCTTCTCGCCGGCGATGATGAAGGTGGGCGTGCCCTCGATCTGGTCGGCGGTGGCATGGGTCTGGAAGGTGGTGACCAGATCCGCGACCTTCTGCGTATCGTTCCAGCAGGCATCCATCTGCTCGCCGGTCATGCCGGCCTTGGCGCCGATCTTGCGCAGGTTGGCGGCGATCTCGTCGCCGGATTTGGCGTTCAGCCAGTTCTTCTGATCGTCGAAGATCAGGTCGGACACGGCGTAGTATTTCTCGTCCCCGCCACAGCGCGCCAGGATGCCGGCCCACAGGCCGACGGCGTCGAAATAGACGTCGCGCTGGATGAACTTCACCTTGCCGGTATCGATATATTCGGCCTTCAGCTTGGGCAGGTTCTGGTCGTGGAAGGCCGCGCAATGGCTGCAGGTGAAGCTGGCATATTCGATGATGGTGACCGGAGCATCGGCCGCGCCCAGGGCGATGTCGGGCAGGACCTTGCCCTCGGGCATCTGCTCGGCGGCCTGGGCGTTTCCGGCGGCATTGTCGGCGGGTTTCGCCTCTTGCGCCAGCGCCGGCAGCGCAGAGACGGTCAGCGCGGCCGTGGCGGCGGCGATCAGAGAGCGGCGAAGCAGCATCATGGATTGGCCTTTCGGTCGTTGGCGTCCCGGCGGGACAGGATGTTCAGCGCCAGCCGCCGCATGGCGTCGGAAAGCGCGGGATTGTCGAAGCCCGAGGCGATGTCCTCGGCCTGGGCGATCTTCTGCGGATCGGGCGCGGCGGCGCGGCGCGGCGCGGCGGCGAACTCGGCCTGGCCTTCCGCAAAGCCTCCCTCACCTTCCGCGAAACCCACGGGCGCGGTCTGGGTCAGCACGATGCGCGAGACGGCGTTGAAGCCGTAGCAGGCATTCACCCGCGCGCGGATCTGGTCCAGCTGCATGCCGACCAGCGGCGCATGCGCGCCCGGCACCAGCAGCGTCAGCGTGGCGCCGACCCCCTTGCCGTGGCTGATCCGGACCGGGCGGGTATGGGCGGCAAGTTCGGGGCCGACCACCTCCTGCCAATGCGTCAGCAGCCGGGCCACGGCGAAGCCCCGCCCCTCGCCCACGGCCTTCACCCGCTGCGCAACCAGCTGCGCCGCGGCCTCGAAGCCGCGCATGCGGCGGCGGGGCTGGGTCTCGGGTTTCTTCTGGGCCATCGGGCGACCATATGGTTTATCTGCGCCGCAGTCTGGACCGCGGCGCGCCCGGATGCCAGAGAGACGCGGCTGAATGAGGCTGAAAATTGCGTGACCCGAAGGTGATCCCCACCGAGCTGCTGGCCTGGTACGACCGCCATGCCCGCACCCTGCCCTGGCGCGTGCCGCCCGGACAGGGCCGCGCCGATCCCTATCGCGTCTGGCTGTCCGAGGTCATGCTGCAACAGACCACCGTCGCGGCGGTGAAGGCCTATTTCGAACGCTTCACCAGCCTCTGGCCCACGGTCCACGACCTCGCCGCGGCCGAGGACGCGCAGGTGATGGCGGAATGGGCGGGGCTGGGCTATTACGCCCGTGCCCGCAACCTGGTGGCCTGTGCCCGCGAGGTCGCCGCCATGGGCGCATTCCCCGACACGCGCGAGGGGTTGGCGGCGCTGCCCGGCATCGGCGCCTATACCTCGGCCGCCATCGCCGCCATCGCCTTCGACCGGCCCGAGACGGTGGTGGACGGCAATGTCGAGCGCGTCGTGGCCCGGCTTTTCGCGGTCGGAACGCCGCTGCCCGCCGCCAAGCCGGAACTGGTGGGGCTGGCCACCCGGCTGACGCCCGCCGAGCGGCCGGGGGATTTCGCCCAGGCGATGATGGACCTGGGCGCGACGATCTGCACGCCGCGCAGCCCGGCCTGCGGCATCTGCCCGATCATCGACCATTGCGCCGCCCGCGCCCAGGGCATCGCCGCCGAACTGCCGCGCAAGACGCCGAAGAAACCCAAGCCGCTGCGCCGGGGCACGGTCTGGATCGGCTTTGCCGAGGGCGCGGTGCTGGTCGAGACCCGGCCGGACAAGGGCCTGCTGGGCGGCACGCTGGCCTTTCCCTCGACCGGCTGGGACGGCTCGCACCACCCGCCGCCCGCCCCCGCCGACTGGCAGGAGATCGGCCTCGTCCGCCATGTCTTCACCCATTTCGCGCTGGACCTGACGGTGATGAGCGCCCGCTTGACCGCGGCGCCGGAACGCGGCAGCCTGACCCCGCTTGGTGCCTTCCGCCCCAGCGCCCTGCCGGGGCTGATGCGCAAGGCCTGGTCCCTCGCCAAGGACCATCCCGAAACAGCCCGCCCCGCGACATCGCGTCGCCATGGCAAGCCATAGCAAAACCCGTCATAGTTGCGCCCATGCAAACCGCGTTCCGCGCCCGCCTGATCGACGCCCTGCCCTTCTGGCTTTCCCTGGGCATGGTGCCGCTGGCCCTGCTTGCCGCGACGCTGGGCGGCTGGTGGTTCGCGCTGATGCCGCTTTATGCCTGGTATCTGATGACCATGCTGGACGCGGTGCTGGGCCTGAACGAGGAAAACCCCGACACCGAGACGCCGGAATCGCAGCTGATCTGGTATCGCGCCATCACCGTGATCTGGTTCCCGATCCAGGCGGTAATGATCTTCGGCGGCATCTGGTATGCCGCCCGCAGCGCGCTTTCCGGCTGGGAAAAGCTCGGCCTGTTCTTCGGCATCGGCGTCGCCTCGGGCACCATCGGCATCGTCTATGCCCATGAACTGCTGCATCAGAGAAACAAGCTGGAGCGCTGGCTGGGCGACCTGCTGCTGGCCTCGACGCTCTATTCGCATTTCCGCACCGAGCACCTGCTGGTGCATCATTCCTGGGTGGCGACGCCGCGCGACGCGGTCTCGGCCCGCTACAACGAGGGCTTCTTCCGCTTCTTCCTGCGCGTGCTGATCGAATGCCCGAAAAGCGCTTGGGCGGCCGAAACGCGGCGGCTGACCCGCTCGGGCCGCTCGAAATTCGACCGCCGCAACCCGTTCTGGCGCTACGCCGCGCTGCAGCTGGCCATGCTGGCGCTGGCGCTCATCCTCGGCGGCTGGCAGGGGCTGCTGCTCTTCCTCTGGCAGGCCTTCGTCGCCGTGTGGCAGCTCGAACTGACCAATTACGTCGAGCATTACGGCCTGACCCGCAAGCATCTGGGCGGGGGGCGCTATGAACATGTCCTGCCGCGGCACAGCTGGAATTCCTCGCATACCGCGACCAACTGGCTGCTGATCAACCTGCAGCGCCATTCCGACCATCACTACAAGCCCGACCGGCGCTTTCCGCTGCTGCAGACCTATTCCGACGAAGAGGCGCCGCAGCTGCCGATGGGCTATCCGGCCATGACCTTCCTCGCCATGGTGCCGCCCCTGTGGCGGCGGCGGATGAACCCGCGCGTGCGCGCCTGGCGGCGGCAGTTCTATCCCGAGATCACCGATTGGCAGCCCTATAACCGCGGCGCGCTGCCGATGCCGCGCGGGGCGCTGTAATTCCGCAGCCCGGCCGAGAAAGCCAAAAGGCCCCGCCCGGCGCAGGGCCGAACGGGGCAAGGCGGTCCCGGCCGCGCCAGAGCTCGCGGAGCTTCGGGACTTGGCGAAACCGGGAAATCAGTGGGCGCGGCCCTCTTCGGCCTCCATCTCGGCGCGGATCTGCTGGCGCAGGATGTCGATGGGCACCATCCGCCCCTCGCGCCGGAAATGCCAATAGGTCCAGCCGTTGCAGCTGGGCGCCCCCTCCAGCGCCGCGCCGACCTGGTGGATCGAGCCCTTCACGTCATTGCCGATCAGGCTGCCATCGGCGCGCACCTTGGCCTTGTGGCGGTTGTTCATCGAATAAAGCTCCTCGCCCGGGCGCAGCATGCCGCGCTCGACCACCTGGCCGAAGGGCACGCGCGGCTCGGCGCGCTTGGGCTTGATGGTGGCGATGGCCTCGCTGTCGAACTTGCGGATGCGGGCCAGCCGCTTCTCGGCCACCTCGCGATAGGCGGCTTCGCGCTCGATGCCGATGAAATCGCGGCCCAGCATCTTGGCCACGGCGCCGGTGGTGCCGGTGCCGAAGAACGGGTCCAGCACCACATCGCCGGGATTCGTGGACCCGACCAGGATGCGATGCAGCAGCGCCTCGGGTTTCTGGGTCGGATGCGCCTTGGCGCCGCCGGCATCCTTCAGCCGCTCGCCGCCGGTGCAGATCGGCAGCACCCAGTCGCTGCGCATCTGCACGCCCTCGTTCAGCGATTTCAGCGCCTCGTAGTTGAAGGTGTATTTCGCGCCCTCGGACTTGCTGGCCCAGATCATCGTCTCATGCGCGTTGGTCAGCCGCTTGCCGCGGAAATTCGGCATCGGATTGGCCTTGCGCCAGACCACGTCGTTCAGGATCCAGAAACCCTGGTTCTGCAGCTCGGCGCCGACGCGGAAGATGTTGTGATAGGAGCCGATCACCCAGATCGCCCCATCGGGCTTGAGGATGCGTCGCGCCGCCGCCAGCCAGTCGCGGGTGAAGCGGTCATAGGCGGCAAAGCCGGAAAACTGGTCCCAATGGTCGTCCACCGCATCGACGCGGCTGTTGTCGGGCCGGTGCAGCTCGCCCTTGAGTTGCAGGTTATAGGGCGGGTCGGCAAAGATCAGATCGACGCTGGCCTCGGGCAGCGCGTTCATGACCTCGATGCAGTCACCGGCCAGAATCTGGTTAAGCGGAAGGGTTCGCGCCACGGCGCGGGATTTGGTGTCAGGTTTCGTCATCACTGCCTCGGGGGTTCGGCTATTGGGTTGCCGATTTGCTGGGGCCGATAATGAGTCAGAGCCGATTCGCCGTCAAATTCTTTTTCGAATCAACAGCTTGTGGTTTCTTCTTTACACAAGATATTGTGGACGGGCGCGAAGCTGCGCCTATGATATGGGGTTACGCCCAGATCTAGCAGCGCCTGGCGATGCGCCGCGGTCGCATAACCGGCATTCGCCTCCCAGCCATATCCGGGGTGCTGTTGCGCCAAATCCACCATGATGCGATCGCGCAACAGTTTCGCCACGATCGAGGCCGCGGCGATGGACAGGCAGCGCCCGTCGCCGCCCACCACCGCCTGCCCCGGCAGGTCCAGATCGCGCGGCAGCATGTTGCCGTCGATCAGCGCCAGGCAGGGCCGCCGGCGCAGCCCGGCAATGGCCCGGCACATCGCCAGATGCGAGGCGCGCAGGATGTTCAGCCGGTCGATCTCCTCGACGCTGGCATGGCCGACGGCCCAGTCGCAGCGCGCCATGATCAGCTCGGCCAGCGCCTCGCGGCGCCTGGCGGTCAGCTTCTTCGAATCGTTCAGCCCCTCGGGAATGCAGGCGACATCCAGAATCACCGCCGCCGCCGTCACCGGCCCGGCCAGCGGCCCGCGCCCGACCTCGTCCACGCCGGCGACGAAGCGCGCGCCGCCGCGCAGCGCCGCCTCCTCGAAGGAATAGTCGGGCAGGCTCATGCCTCGACGGTGACGGGGGCGATCTCGACCTCTTCCAGGTTCACGCCCTCGCCCTCGCGGTCCACGACCAGGAAATCGGCCGGCCGGTCCAGCGGCGTCAGCACGCCATGCCAGACCCCGGCGCGCAGGTTCACCCCCATGCCGGCCGGCACCAGGAAGGCGACCGGCGCGCCCGGCCGCCCGCCCTCGTCCGGGGCCACGATCGACAGCCAGGGATCGGGCCCCAGCGGCACGAAGGCCTGCGAGCCCAGGGGATGGCGCTCCAGCAGCGTGCAGTCATAGGGCAGGCTGACCGGCTCGGAACGGAAGATCGAGATGATCGCCTCGCCGCCGCCGCGCTCGACCGTGGCCAGCGCGTGATGCCGCTCGCACCGCCCGGCATTGATCATCTTCGAGGGCCGCTCGCGCGGGGTCAGCAGCTCTCCGAAAGGGGCGAATGCCTCGGCGGTGATCGGCCTTGCCTTGATCGTCGTCATGTTTCTTTCTTGTCCAAATATCCCGGGGGTCCGGGGGCAGCGCCCCCCGACCGGCAGCTACAACCGCTCCATCCGCGGCAGGAAGATGGTCAACAGCCCCATCAGCGGCAGATAAGAACAGATCCGGTAGACGAATTCGATCCCCTTCGCATCCGCCACCACGCCCAGAACCGCGGCGGCGATGCCACCCATGCCGAAGGCGAAGCCGAAGAAGATCCCGGCGATCATCCCGGTCCGTCCCGGCACCAGCTCCTGCGCAAAGACCACGATGGCCGGAAAGGCCGAGGCGAGGATCAGCCCGATCACCACGGTCAGCCCCCCGGTCGCGACCAGTCCCACATGCGGCAGCGCCAGCGTAAAGGGCAGGATGCCCAGGATCGAGAACCAGATCACCTTCAGCGGCCCGACGCGGTCGCCGATCAGCCCGCCCAGCATGACCCCGGCCGCCATGCCGCCAAGGAACAGGAACAGCATCACCTGCGCGTGCTGGGTGCTCAGCCCGAACTTCTCGATCAGGAAGAAGGTGTAATAGCTTGAAATGCTGGCGGTATAGATGTTCTTGGTGAAGGTCAGCAGCGCCAGCACGACGATGGCCACCGCCACCCGGCGGCGCGAAAAGGCCGAAGGCCCCGCGACGCGGGTCCCGGCGGCCTTGCGCCGCCCCTCGGCCCAGCTGCCGACGCGCCACAGCACCGCCGAGCCCAGCATGGCCGCGATCGAGAAGATCGCCACCGAAGGCCGCCCCAGCGGCACCACGATGAAGGCCGCCAGCAGCGGCCCCAGCGCCTGGCCGAAATTGCCGCCCAGCTGGAACAGCGATTGCGCGGTGCCGAATTTCCCGCCCGAGGCGATGCGCGCCACCCGCGAGCTTTCGGGATGAAACACCGCCGAGCCGATGCCGATCAGCATCGCCCCCGACAGCAGCACCCAGTATTCATGCGCCAGCGCCAGCAGCAGCACGCCGATGACGGTCGCGCCCATGCCCACGGCCAGCGAGCGCGGCATCGGGTTGCGGTCGGTCACCATGCCGACCACCGGCTGCAGCAGCGAGGCGGTGACCTGGAAGGCAAAGGTCATCATGCCGATCTGCCAATAGGACAGCCTGAATTCCTCGCGCAGCAGCGGATAGATCGCCGCCAGCATGGATTGCATGATGTCGTTGATCATGTGGCACAGGCTGATCGCGACCAGCACCGTCCAGGCGGTGGCGAAGACGCCTTGGCCGCGGAATGTCGTGGCTTCCGACACGGGGCTCACCTCTCGAGAATCGCCCGTTTTTCACGTCCGGCCGCCGGAATGTCAACCTGTGCAGGCGGATCCTGGCCTGCGACAGGAATAGCCCTTGACCCTCGCGGGAATTTGCAATCAAAAACTAAACTGAAGAGTTTACCTGAGTTCCACGATCGGGCAGACCTGCCGCCCGGGTTCACCGCCCCTGTTCTCGGCGATGCCGGTTTTGATCGACGATATCGAGTTTTTCTGCCGCAACCTCGACGCAAAGACATAAATTTTAGACATGATTGAGCTTCCCAGCCATGTGGCGCAGGCCCTCTCGGCAGAGCTGCAAGAGCGCAAGCGGCGGAACATGACCTGGCAAGCCGTCCAGGAAGAGGTGCTGACGCGCATCCATAACGGCAACTGGCCGGAGGGAGAGCTGATCCCCACCGAGGCCGAGCTGGCGACCGAATTCGGCTGCGCCCGTGCGACGGTGAACCGGGCGCTGCAGACCCTTGCCCAAAGCGGGGTCCTGGAACGCCGGCGCAAGGTCGGCACCCGCGTCGCGCAGCATCCGCGCGTCCAGATGGTGCGGTTCCTGCTGCGGCGCGAGATCGAGGCCTCGGGCAAGATCTACGGCTACCGGCTGCTGGACTGGCAGGAATGCTCGCCCCCCGCGGATGTGGCGCAATCCATGCTGCTGCGCACCGATGACAGCCTGATGCGGGTCCAGGCCCGGTTCACCGCCGACGCGGCACCCTATTGCTGCGAGGAACGCTGGATCAACTATTACGCCACGCCCGGCCTGACGCGCGAGGCGCTGACGCAGATGAGCCCCTGCGAATGGCTGCTTGGCCATGTGCCGATCAACCGCGGCAGCATGGCGATCGGCGCCACCCAGGCCAGCCCGGGCTTCACCGCCGAGGCGCTGGACGTGACAGCGGGCGATCCGGTGCTGCTGGTCGAGCGGATCGACTGGCTGAACAACATGCCGGTCTCGCTGACGCGGCGGTATTTTCCCCAGCATCACCGCTTCGCCGCCACGATCTGAAGGGCGCGTTCAACCCGAGTTGACCAGCCCCTGCTTGCCATGGCCGGCACATTTGGCCAAATGTGCGGGACAAAACCAAAACACGACAGGCAAACAGACCGGATCCGAGCATGCCCCCGACCCGACCCCGCACGGGCGTCCTTGCGCGCCTTTCGCTGGCCGCCGCCCTTCTGCTGCCGCTTTCGCCCGGCTGGGCGCAGGCGGTGCCCTCGACCGCCCCGGCCACAGCGCCCGCATCGGGCACCGCGGCGCAGGTGGCGGCGCCGAAACCCCGGGCGCTGACCACGATCACGCCTGCCGAGATCGAGCTGGCCGGCTATGACGGCGGCGATCTGCCCGCCGGCCAGTCGGCGCTGACCGCCAAGGTGCAGATTCTGCTGGACCGCGCCGGCATCTCGCCCGGCGTGGTGGACGGCTGGCGCGGCGGCATGAGCGAAAGCGCCATCATGGCCTTCCAGCGCCGCTCGGGCCTGCCGATGACCGGACGCATGGATCATGCGGTCTGGGACCTGCTGCAGGGCTATGCGGCCGCGCCGCTGACGGCGGACTATACCATCACCGAGGAGGACGCGACCGGGCTGGTGGACCGCATCCCCTCGGATTACGCGGAAAAGGCCGCGATGACCTCGCAGGGCTATACCAGCGTGCTGGAGAAGCTGGCCGAGCGATTCCACATGGACGAGAAGTTTCTGGCCAAGCTGAACCCCGGCGCCGCCTTCCGGCCCGGCGAGACGATCCACGTCACCGTGCCGGCCAAGCCGATCCGCGCCACCGTCACCCGCATCATCGTGGACAAGGAAACCCGCCGCGTGGCCGCCTATGACGCCAAGGGCAACATGGTTGCGGATTACCCGGCCACCGTCGGATCGGCCGACACACCCTCGCCGCACGGCAATCACGTCGTCGACGCGGTGGCGCTGAACCCGACCTATACCTACAATCCGCATCGCAACTTCAGGCAGGGCCAGAACGACCGGGTGCTGATCGTCCCGCCGGGGCCGAACGGGCCGGTGGGCAATGTCTGGATCGACCTGTCCGAGCCGACCTATGGCATCCACGGCACCGCCACCCCCTCGCAGCTGTTCCTGAACCAGTCGCATGGCTGCGTGCGGCTGACGAACTGGGACGCCTGGGAGCTGGCGCATATGGTCAAGCCCAAGGTCACGACGGTGGAGTTCCTGCCGCCGGGGGTGCGGATCGCCGATGTGACCGGCGCCTCGCCCATGGTGGCGGCCACCCAGGCGGCAGTCACCACGACCATCGCCGGCACCCGTCCCCCGGCGCGCGGCGACCGGATGCCGCCGCAGGTGATCGCGGCCGAGCTTCCCGCCGCACCGGCGGCGGCAGCGGTTGTTCCCGCCCCGACGGAGACCGCGGCGACCGCCGCCGCCGCGACGGTGGTGACGCCCGAGCCCCTGGTCATCACCCCGCCGGTGCCGGTCTCGGAAGAACCGCTGGTGCCCGACACGCCGCATCCCGCCACGGTCGAGGAAGAGCCGGAATACCCTTCCGACGCCGTGCTGCCCGACAGCCTGCCGGGAGAGGCGCCGGGCAGCGTAACGCTCTATCCCCAGCCCGGGCAGCCCTGAGATGCGCGGGCTGCTGGCGGTGCTGACGGTGCTGCTGACCGCGCTGCCGGGCCAGGCCCCGGCCGAGGAGGCGCCGGTTCCGCGTCCCGGCCGCCCGGCCGAGGACCGCCCCGCCCCGCGCCCCGACCATGAAGCCGCCCCGGCAGAACCCGCAACCGCCGCCGAACCCGCGCCCCGGCCCCAGGAACAGCCCGCCGAGGACGAGAAATCCGAGAGGGCCGGCCCTCCGGCCCCGCCGATCCGCGCCACCCTGCGGGAAAGCGATTTCGCCTATTCCGCCTGCCTGCTGGAGCTGACCCTGCTGGGCGCCGATTTCAGCGAAGCGCCGCCTATCCTCGACCCCGAACAGCGCGATTGCGGCATCGACCGGCCGATCCTGCTGCGCCAGCCGCTGCCCGACATCGAGATCCCGGGCGGTGCCCCCATGCGCTGCGATACGGCGCGGCATCTGGCGCATTGGCTGCGCGATTTCGTCCGGCCCGCCGCGGCCATGCTGCCGGGCCAGCCGCGGCTGGTCGCGCTGGAGCCGGGCTCGACCTATCAATGCCGGCCCACGGTCGGGAATGCGGGCGAGACCCTGTCCGAACACGCCTTCGGCAATGCCTTCGACATTGCCGCCTTCCGCTTCGAGGACGGCACGCGCCTCGCCGTCGAGCCGCGCCAGGACAGCGGCGACCTGCAGGAAGCCTTCCAGCGCGCGGTGCGCGGCACGGCCTGCCTGCATTTCACCACCGTCCTCGGACCCGGGGCCAATGCGGCGCATGACAACCACCTGCACCTGGACATCAAGGCCCGGCGCGGCGGCTTTCGGCTGTGCCAATAGGCGCTAGCGCCGGACCCGGTCCAGCTCCAGATATTCCGGATCGAACCGCGCCAGCCGCGCCAGACCCGCCCAGTCGAGGATCTCGACCTCGCCGCCGTTCCAGCGGATCAGCCCGCCGGCGCGCAGGTCGCGCACCGCACGGTTCACGTGGATCGGCGTATAGCCCAGGATGTCGGCCAGCTCTTTCTGCAGCAGCGGCAGGGTGAAGCGGTGGTTCTGCGCCGCGCCGACGCTGGCGAGCCGGGTGTAGAGTTCGCACAGCAGATGCGCCAGATGCGCGCTGGAACGCAGCGAGGCCGCCGCGACCAGCCATTGCCGATGGATCGCCGCATCGATCACCGTGGACATCCACAAGAGCCGCGTCAGATGGGGGAAATGCTGCGTGACCTCCCGCAGGGAGGCATGATCGACGAATTCGACCTCGGATTCGCCGACCGAGATCACGTCATGCTCCAGCCCGGCCAGCACGAAGCCGTGCAGATCGACGAAATCGCCCGGCACATGCAGGGCGGTGATCACCCGCTCGCCCGGCCGGCCGGTCAGTTCGTGCTGGCGCGCCGCCATGCCGCGCAGCATCATGCAGCTGCGCGTCGCCAGCCGCCCCCGGGGCACGATCACCTCGCCCGGGCGAAAACAGGCATGCGTGGTCGGAATCGCCCGAAGACAGGCGATGTCGGATTCGGAAAGCAGGTCCCTTCGCTGCAGGTAGCGGACGAAATATTCGGTGATGGCCATGACGCTCCTCGGCTCGACCGCGGGAGAGTGTCAACTCGACGGCGGCGGTGCAATGACCTCGGGTCACAGGTTAACATTCATCAATCATGCCATAACCTTGCCGGATTCATAGACTTCTTTCGGCTCAGGCCGCCCTTGCCGGCACGCCCACCGCCTCGGCCAGAAGCGCGAAGCTGTGCTTCGCATCGCGGCTTGACCGGGTGAAGAACTGGTCCAGCGCCGGATAGAGCCGCACCGCCTTGTCCAGCCGGGCGTCGGTGCCCGGGGAATAAAGCCCGGCGCGGATCATCAGTTCGGATTCGGCATAGGTGCCCAGCATCGCCCGCGCCCGCGCGATTAGCGCGTTCTCGGCCGGCGTCGCCGCCTGCGGCAGGGAGCGCGAGACCGAGCGCAGCACGTCCACCGCCGGAAACCGGCCGCGCTCGGCGATGGCGCGGTCCAGCACGACATGGCCGTCCAGCACGCCGCGCAGGATGTCGGCCACCGGCTCCTCCATGTCCGAGCCCGCGACAAGCACGCTGAAGATCGCGGTGATGTCGCCCGCACCCTCGGGTCCCGGCCCCGAGCGTTCGGCCAGCGACATGATCAGATGCGAGGTCGAGGGGGGAAAGCCGCGATAGCTGGGGCTTTCCCCCGCCGCCAGCGCGATCTCGCGATGCGCCTCGGCGAAGCGGGTGATCGAATCGGCCAGGAACAGCACGTGCCGGCCCTGGTCGCGGAAATGCTCGGCCACCGTCATCGCCGCCCAGGCGCAGCGCCGTCGCATCAGCGGCGACTGGTCCGAAGTCGCCGCCACCACCACCGAGCGCGCCATGCCCTCCTCGCCCAGCGTCTCCTCGACGAATTCGCGCAGCTCGCGCCCGCGCTCGCCCACCAGCGCGATCACCACCACATCGGCCGAGACCCCCTTGGCCAGCGCGGAAAGCAGCGTGGACTTGCCGACGCCCGAGCCCGCAAACAGCCCCATCCGCTGGCCGCGCACCAAGGGCAGGATGGTGTCGAAGACCGCAAGCCCGGTATCGAGCCGCCCGCCCAGCCGGTTGCGCGAGGCGGCCGGCGGCGGGGCAGGACGAAAGCCGCGCTCTTCCCCGCCCGCGACCAGGGGGCGCCCGTCCAGCGGCCTGCCGAAGGGGTCGATGATTCGCCCCACCCAGGCATTCGCCGGCGCCAGCGAGGGCGCAAAGACCAGCTCGACCCTTGTGCCGATCGACAGCCCGTCCATCGGCCCCTCGGGCAGGATCGCCGCCCGATCCTCATGCAGAGCGACAATCTCTCCGCCGAGGATTTCTCCGGAACGCATTGAAAATACGACTCGATCTCCAAGGGACGCATGGCTGTTCAGCCCGCCCGCCAGGATCAGACCGGCCTGGATGGCGCCGACCTGCCCGAAATGCCGGGTCATGCGGACCCGCCGCATCCGCGACGCGATAGATTGCATTTTATCCATTCCGACCTCGTTTTTTCCCGCCGGCGCCACCGCCTCGAAAGGGTTTCTAAACCTGTTGAGGTTAAGACCGGGTTTATCGGAACCTGAGGAGACGCCTCGATGTTTGACCGGATCGATACCTTGCGGATGGCCAGTTCCCTGACGGCCCACGCGGCCGAACGGCAAAAGCTGATCGCCCGGAACGTCGCCAATGCCGACACGCCCGGCTTTCGCTCGCGCGATCTTGCGGGCTTCGCCGAGACCAATCGCACGCATGTCACCGAGGGCATGCGCGCCTCGCGGCCAGGGCATCTCACCGGCGTCGGCTGGGGCAATGACAAGGGCCGCGTCCTGGACGACGGCGGCGAGCCGTCGCCCAACGGCAACACCGTTTCGCTGGAAGAGGAGATCTTTCGCAGCGCGGCGGCAAAGCGCGAATTCGATCTTTCGCTGGCGGTGACGAAATCCTCGCTCGGGCTGATTCGCACCAGCCTCGGCCGCCGTGGCTAGGGGATGCGCAGATGACCGATTCGCTTTCCGCAGTCGAACTCGCCGCCTCGGGGATGCGGTCGCAGGCGGTGCGCCTGCGCCATATCTCGGAAAACATCGCCAATGCCGACACGCCCGGCTATCGCCGCAAGGTCGTCGCCTTCCAGGAGCAGGTCGATTTCGGCCGGCGGACCGGCGCCGTCGCGGCCGGCCCGACGCGTTTCGACCGGCGCGAACTGCCGCGCATCTACGACCCGGCCCATCCGATGGCCGATGACGAAGGCTATTATTCGGGCTCCAACGTGGACCTGATCATCGAGATCGCCGACGCGAAAGAGGCTGGCCGCAGCTACGAGGCCAATCTGCGCGTCTTTGAACAGTCCCGCCAGATGGGCAGCGCCCTGCTGGATCTGATCCGCCGCTAGGGGAACCGCCATGATTTCATCGACATTCGCCGCAACCGCCTATGACCATGCCCGCCATGCCGTCGCGCCGGCCGATGGCCTGCCCCAGGGCGTGACCACCGCCGCCTCGGACTTCGCCCGGGTGATGGAGCAGGTCGATATCGCCGCCACCGGCGCCATGACGGGCAAGGCCGACACGCATGAGCTGGTCCAGAGCATCGCCCAAGCCGAGATCGCGCTCGAGACCGTAGTCGCCATCCGCGACAAGGTGGTCGAGGCCTATCAGGAAATCCTGCGCATGCCGGTCTGAGGGGGAACCATGGACGAGAACCTGATCTTCGACCTGACCCGGCAGGCGCTGTGGATCGCCGTGCGCATGGCCGCGCCGCTGCTGATCGTGGCGCTGGTCACCGGCGTGGTCATCGGCCTGTTCCAGGCCCTGACCTCGGTGCAGGAGATGACGCTGACCTTCGTGCCCAAGATCGGCCTGATGCTGATGGTGTTCTGGGTCAGCATGAGCTTCATGACCGCGACGCTCACCAGCTTCTTCACCGACCAGATCCTGCCGCAGATCGCGGGGTCCTAGGCCATGGACAACGCGATCTATGCCGCCCTGACCCGGCAATCCGGCCTGATGCGCGAGATGCGCACCGTCGCCAACAACATCGCCAATGCCGACACCGCGGGCTTCCGCCGCGAGGGGGTGGTGTTTTCGGAATACATGGTGCCGCTTGACCGCCGCGGCGAAACGCTGGCCATGGCCAACGGCCGTGGTCGCATGGTCGATCTCAGTCCCGGCGGCATGACCCAGACCAACGGCCAGTTCGACATGGCCATCGACGGCGAGGGCTTCCTGATGGTGCAGACGCCGCAGGGCAACCGCCTGACCCGCGCCGGCGCCTTCATGACCAATGCCGAGGGCGAGCTGGTCAATCCCGACGGCTATCAGCTGCTCGATGACGGCCAGGCCCCGATCGTGATCCCGGCGGGGGTCCGCGGCATCGGCATCGGCACGGATGGCACCGTCTCGGCCGACGGCAATCCGATCGGGCGCATCGGCGTCTTTGCCGGTCCCGAGCCGTCGAAGCTGCGGCACGAGGCCGGCACGCTCTTCGATCCGGGCGGCGCGGTCGAGCCGCTTGACGACGCGGTGCTGCGCCAGGGTTTCCTCGAGGCTTCCAACGTCGATCCGGTGCTGGAGATCGCGCGCATGATCGAGGTCCAGCGCGCCTATCAGCTGGGCCAGAGCTTCCTTGACCAGGAAGACCAGCGCATCCGCCAGGCCATCACCTCCCTGACCCGGTGAAAGGACAGAACATGAGAGCTCTTCAGATCGCGGCGACCGGCATGAGCGCGCAGCAGATGCGCGTCGAGGTCATCTCGAACAACCTCGCCAACATGTCCACCACGGGCTACAACGCCCGGCGCGCGGAATTCGCCGATCTGCAATATCAGCAGGCCACCCGGCCGGGCACCCTGACCGCGACCACCGGGGCCATGGTGCCGGCGGGCATCCAGCTTGGCCTGGGCGTGCGCCCGGCCAGCGTCACGGTCATGCTGGCGCAGGGTTCGCTGACCCAGACCAACGGCGATCTGGACATCGCCATCGACGGCAGCGGCTATCTCGAGGTCACGATGCCTTCGGGCATCTCGGCCTATACCCGGGACGGCAGCCTCAAACGCTCGGCCGAGGGGCAGGTCGTCACTTCGGAGGGCTATCCGCTGGTCCCCGACATCACCATCCCCGAGGACGCCCGCAGCATCTCGATCAATGCCGATGGCGAGGTCTTCGCCTATTTCAACGACCGGGTCGAACCCGAAAACCTGGGCCAGATCACGCTGGCCAGCTTCATCAACGAAAAGGGGCTCGAGGCGATCGGCTCGAACCTGTTCCTGGAAACCGTCGCTTCGGGCGCCCCGCAGGTCGCCACGCCGGGCCAGGAGGGGCTGGGCACGATCCGCGCCGGCTACCTCGAGGAAAGCTCGGTCGATCCGGTGCGCGAGATCGCCGAACTGATCAAGGCGCAGCGCGGCTATGAGCTGAACTCCAAGGTGATCACCGCGGCGGACCAGATGCTCGGCACCACGGTGCAGGTGCGGTGATGCGGCTGCTTGTCCTCGCGCTCGCCTTTCTGCCGCATTGGGCGCTTGCCGGGCCGGTGGTGGCCACGCGAACCCTGCCGGCCGGCACCGTGATCTCGGCCGCGGATGTGACCATCGCCGAGGGACAGGCGGGCGGGCCCCAGGACATCGCGCAGGTGCTGGGCCAGCAACTGCGCGTCATGGTTTATCAGGGACGGCGCATCGACCCCTCGGCCCTGACCGCGCCGACCCTTGTCGGCCGCAATCAGATCGTCACCATCGCCTACGAGAGCTCCTCCCTGCGCATCGAGGCCGAGGGCCGCGCGCTTTCGGCCGGCAGCGTCGGGCAGATCATCCGCGTGATGAACAACGCGTCGCGCGTGACCGTCTCGGGGCGCGTCGCCCCGGACGGGACGGTCATCGTTCAGCAAAACTGAAAGTCATTCCATGCCCCAGAACATGCATCCCCGCCCCGTCCTCCTGCTTGGCGCCCTGTCGCTGGCCCTGTCGCTTTCGGCCTGCGGCCGGGTCTCGCAGGTCGGCCGGGTTCCCGCCATGACCGAACCCGAAAGCAGCGTCGAGTTCCAGGCCATGACTTCCTCGGGCTACGGCATCGGCACGCTTCCCGACCGGCCGGACAGCACGGCCTCGCTTTGGTCCGGCGCGCAGAATTCGCTGGTCGCGGACCGGCGCGCCACCAGCCGCGGCGACATCCTGACCGTGGTCATCGAGATCGACGACCGGGCCGAGATCCAGAACAGCTCGGGGCGCAGCCGCAGCTCGGCCGACAAGGTCAGCATCCCCTCGCTGATGGGCCTGCCGCAGCGCATCGACGAGATCCTGCCCGACGGCGCCAGCATGGACGAACTGGCCGAGGCCAAGGCCTCCTCCAGCTTCAAGGGCAGCGGCAATATCTCGCGGCGGGACAAGCTGACCCTGCGCGTCGCCGCCACGGTTGTCGATCGCCTGCCCAATGGCGTCCTGAAAATCCAGGGCGCCCAGGAGGTCCGGGTGAACTATGAGGTCCGCGAGCTGACCGTCAGCGGCTTCGTGCGCCCCTCGGATATCGGGCGGCGCAACGAAATCG
Organism: Paracoccus sp. MA; assembly: GCF_020990385.1. Classification (NCBI taxonomy): domain Bacteria; kingdom Pseudomonadati; phylum Pseudomonadota; class Alphaproteobacteria; order Rhodobacterales; family Paracoccaceae; genus Paracoccus; species Paracoccus sp. MA. The sequence goes on from NZ_CP087598.1 coordinate 1,760,197, forward strand.
CCTATGACCGCATCGCCGGGGCGCGCATTTCCTATGGCGGACGCGGGCAGATCAGCGATGTTCAGCAGCCGCGCTATGGCCAGCAGATCGCCGATATCGTCCTGCCGTATTGAGGGGGAAGGCCATGAAGAGGATCCTGCTTATCCTGTTCCCCCTGCTGGCCTTCGTCGGCGGCTCGGTGGGGGGTGACATGCTCGGCGGCGGAAAAGCCGCCGGGAAAGCCGAGGCGAAGCCGGGCGCCGATACCGAAACCGTGGCGGGGCCCGGCGGAGCGCATGCCCCCGACGCCTCGGCGGCGGCCGAGGGCGGCCATGGCGGCGACGCGGAAAGCGGTGCGAGCCTGGATTGGTTCAAGTTTCCGAACCAGTTCTTCGTGCCGATCCTGCGCAACGGCACCCCCACGGCGGTGATGATCCTGTCGCTGAGCATCGAGATGCCCGCCACGGCCCGCGCCGATATCGAGGCCCAGGAACACCGGTTGCGCGACGCGTTGCTGAATGCGCTGATGATCGAAGCCAATACCGGCGGTTTCGATGGCAATTTCACCGCCGAACCGGCGCTGCAGCGGCTGCGCGCGGCCCTGCTGGCCGCCGGACAGAAGGCTGCGGGTCCGAATGTGAAGCGCATCCTGATCGAGGATATCGGGCGGCAGGCGCAATGACCCTCGCATCTGCCCCTCTGGTCCGCGGCCCGGGGTCGCTATAGGTAAGGCGCACCGAGACCGGAGACCGAGTTGCACCCGCCGATCACCATCGTCATGGCCAGCTATAACGGAGGGCGCTTCATCCGCCCCCAGCTGGACAGCCTGGTCGCGCAAAGCGTCGCGAACTGGCGGCTGATCGTCTCGGACGACGGCTCGACGGACGGCACGCGGCAGATGGTGTCGGATTTCGCCCGGACCCGCCCGGCGGGCCAGGTCGAGCTGATCGACGGGCCCGGGCTGGGCTCGACGCGGAACTTCCTGCAGCTGACGCGCCGCGTCGAGCGCGGCGGCTGGCTGGCCTATGCCGACCAGGACGATGTCTGGTTGCCCGACCGGCTGGCGCGGGGCGTGTCCTTCCTGACCGGCCGGCAAGGCCCGGCGATCTACGCGGCCCGGACCACGATCTGCGACGAGGCGCTCAACCCCGTCGCCCCGGCGCCGCATTTTCCCGGGCCTTTCGGGTTTCGCAATGCGCTGATCCAGGCCTGCCTGCCGGGGAACACCATCCTTGCCAATGGCGCGGCGGTGCGGCTTTTGCAATCCGCCGCGCCCGCCGCCGAAAGCGCCGACATCGTCTCGCATGACTGGTGGGCCTATCAACTGCTGTCGGGCGCCGGCGCCGACATCATGCGGGACCGGGCCCAGGTGCTGCTCTACCGCCAGCACCCGGGCAATCTGATGGGGCGCAACGATACCGCGCGGGCCCGCGCCGCGCGGGTCTCGATGCTGATGGACGGCCGCTTCGCCGACTGGCTCTTTCGCAACCAGCAGGCCCTGGAACCGGTCGCTCATCTGCTTCTGCCCTCGAACCGGCGCCTGCTGCTCCGCTTTGGCGACATGCTATGCTCCAGCGGTCCGCGGGCCTTCGCCGAAATCTTGCGCATGCGGCTTTACCGGCAGACGCGGGCGGGCACGCTGGCCGTTCTCGCCGCCGCCTTGGCTGGACGCTTGCGCCGGCCGAATCGCTAGGGCCTGCAGGTCCAGCGCAAAGGCCGGGCCGGTTTCCCAATCCCTCGCGCCGAAACTCCCCCGGCATGGTGGGCACAGGCAAGGGCCGTGCCTTGGCGGCGGTCCGGCCCGCGAGGCTGTTCGTCACGCTGCACGGGCGGATGCGGCGAAGACGCCCAGAAACAACCCGCCCCGATCAGGCAGGGCAGGCAATCGTGGCCGATAGCCGCGGCGGACTTACACGATTGAATCGGCACGGAAGGTCCGGCCTTGCGCGGCTGCTGCGGTATCGATCCCCGATCCGATCGGCTTCGGGGCGGCAGCCCGCGATAGCCTGATGCGGCAGAGGCCGCCAGCTGTCAGGTAACATCCAAGTTGTCGATTTGTGACAGATCTTCCGTCCCTTGGGCGCCGCTCCGTGCGCCTGCCGGTTCTCATTCGGTTCGGCACCAGCTTGCATCCGCATCGGCACTATCGACTATTAGTTAAAAGCCCAACGTAGCGAAGGCGGGAAGTGGGAGACCTCAGCTATCGCAGGGCTTGCCTCCTTCGGTTCCCCCTGTCGACATTTGGGCGGGAGGACTAAGCTGCTCCGCGGCATGGGTGCCTGTGGCTGATGGTCCGTCCCCATTCTACGGTTATTCTATATATGAAGCCTTTTCCGGGCTGACGATCGGGTTTCCCCTCGTCGGACAGGCGGTTTCCATGCGGCAGGAGACCACGCCGCGGCGCGGGGCGAATGATCGAAGATATGCGTGGTCCCGAGTTCTTCCTGCAGGTGCAGGTGTTATCGCGCCTGTTCCGGCGCTTCGAGGGGCTTCTCTGCTAGAGACAAGAGTTCCACGGCCGGCGCTCGGCAGGTGCCGCGCATCCGATCGCCTGACCGGTCCTGCGGCGTGCGGGAGAGCCATGCCGACGGTGCAGGACGACCGCCTGCAGCGGGGGATGCGCCGACGCCCCGCCCGGCAACGGGCGCGGCATGCCGATTGCCTCGGCGCGGGGGATCGCCTTGATTTCTATGCAAACTTTCGACATGCGCAACGCCCCCAAAGCGTGGGGTCCCGGAAGCAGGGCGATTCGCTGGCGCAGCGGGCATTGGTCCAAGTCGAATGTCATCCAAGGCCCTCAAGGCCGCGACCCGCAGGCATCTCATGTGATTTCGTTGAAGAAAAGGCGGCAGGCGAGAAGCCCCCAACGTGGCATAGCACGCCGGGTCCTTGCGGCGCGATATCCGGGCTGCCCAGGTCGGGGGCACAGAAAGCCGGCCGAAGCGGGCACCGTGAGCATCGCCAGCCATGCTCCGTCCCGCGCCACGCCAAGACCGCACCCCGCCTGAGCGCGCCGCTGATCCGAAACCGACGCCGGCCGCGCGCCCGGAACATAGCCGTCAGGATACGCCTGCCGGAAGCAGAGCGGGCAAGGAATGGGGCGGGGTCCTGCGTCGCGGGCCTGCGCTTCAGCTCAGCAGCCGCGCAAGATAGTTGCCGTATTGGTTCTTGGAGAACTTGCGCGCCTGATCGCGCAGCCGCTCGGCATCGATCCAGCCCTGGCTATAGGCGATCTCTTCCGGGCAGCCGGTCTGCAGCCCCTGGCGCTGCTCCAGCGTACGCACGAAATTGCCGGCATCCAGCAGGCTGGCATGGGTGCCGGTGTCAAGCCAGGCGAAGCCGCGCCCCATGCGCTCGACCGTCAGGCTGCCCTCGTGCAGATAGGTTTCCAACAGCGTCGTGATCTCCAGCTCGCCCCGGGCCGAGGGCCGCACCTCGCGCGCGCGGGCGGGTGCGCTGCCGTCCAGGAAGTAAAGCCCGGTCACCGCGTAATCCGAGGGCGGAACCTCGGGCTTTTCGATGATCGCGCTGGCCCTGCCCTGCTCGTCAAAAGCCACCACCCCATAGCGTTCGGGGTCGGCGACGCGATAGCCGAACACCGTGCCGCCCTGGATCCGGCGGTCCGCGGCCTCCAGCAGCAGCGGCAGGCCATGGCCGAAGAAGATGTTATCGCCCAGCACCATGGCCGAGGGGCTGCCGGCCAGGAAATCCTCGGCCAGCAGATAGGCCTGGGCCAGCCCGTCGGGCGAGGGCTGCACCAGATACTGGAAGCTGAGCCCCCATTGGCTGCCGTCGCCCAGCAACCGGCGGAACTGGTCCTGATCCTCGGGCGTGGTGATGATGGCGATCTCGCGGATGCCGGACAGCATCAGCACGGTGATCGGGTAATAGACCATCGGCTTGTCATAGATCGGCAGCAGCTGTTTCGACACGCCCATGGTGATCGGATAAAGCCGCGTGCCCGACCCGCCGGCCAGGATGATGCCCTTGCGGCGGCTGGCGGGAGTTTCGGATTGGGTCATGGTTTCAGCTCCTGCAAGACCTTGGCGAGACCGGCGCGCCAGTCGGGGCGACTGATGCCGAAATCCCGCAGAATGGCGGCGCAATCCAGGCGCGAATTGGCCGGGCGTCGGGCGGGGGTGGGATAGTCCGCCGTGGAAATCCCGGTGACGCGGCAGGAGAGGCCCGCCTGCGCCATGATCTCGCGCGCGAAGCCGGCCCAGCTGGTGTCGGGCGCCCCGGCGAAGTGATAGAGGCCGCCGCGCGCCGCATCGGCCCGCATGGCGTCCAGCATGGTCAGGCCGGCGGCAGCGATGTCGGCCGCCGGGGTCGGTCCGCCCTGCTGGTCGGCGACGACGCGCAGCTCGTCGCGCTCGGCGCCCAGCCGCAGCATGGTCCGGACGAAGTTCGCGCCATGGGCCGAGAACACCCAGGAGGTGCGCAGCACCGCCCATTGCCCGCCGGCAGCGGCGATGCCGCGCTCTCCGGCCAGCTTGGTCGCGCCATAGACGCCCAGCGGGCCGGTCGGGTCGGTCTCGGCCCAGGGCCGCTCGCCCGAGCCGTCGAAGACGTAGTCGGTCGAGAGATGCAGGAAGGGCACGCCCCGTTCCGCCGCCGCCCGGGCCATGGCGGCGGGCGCCTCGGCATTGACGGCGCGGGCCAGGTCGGGCTCGGATTCGGCGCGGTCCACGGCGGTGTAAGCCGCGGCGTTCAGCACCGCCGCACAGTCGGATGCCCGGATCGCCGCGGCGCAGGCGGCGGGATCGGTCAGATCGGCTTGGTCGCGGCCGAGGAATCGCGCCCCGGGCGCCAGCCGCGCCAGCTCGGTCGCGACCTGTCCGGTGCGGCCGAAGACCAGAAGGTCCTTCATGCCGTGCCGAGCCTTTCCCCGACCCCCTGCCGGGTCAGCAGCGGCCGCCACCACTCCTCGTTTTGCAGATACCATTCGACGGTGCGGGCCAGCCCCTCCTCGACCGTGACCGAGGGACGCCAGCCCAGCTCGGTGCGGATGCGGGTCGGGTCGATGGCATAGCGCCGGTCGTGGCCCGGACGGTCGGCTACGAAGCGGATCAGCCGGTCATGCGGCGCGGCATCCGGGCGCAGCCGGTCCATATGCCCGCAGATGGTGCGCACGAGGTCGATGTTCCTGGCCTCGTTCTCGCCGCCGATATTGTAGCTGCGGCCGATGCGGCCCTTTTCCAGCACCAGCAGCAGCGCGTCGGCGTGATCCTCGACATAAAGCCAATCGCGGATATTGCCGCCGTCGCCATAGACCGGGATCGGCTTGCCGTGCAGCGCGTTCAGGATCACCACCGGCACCAGCTTTTCCGGGAAGTGGAAGGGCCCGTAATTGTTGGAACAATTGGTCAGCACCACCGGCAGGCCATAGGTCTCGTGCCAGGCGCGGACCAGATGGTCCGAGGCGGCTTTCGAGGCCGAATAGGGGCTGCGCGGGTCGTAGGGCGTGTCTTCGGTGAACTGGCCGGTCTCGCCCAGCGAGCCGAAAACCTCGTCGGTCGAGATGTGGTGAAAGCGGAACCCCTCGGGCCGGCCCTGCGCGGTCCACCAGGCCCGCGCCGCCTCAAGCAGGTTGTAGGTGCCGGTCACGTTCGTCTCGATGAAGGCGCCCGGCCCGTCGATCGAGCGGTCCACATGGCTTTCCGCGGCCAGATGCATGATCGCGTCGGGCCGGTGCGCGGCCAGGATGCGGTCCAGCGCCGCGCGGTCGCGGATGTCGGCCCGTTCGAAGGCATAGAGCGGGCTGCCGGCGACCGGGGCGACGTTCTCGAGATTGGCGGCATAGGTCAGCGAATCGAGGTTCACCACCCGGTGCCCCCGCGCCACCGCCAGCCGCACCACCGCCGAACCGATGAACCCCGCGCCGCCGGTCACCAGAATCTTCATAATCTCGCCTCGTAATCAAAAGGCCCTTCATAGGTGAAAGGGCTGTCGAACTCGTCCAATGCCGGGGCGTCCGCGTCCTTGGCCGACAGGATCGGCCGGGCGCCGACGCCCCAGTCGATGCCGATACTGTCCCAAGCCACCGCCCCATCGCAATCCGGCGCGTAATGATCTGTACATTTGTAGAGGATTTCCGTGTCCGGCTCGCGCGTCACGAAACCATGCAGGAACCCAGGCGGAATCCACAGCTGGCGGCCGTTCTCGAAGGACAGCTCGCAGCCGGTCCATCGCCCATAGGTCGGGCTGCCCCTGCGGATATCGACCGCGACGTCGAACAGCCGCCCGCGTCCGCAGCGCACCAGCTTGCCCTGCGCATGCGGCGGGGCCTGGAAATGCAGCCCCCGCAGCGTGCCGGGCGCAGCGGATAAGGAATGATTATCCTGAACGAATTCCGGCAGATCGAGCCCCGCCTCGTGCAGGGTCCGCCGGTTCCAGCTTTCGCAGAAGAAGCCGCGCTCGTCGCCGAACCGCCGCGGAACGAGGACCAGCACGCCCGGAAGCGAGGTCTTTTGAATCTGCATCTGTCCCTACCAGATTTTGCTTCTCGCAAGGGTGCGTATGGAGGAACTCCCGAACGCGCACAAGCCGCGCCCCCGGCGCCAACCTATGCCTGCGGACGTTAAAATGCACGGGGAATAATGCGTGACTTGGCGGGGCCGGCCGGCGCTTTCTTGGGGCACCACCATCGAGCTGCCACAAGCGAAACCCGCAATGCGTTACCGTCACGTCGCAACCTATATCGGCCCGCAATCGCCCTTCGTGACCAATATCACGGACCTGAAGACCTTTGCCGGGCCGAATGGCCATGCCCTCTACAGCGTGACCCATGTCGGGGGCGGGATCGCCGCCTACCGCATCACCTCGGCCGACCAGCCGATCGAGATGATGGGCGCCCAGCCTCATGCCGCCGCGCTGCGCTATGCCGGCACCCCCGGCGCCAGCATCGTCACGCTGAACGGCGGCCCGGTGCTGTTCGGCACCGGGCTGCGCGAGGCGCTCGGCCACGGCATCCGGCTGGGGTCCGAGGGCGATTTTCGCGACGGCGCGCAATTGCTGGGGCCGGGGGGGCTGCCGGGCGACGTGATCCGGCTGGGGCAGTTCCAGACGCCGCAAGGCAGCTTCCTCTATTCGGCGCGCGACGGGCAGACCGCCTTCGACATCTGGCGCCTGGCCGGAGACGGCTCGATCAGCCATGTCACCCGCGCGGCGCTGCCGCTGGGCTCGGGCGTCCAGGGCACCGAGATCGACGACATGCTGGTCGCCAGGCTGGGCGACCGCAGCTTCATCGTCTCGGCCTCGGCCACCGGCAATTACGTCGCGGTGCAGATGGTCCATGCCGACGGCACGGTCGGCACGGCGCAGATGATCTGGTCCTATCGCGGGCTGGGCATGGACCAGCCCAGCCACCTGGGCACGGTCACGGTCAACGGCGTGACCTGGCTGGTGGTGGCCTCGGCGCAAAGCTCGTCGCTGACGACGATGCGGCTGACCTATGGCGGCGAGCTGCTGCCGGTCGATCACGTCATCGACGAGCTGACCACCCGCTTCGCCGGCGCCACCGCGCTTGAGACCCTGACCCTGGACGGCCGCGGCTATGTCTTCGTCGGGGGCGGCGACGACGGCATCAGCGTCTTCACCCTGCTGCCCGACGGCCGGCTGATGCACCTGACGACGCTGGTCGATACCGACGACCGGGCGCTGGCCGACGTCTCGGCCATCTCGGCGGTGGCGATCGACGGCAGGATCGCGCTTTTCGTCTCCTCCCGCACCGAAAGCGGCATCACGCAATTCGTCTTCGAGCCGGGCGGGACCGGCCTTACCCGGGTGGTGGGCGCGGGCCGGCAATCCGGCACCGAGGGCGGCGACATGATGCAGGCCGGCGCCGAGACGAGCAGCATGGACGGCGGCGCCGGGGACGACATCCTGATCGCCGGCAGCAATCCGGTGCAGATGACGGGCGGCGCCGGCGCCGACGTCTTCGTGCCGATGGAGGTCAACGGCAGGATCACCATCACCGATTTCGAGCCGGGCGTGGACCGGCTGGACCTGTCCTTCCTGGGCATGGTCCGCAGCACGGCGCAGCTGGTCTTCAGCCCGCAAAGCTATGGAATCAAGATCTTTTACGGAAATTCGGTAATCTGGATCATGACACGCGACAACACGATGCTCCAGGCGAGCGCCTTCGACAATTCGCTTTTCCCGGTCGCGCATTACGCGCCGCCCGACATGCGCACCGTGGTGGTCGGCACCGCGCGCAACGACACGCTGAGCGCCGGGCGCAACGGCTCGACCGTGCACGGCCATGCCGGCGACGACCTGCTGCTGGGCGGGCCGGGCAATGACATTCTGCACGGCGCGCTTGGCAGTGACACGCTGCAGGGGGGTGCAGGCAACGACACGCTCTATGGCGGGCAGGGCAACGACCGGCTGATGGGCGGGCCGGGGGACGACCGGCTGTTCGGAGGGCTTGGCAACGATACGCTGTTCGGCGGGCTTGGCAACGACACCCTGCGCGGCGAGGCGGGCAATGACGTGCTGCGCGGCGAAGGCGGCAACGACACCCTGATCGACCTGCTGGGCCAGAACACGCTCTGGGGCGGCGACGGCAATGATTTCCTGCAGACCGGCCCCGGCAACGACCAGCTTTACGGCGAGGCGGGCAACGACACCCTGATCGGCGGCGCCGGCTTCGACTATCTGTTCGGCGGCCCAGGCAATGACAGCCTGCTGGGCGGTCCCGGCAACGACACGCTGATCGGCGGCATCGGCAACGACTATCTGTTCGGCGGCATCGGCAATGACAGCCTGGACGGCGGCGCCGGCGATGACACGCTGTTCGGCGCCGAAGGCCACGACCTGCTGCTGGGCCGCGAGGGCAACGACGCGCTGCATGGCGGCCAGGGCCACGATACGCTTCACGGCCATCAGGGCAACGACCTGCTGCACGGCAATGAAGGCCATGACCTGCTGTTCGGCGGCATCGGCAACGACACGCTTTACGGCGGCCCGGGCAATGACACGCTGCATGGCGAGCCGGGCGATGACATGCTGGTGGGCGGTCCCGGCCACGACAACCTCTTCGGCGGCGCGGGCAACGACACGCTTTACGGTGGCGACGGTCACGACCTGCTGGAGGGCGGAGAGGGCGACGACGTGCTTTACGGCGAGGCCGGCAACAACACCCTGCGCGGCGGCGCCGGCAACGATTCGCTGCTGGGCCAGGCCGGCAGCGACTGGCTGCAGGGCGACGAGGGCAATGACACGCTCTACGGTTTCCGGGGCAGCGACACGCTGGAGGGCGGGCTGGGCGATGACCTGCTCAACGGCGGCGAGGGCGACGACCTGCTTTACGGCGGCCCGGGCCACGACACGCTGATCGGCGAGCGGGGCAATGACAGCCTGTTCGGCGAGGCCGGCGACGACCGGCTCGGCGGCGGCGACGGCCACGACCGGCTCGACGGCAGCGAGGGCGATGACACGCTGGAGGGCGGGCGCGGCGCGGATACGCTGATCGGCGGGGCCGGCGCCGATGTCTTCGTCTTTTCCGGCTTGGACAATCTGGACGGCAGCACCGACGTCATTCTGGACTTCACCCCGGGCGAGGACCGCATCGATCTTTCCGGGCTGAACCTGACCTTCATCGGCGGCGACGCGTTCTCGGGCGCCGGCCAGGTCCGCGCCGACTGGTCGACGCCCGATGCGCATCGGCTGCTGGTCGATCTGGACGGCGACGGCCGCGCCGAGCTGACCATCGAGCTGGGTGCGCTGGCGCAACTGGACGCCTCGGACCTGTTGCTCTAGCGTTCGAGCAGGTCGCGGTGGCTGCGCTCCAGCAGCATCAGGCCCAGCAGCAGCAGCCCGACCGAGACGCCGATCACCAGCTCGTGGCTGAGATAACGCGCCTCATATGTCGGATAGATGCCTTCGCGCATCAGGCCGACGCAATGGATCAGCGGGTTGAACCAAAGGAAATCCTGCGCCTGGCTGGGCATGAGGTCATAAAGAAAGAAGATGCCGGACATCAGGAACAGCGGCCGGGTCAGGATCTGCCAGACGCGTTCCCAGATCGGGAAGGCAGTCATCAGATAGCAGTTCAGCGTTCCGACCCCGACGCCCAGCAGCGTCACCAGCAGCAGCGCCTCGAAGACCGAGGCCAGGTTCACCACAACCGGCAGGCGGTAGATCACGAAGATCCCCGAGATCACCAGCGCGATCACCGCGATATGGGTCAGCGCGTTCAGCAGCACCCGCGCGATCAGCGCATCGATGAAGGTCACGCTGGGATAGGCCAGGAACGGCCGCGAAAAGCGGATCGACGAGGCGGTCTTGTTGGCCAGGTCGTTGAACATGGCGAAGGGCAGGAAGCCGGTGGCGTAGAACAGCGGGAAATTCGAGCCCAGCCCGGGGCTGGTCAGCGCCAGGCTGAAGATCACCGACAGCAGCGCCACCCCCAGCACCGGCTCAAGCACCGCCCAGACATAACCCCCGGCCGAGCGGCCGTAGGTGGTGGCCATCTCGCGCAGCATCAGCGCCGCGACGATCCGCGCCATGCGAAAGCGCGGCCCGTTGCGGGCGGGGCGCCGGCGACGGCGAATTTTGCGGGATTTGTCGAACATGTGAACGCAAATACTGGTCTTGGCAGCCGGCAATATGTAACAAATGCACGCAAAAGGTAAACCAGCGAAAGCGCCATTGCCGTGACCATCCCCTCTGACCCGGCCGGCGGCAAGCCCGGCCAGCCAGCCCGGCCGGCCGGCGATCAGCAATCCTCGGCGCGTCCCGGCCCGCATCCCGGCCAGGGGGGAATGGCCGGACAGGCGGCCCCGCAAGCCGCGCCGCCGCAACGGCCGTTTCAGGCCGTGCAGGCAGCCGGCCCCGATCCGCAGCGCCCGCCGGGCCAGCGGCCGCCCGGCCCTCCGCCCCGGAACCACCCGGCGCAAGGCCAGACCGGTCCGGGCCAACCCCCGCAGGGCCAGCCCGCGCGACCCGCGGGCGCGCCGGGACAGCAGCGCCCGATGGCGCAGGGCAATCACCCCCCGCCCGCCCTGCGTCCGCAAGGACCGGGACAGGGCCAGCCGATCCCGGTGCGGCCCATGCAGCAGGCCGTGGCGCAGCCCGGCCCCCGGACGATGCCCGGCGCGCCCGCGATCCCGGTCCAGCCGGTGCGCCCGCCCGTCGGCCTGGCCCGGCCGCGCCGCCGGCACTGGCTGATGCTGGCCTCGTTCCTGGCGCTGGTGGTGCTGCCGACCGCGGTCTGGGCCTGGTATCTCTGGGTCCGCGCCAGCGACCAATATGTCTCGACCGTCGGCTTCTCGGTCCGCAAGGAACAGGCGACGCCCTCGATCGACCTGCTGGGGGGCCTGGCCCCCTTCGCGGGCGGCACCGGCGCGTCGGACACGGACATCCTTTATGAATACATCCGCAGCCAGGACATGGTCGAAAAGATCGACGCCCGGCTGGACCTGCGCGCGCGCTTCTCGCGCGACTGGCCGCATGACTTCGTCTTCGCCTTCGACCCCGAGGACCATATCGAGGATCTGACCGACTACTGGCAGCGCCAGGTCAAGGTCCTTTACGACAACACCACCGAGCTGATCACCCTGCAGGTCAGCGCCTTCTCTGCGCAGGACGCCCAGGCCATCGCCGCGGCGGTGTTCCAGGAAAGCTCGGACAAGATCAACCAGCTTTCAACCATCGCCCGCGACGACGCCACCCGGCTGGCCAAGGCCGAGCTGGAAAAGGCCCGCGCCGAACTGACCGAGACGCGGCAGGCGATGACCGCCTTCCGCATGCGCTCGCAGATCGTCGATCCCGAGGCGGACCTGGCCGGGCAAATGGGCGTGCTGAGCGGGCTGCAGGCGCAACTGGCCGAGGCGCTGGTCGCCCATGACATGCTGCTGGACAATGCCCAGCCCACCGACCACCGCGTCACCCAGTCGCAGCAGAAGATCGACGCCCTGCGCCGGCTGATCGACGCCGAGCGCGGCAAGTTCGGCGCCGAGGGTCAGGGGCCGTCGGGCGAAAGCTATGCCCAGCTGATGGCCGAATACGAAAAGCTCGCCGTGGACCGCGAATTCGCCGAGGGCGCCTATCGCTCGGCCCGCATCGCCTATGAGACGGCGCTGGCCGAGGCGCAGCGTCAGGCCCGCTACCTGGCCGCCCATATCGAGCCCAAGGTGGCGCAAAGCTCGACCGAGCCGAACCGGCCCTGGCTGCTGGCCATGGTCGCGGGCATGCTGCTGGCCGGCTGGTCGATCCTGGTCCTGATCTATTACAGCATCCGCGACCGCGGCTGAGCCATGATCTGGCTGGAGAACCTGACCAAGGTCTATCGGCTCAAGGGGCGCCGGACCCTGGTCGCGGACAACATCAACGCGGTGTTTCCGACCGGGGCCTCGGTGGCGCTTTTGGGCCGCAACGGCGCCGGCAAGTCGACGCTGCTGCGGATGATCGCGGGCACCGTCTCGCCCACCTCGGGACGGGTGCTGTCGGACGGCACCATCTCGTGGCCGGTGGGTTTCATGGGCAGTTTCCACGGAGAGCTGACCGGGGCCCAGAACGTGCGTTTCGTCGCCCGGATCTATGGCGTGGACAGCGACGAACTGGTCGATTACGTCGAGGATTTCGCCGAGCTGGGCCAGCATTACCACCAGCCCTTCGGCAGCTATTCCTCGGGGATGCGCTCGCGGCTGGCGATGGGCACCAGCATGGGCATCCATTTCGACACCTATCTGGTGGACGAGGTCACCAGCGTCGGCGATGCCGATTTCCGCGCCAAGTCGCAGCGCGTCTTCAACCAGCGCATGGCCAGTTCGGGCGCCATCGTGGTCAGCCACTCCATGCCGATGATCCGCAACATGTGCACCATGGGCGCGGTGCTGGATCGCGGACGCCTGACCGTCTTCGACCGGCTCGAAGAGGCGATCGCCCATCACGAGGCCATCCTGCGCGTCCCGCCCGCCCTGGTCGGGGACTAGGCGGGACGGGGCGACGGTCCTGCGCGGATGGTAACGATGCGTCAGAACGGAAGAAGGGTTGAGCCCTCCGCCAAAGGGCGGAGGTGACGCGGCGCCCGCCGCGCGCTAGACGGGTCGAAACAAGGAGGTTTTCCATGGATACCAAGGCCCTGATCGCCGCCTATTACGACGCCTTCAACGCCGGCCGCACCGACGAGATGCTGGGCTATCTGCATGACGAGATCGAACATCACGTCAACGAGGGCGGCATCCGCCGCGGCAAGGACAAGTTCGCCGAATTCAACGCCCATATGACCCGCAGCTACCGCGAAGAGCTGACCGACATGGTGATCTTCGCCAACGAGACGGGCGACCGGGCCGCGGCGGAATTCGTGGTCAACGGCACCTATCTGGCGACCGACGAGGGCCTGCCCGAGGCGAAGGGCCAGAAATACGTCCTGCCGGCCGGCGCCTTCTTCACCATCCGGGACGGCAAGATCGCGCGGGTGACGACCTATTACAACCTCGCCGACTGGACGCGGCAGGTCTCGGCGTGATCCGCACCGAAAGCCTGACCGGGGATGCCGTGGCCTCCGTGCTGGACGATCTGGCGCGGCTGCGCATCGCGGTGTTCCGCGACTGGCCCTATCTCTATGACGGCGACCTGGAATACGAGCGCGACTATCTGCGCGCCTATCAGTCGCCCGGCGCCGTGGTGGTGGCGGCCTGGGACGGCGAGCGCATGATCGGCGCCTCGACCGGCGCGCCGATGGAGGATCACGCCGACGATTTCGCCGCCGCCTTCGCCGGCCGGCCCGAGCGGCTGGACGAGATCTTCTATTGCGCGGAATCGGTGCTTTTGCCGGACTATCGCGGCCACGGCCTGGGCCACGCCTTCTTCGACGGGCGCGAGGCGCAGGGCCGCGCGCTCGGCCGCCGCTACAGCGTCTTTTGCAGCGTGATCCGCCCGGCCGACCATCCGCTGCGTCCTGCGGACTATCGCCCGCTGGACGGGTTCTGGCGCAAGCGCGGCTATGCTCCGCTGCCCGGCGTCGTGGCCGGGTTCGAATGGAAGGACATCGGCGCGGACGCGCCGACCCGCAAACCGCTGCAATTCTGGATGAAAGAACTGTGACCCGGACCGTCAAGATCGCCGCCGCGGCCTATCCCTTCGACTGGATGGAGGATTTCGACGCCTATCGCGCCAAGATCGCCGCCTGGGTCGAGGACGCAGCCGATTGCGACCTGCTGGTCTTTCCCGAATACGGCGCGATGGAGCTGGCCTCGCTGGGCGGGCGCGAAGTGGCCGGCAACCTCGAAGCCTCGCTGCACGAGGTCGCCCGGCACGAGACCGCGCGCGACGCGCTGCATGCCGAGCTGGCGGCGCGGCACGGGCTGCATATCCTGGCCGCATCGGGGCCCTGCTTCGAGGGGCCGCGCCCGGTCAACCGCGCGGTGCTGTTCGGCCCCGGGGGCCGGATCGGCCATCAGGACAAGCAGGTGATGACCCGCTTCGAGCGCGAGGACTGGGACGTGGTCGGCGCGCCGGGCCTGCGGGTCTTCGACACGCCCGTGGGGCGGCTGGGCGTGCTGATCTGCTATGACAGCGAATTTCCCTTGCTGGGCCGGGTTCTGGCCGAGGCCGGGGCCGAGATCATCCTGACCCCCTCCTGCACCGACACGGTGGCGGGCTTCAACCGGGTGAAGATCGGCGCCATGGCCCGGGCGCTGGAGAGCCAGTGCGTCGTGGTGCAGGCCCCGACGGTGGGCGATGTGGACTGGAACCCGGCCATCGACGAAAACCGCGGCGCGGCGGCGATCTATGCGCCGCCGGACGGGCTGTGGCCGGAAAGCGGCGTGCTGGCCGAGGGATTGATGGACGTGCCCGGCTGGGTCAAGGCGCCGGTCGATATGGATCTGGTGGCGGAAAGCCGGCGGAACGGGCGGGTGCTGCCCTTTGCGCATTGGGGCGAGACGGCGGGAGTGCGGGTGGTGGAATGAGGGACGGCGCGCAACGCGCGCCTCATTAACCGAATCTTGTGATCTGCTGTTGGAGGATGCCGCGCGGCATATGAGGTTCCCGGCATGAACATGATCCACACGGAAGCCTATCGAACTGCCTTCAGCGCCTATCTGCGCAAGGGCACGCCGATCCCCCTGTCTCTGAAGCAGGCAGGGACCACGGCACGGTATGTCTGGCGCTGCCAAGGCGACAATTTTGTGCGACCGGCACATCGTGCCAACGATGGCCGCGTGTTTGCATGGGACAATCCGCCTGATACCGGCCATCCGGGCGAGGATTACAACTGCCGCTGCGCGGCCGATCCCTATATCCTTGGCGAGACAGAGTTCGCGTTTCACGAATTCACCTCGGACTTCCCGTCCGGCCCGGCTCTGTTGCACAAATCCCGTCAGGGATTCAGATCGTGAATCCAGGGTGGTAGCTGTGATGTATGAGCAGACCCACACCGCCAACCTACAGGACCAGAAACTGGCCAGCCTACAATGAAGCGCTCAAGCGCCGGGGCTCGCTGACGATCTGGTTCGACCCCGAGATGAGCTGGGATGCCGTGCCGACGGGGAGGCGTGGCCGCCAGCAGACCTACAGCGATACTGCCATTCAGAGCTGCCTGACGATGAAGGTGCTATTCGGCATGGCGCTCCGGCAGACGACCGGGTTCGTCGAGAGCCTGCTGCGTCTGGTTGGCCTCGACGGGACGGTGCCTGACTTCAGCACACTGTCCCGCCGCCAGAAGACCTTGGCTGTGAACATCCCGTATCGCGGCTCCAAAGGGCCGCTGCACCTGCTGATCGACAGCACAGGAATCAAGGTCGAGGGCGAAGGCGAGTGGCACGCTCGCAAGCATGGTGGCCCCAAACGGCGGGTCTGGCGCAAGATCCACCTTGGGATCGACGAGGAAACGCTAGAGATCCGGGCTGTCGAGATCACCGGGAGCAACGTCGGCGATGCGCCGATCCTACCTGACCTTCTCGACCAGATCCCGGAGGACCAGGAAATCGGTAGCGTCACGGCAGATGGCGCCTACGACACGCGCAAGTGCCACGATGCGATTGCAGATCGCGGAGCCCATGCCGTCATCCCACCGCGCAGGAACGCGAAGACCTGGAAGACCATCACCGCTGGAGCCGTCGCGCGCAACGAGGCCCTCCGGGCGTCCAGGTATCTCGGCCGCACCCTGTGGCGACGATGGAGTGGATACCACCGCCGGAGCCGCATCGAGACGAAGATGCATTGTGTCAAACTGCTGGGCCAGCGGCTCATGGCAAGGGACTTCGACCGTCAGGTCGCCGAGTTCCAGATCCGCATCGCCGTCCTGAACGGCTACACCGCGCTCGGCATCCCGGTCACGGAAGCTGTAGGATAAGTCTGTCCGGGGAGGGGGTAACCGCGCCCATCACCTGAGTTATGCAACAGAGCCCCATCATCTGCTTCTGCTTCCCGTCTTTCTTTTCCTGCTCTGGGCGGCGGTCGCGGGGGTGCAATGGGTCAGGCATGCACCCAAAAGCGTCACCCTGCCAAATGGCATGATGCTCAAGCTGCAATATTATTTCCCCCGCGCTCCGGTCGCGCTTTTTGCCACGGATGGCAGAACGATCCTTGCCCGCAGGCTTGAATTCCTTTGCTTCAACGATCGCTATGTCAGGGTCACGTCCTACAAATTCGGTGATTCCGGCATTTACGACGCCCAGACCGACGCCAAGGTCCGGGAAGAGCAGTATGACACTGTTGCGCGTGAGCTACGCTCAGGGAGAGGAGGATGCAACGGCTATTACACCGGCCTCCTCGGAGCTGTTTTTCTGCTCGATGGCCAAAAATTCCCGTTCCTGCCGCCTTGCGAATGGCGAAACCTCGACAATCCGGCATTGAAAAACCGCGCTTGGTTCGCCCGGCCCTGCAAGGACGGATCAGGGCGGAAACCGCCCGCCGCATCCGACACGAACAAGGCGGAGGCGGACGGCCGCCCCGGACCCTAGCCTAGTCGCCCTCGCTCGGCTCGGCCGGCACCGCCCCTTCGGGCGTCTCGGCGCCCTCGGGTACAGCGCCCTCGGCCGGAACGGCCAGCCGGTTGTCCTCCCACTCGCCCGAGGCGACCTGGCCGGTGGCATAGCGCATCACCCCGGCGCCCTGGCGCTTGCCCATCACGAAATGGCCGGTATAGACATCGCCGTTGGCATAGGTCGCGACGCCCTCGCCGTCGATCTCGCCTTCCTTCCAGCTGCCCTCGTAGCGGAAGCCGTCCGGCGCGATGAGCCGGCCCTTGCCGTGCCGCAGCCCGTCCACGAAGGAACCGTCATAGGTGGTACCGTCGGGATAGGTCGCCTGTCCCTGCCCGTGCCGCTGCCCGTCGCGCCAGGCGCCGTTATAGACATAGCCGTCGGGATAGGTCATGCGGCCCTGCCCCTCGTTGCGGCCGCGCTTGAAGCCGCCCTCGTAGACCAGGCCGTTGGCGTATTTGGCCACGCCCTGCCCCTCGATCACGCCCTCGACCCAGTCGCCGTCATAGCTGGCGCCATCCGGATAGGTGATCAGCCCGCGCCCATGCGGCAGGTCGTTTTGCAGCGCCCCCTCATAGATCGAGCCGTCGGGATAGGTGATGCGGCCCAGACCCTCCATCCGGCCCTCGACCCAGTCGCCGGTATAGACATAGCCGTCGGTGCCGGTGAAGGTGCCGACGCCCCAACGCTTGTCGGCGCGGAAATCGCCCTCGTAGCGGTCGCCATTGGCATAGGTCGCCACGCCCTTGCCCTCGCGCTTGCCATTGGCGAAGCGGCCCTCGTAGCTGTCGCCCGAAGGCTGGGTCAGCTTGCCCTGCCCGGCCATCTGACCCGCCGACCAGCCGCCCTCGTAATTCAGCCCGTCCGCCATGGTCAGCTTGCCCTGGCCGGACCGCTGGTTCGCCTTCATCTCGCCTTCATAGGTGGCGCCGTCGGGATAGGTGATCTTGCCGAAGCCTTCCTTGACGCCGGCCTTCCAGTCGCCCTCGTAGCGATAGCCGTTCGGCTGGGTCAGCACCCCCTTGCCGTCGTGCAGCGCGTTCAGGAAACCGCCCTCATAGGCCGAGCCGTTGGCGTAATGCGCCACGCCCTGCCCGGTGATCTGGCCGTCCAGCCAGTCGCCCTCGTAGCTGCCGCCATCGGCATAGGTGATCTTGCCCTTGCCATGCGGCTTGCCGCGGGCAAAGGCGCCCTCGTAGACCGAGCCGTTGGGGAATTTCGCCACGCCCTGACCCAGGATCTCGCCCTCGACCCAGTCGCCGGTATATTCGTAGCCCGAGGGCAGCGTATAGGTGCCGCGCCCGTGCTGCTTGCCGTTGCGGAAGGTGCCCTCGTAGACGCCGCCGTCGTCATATTGCTTGGTGATGACCGCCTGGGCACCGGCCATGCCCGCGCCGGCAAGGATCACCGCGCAGGCGACAAGGGCTGCCTTCATGGGTGCTGCACTCCGCCTCGTTGCTGCTTTTGGCATCGGTTTATCGCAAGGGGCGCGCCGGCGCAAAGCCCGACTTTTCCTTTGCCGCGCGCTGACCTATCAACGGGGGCAAGATCCGGTAAGGAAGCGCCATGACCGACACGTTCCGCATCACCCTTGGACAGCTGAACCCGACCGTGGGCGACCTGCCCGGCAACGCCGCCAAGGCGCGCGAGGCCTGGGCCGCGGCGCGCGAGGCCGGCGCCGACCTTCTGGCCCTGCCCGAGATGTTCATCACCGGCTACCAGACGCAGGACCTGGTGCTGAAGCCCGGCTTCACGCAGGAGGCCATGGCCCATATCGTCGATCTGGCGCGGGACTGCGTGGACGGCCCCGCCATCGGCATCGGCGGCCCCTATGCCGAGGAGGACCGGCTTTACAACGCCTATTGGATCCTCAAGGGCGGCAAGGTCGTGGCGCGGGTGCTCAAGCACGAATTGCCGCACAAGCAGCTGTTCGACGAATGGCGGCTGTTCAATGTCGGGCCGATCTCGGGGCCCTACAGCCTGGACGGGCTGCGCATCGGCAGCCCGATCTGCGAGGACGCCTGGTGGCCCGAGGTCTGCGAAACGCTGGCCGAAACCGGGGCCGAAATCCTGCTGGTCCCGAACGGCAGCCCCTATCACCGCAACAAGCTGGACCTGCGCATGGGCCATATGGTCGCCCGCGTGGTCGAGACCGGGCTGCCGCTGATCTACCTGAACTCGGTCGGCGGGCAGGACGACCAAGTCTATGACGGCGGCAGCTTCGTGCTGAACCCGGGCGAGGATGGCGGCGCGGTCAAGGTCATGCAGCTGGCGCCCTTCGACGAGATGCTGGCGCATGTCGATTTCACCCGCACCCCGCAAGGCTGGCGGGCTGTGCCGGGCCGGATGGACCACATGCCCGACGAGTGGGAGCAGGACTACCGCGCCATGATGGAGGGATTGCGCGACTACATGCGCAAGTCCGGGTTCCGCAAGGCGGTGCTGGGCCTGTCGGGCGGCATCGACTCGGCGCTGGTCGCCACCATCGCCAGCGACGCCATCGGCCCCGAGAACGTGCGCTGCGTCATGCTGCCCAGCGAATACACCTCGCAAGCCAGCCTCGATGATGCCGCCGATTGCGCCGGGCGGCTGGGCACGCGGCTGGACACCGTGCATATCGAGGGCGCCCGCGACGCGGTGGGCGAGGCGCTGGCCCATCTGATGGAAGGCACCCAGCCCGACGCGACCGAGGAAAACATCCAGTCCCGGCTGCGCGGCGTGATGCTGATGGCGCTGTCGAACAAGTTCGGCGAGCTGCTCTTGACCACCGGCAACAAGTCCGAGGTCGCGGTCGGCTATGCCACGATCTATGGCGACATGGCCGGCGGCTACAACCCGATCAAGGATCTCTACAAGACCCGCGTCTTCCAGACCTGCCGCTGGCGCAATGAAAATCATCGCGACTGGATGCTGGGCCGCGCGGGCGAGGTGATCCCGCCGCAGATCATCTCGAAGCCGCCTTCGGCCGAGCTGCGCCCCAACCAGAAGGACCAGGACAGCCTGCCGCCCTATGAGGTGCTGGACGCGATCCTGGAAGGGCTGGTCGAGAAGGACCTGGCGCTGAAGGACCTGGTCGCGCAGGGATTCGAGCCCGAGACGGTCAAGAAGGTCGAGACCCTGCTTTATGGCAGCGAATGGAAGCGATACCAGGCGGCGCCGGGGCCGCGCATCTCGACCAAGGCCTTCTGGCTGGATCGGCGCTATCCGCTGGTCAACCGCTGGCGCGACCGGCTCTGACCGGCAGCGCGCGTGACCTTGCGTCACGATCGCCGGGAAGCCCGGGCACCCGTATCCGGCGATCATGCGCAAGATGTTGAAATAAAAAGATCTATATCTGCTATTGGCCGATAACCTGCCCATTTCGACAGGTTAATAAAGTTTTATTCATCTTCTAGGTCGTGTTGACAAAAGGGATTCCTCTGGCAGTCGTCCTATGATTCAAGCTCATCTCTACGTGGGAGATGAACTTGGCACGCAACCTGATATCCGACGATGAGTGGACCTTCTTCGAGGGCTTCATTCGTGCCGTCCGGCACCCTAACGGGCGGAAACCTGCGGACCATCGTCTTGTTCTGAATGGTATATTCTGGATCGCAAGGACTGGTGCGCCATGGCGCGATCTGCCCGAAGAGTTTGGCAAGTGGTCCTCGGTCTACCGTCAGTTCCGCCGCTGGACTTTGGCGGGACTGTGGGAGGATATCCTGGATGCGCTGAACCACGCTGGGATCGCGCCAGACAAGCTCCAGATGGTTGATAGCACTGTGATCCGCGCCCATCATCATGCGGCGGGCGCAAAAGGGGGACTCCGAAAGAGGCTCTTGGCCGTTCGAGAGGTGGCTTCTCGACCAAGATCCATCTCCGCGTCAACGGCGCAGGCCTCCCGATGAGGACCGAGATCACGCCGGGGCAGGATTCCGACTACACCGGCTATGATATGGTGATGGCCGACAACCTGCCGCAACCAGCAGTTCTGGTCGCCGACAGGGGCTATGACTCTGATAAAATTCGGGAAGACATCGAGAGCCGCAACGCCCTGCCCATGATACCGATGCGAAGGAACCGAAGGGTGCGCAAGGCTGTCGACATGACCATCTACACCCTGCGCAACATGGTCGAGCGCTGCTTCAACAAGCTGAAAAATAGCCGCCGCCTTGCAACCCGCTACGACAAAACCGCCGAAAGCTTCCTTGGCTTCGTCGACGTCGCCTGCATCAGGCTCTGGCTCCGCCATTTGTCAACATGACCTAGTTAGCCGGTGAGGCGCGGGCATGTGTTCTTCCGCCCTCTTTTCCATGCACGGGTCGGCGTCGCCGGTCCGGAATGGCGCAATGGTTGAATGTGTCTCTTGTGCCCTCATGTGCGGGGGCCTGTTAACGATTAGGGTCTGCCATGCCGACGACGACGTCGATCCGTGTCATCTATCTTGGAACGCATCGGGATCTGGATCCCGATGAACGCTTTCTGGGCGCCGAGCGCGCCGCGGAACTGGTGGGCTCGACCTTCGGCAGCGCCGACCGGCCGCTGGCGCGCGAGATCAACGCCATAACGCTGCATGACGGCAATGACGACGGCGCGATTTCCTTCGACAACCGCTTCGGCGTGGCCTCGGGCGAATACGGCATCCATGACGGCGTGCGCCATTACGCCGATTCCGGGATCATCTATCGCGGCACCGTGACCTATACGGACGGCACCAGCGCCCGCAATGTGCAGCTGCGCATCCTGCAGGACACCGACGGCAACCTGGTGCTGGTGCCGCCGCCCGCCACGGCCGCGCAGGCCGAGATCGACGGCGTCACCAGCAAGCCGATCCAGTCGATCACCCTGACCAGCTATGTGCGCAGCGATTTCGACCGGCTCGACACCTCGCGCTACGGGCTCGAAGGCGCGCCGGCCTTCATCTGCTTCCGCCACGGCACGCTGATCCTGACCCAGCGCGGCCAAGTGCCGGTCGAGGCGCTGCGGATCGGCGACATGGTCGTCACCCGCGACCATGGCGCGCAGCCGCTGCGCTGGATCGGCTCGAAGCCGGTCGAAAGCGCCTTGCTGCGGACCTTCGAGAAGATGCGCCCGGTGCGCATCCGCGCCGGCGCGCTTGGCTCGGGCCTGCCCAGCCGCGACCTTTACGTCTCGCAGCAGCACCGCATCCTGGTCAGCTCGAAGATCGCCGAGCGCATCTGCGGCGCGGCCGAGGTTCTGGTCGCGGCCAAGCACCTGACCGGGATCGAGGGCATCGAGCTGGTCGATGATTGCGAGGCGCTGACCTATTACCACCTGCTGTTCGACCGGCACGAGATCGTCTGCTCGGAAGGCGCGCTGACCGAATCGCTGTTCACCGGCCCCGAGGCGCTGAAATCGGTCTCGCCCGAGGCCCGTGCCGAAATCCTGGCGCTGTTCCCCGGACTGCTGTCCGAGAGCGGCGCGCGCGAGCCCGCCCGCCGTCTGGGCAACGGTCGCGAGGGACGGCAGCTCGCCAAGCGCCATGCTGCCAACCGTCGCGCGCTGCAACCGGCGCTTTCGCGCTGACGCCCAAGGCCCCGGACCCCACGTGCCGGGGCCTGTCCATTTCCCCGTCTAGACCACCACGTCCATGCGCTGCTGCCGGCCGACGCCGAAGATGCGCTTGTAACGCTCGATCTCGTCCTGCGGCCCGGTGGCCTTTTCGGGATTGTCCGAAAGCTTGACGGTCGGCCGCCCCTCGGCCGCCACCGCCTTGCAGACCAGCGAGAACGGCGCCAGCCCGTCGCCCGGCACCAGCCCGCGGAAGTCGTTGGTCAGCAAGGTGCCCCAGCCGAAGCTGACCTTCACCCTGCCGTGGAAGCGATGGAACAGGTCCTTGATCTTCTCGACATCCAGCCCGTCCGAGAAGATGATCAGCTTGTCGCGCGGATCCTCGCCGCGGTCCTGCCACCAGCGGATCGCCGTCTCGGCGCCCTCGGCCGGGTCGCCGCTGTCGACGCGGATGCCGGTCCAGCCGGCCAGCCAGTCCGGCGCGTGGTCCAGAAAGCCCTTGGTGCCGTAGGTGTCGGGCAGGATGATGCGCAGCATGCCGTCATGTTCCTCGTGCCAGTCGGCAAGCACGCGATAGGGCGCCCGGCGCAACTCCTCGTCCGTATCGGCCAGCGCGGCATAGACCATCGGCAGTTCATGGGCATTGGTGCCGATGGCCTCGATGTCGCGGCGCATGGCGATCAGGCAGTTCGAGGTGCCGATGAAGCGCTGGTCGCCCAAGCCCTCGACCATGGCCTGCACGCACCAGTCCTGCCACAGGAAGCTGTGCCGTCGCCGCGTGCCGAAATCGGCGATGCGCAGGTCCGGGCCGAGCCTGCGCAATTCCTCGATCTTTTCCCAAAGCCGGGCCATGGCCCGGGCATAGAGCACCTGCAACTCGAACCGGCCCATGTCCTTCAGGACGGCGCGGCTCCGCAACTCCATGATGATGGCCAGCGCCGGGATCTCCCACAGCATGACCTCGGGCCAACGCCCCTCGAAGATCAGCTCATACTGGCCGTCGCGCTTTTCCAGGTGATAGGCGGGCAGGCGCAGGTTCTCCAGGAACTCCATGAAATCCGGGCGAAACATCTGCCGCTTGCCGTAGAAGGTATTGCCGCGCAGCCAGGTGCTTTCGCCCCGCGTCAACGACAGGCCGCGGACATGGTCCAGCTGCTCGCGCAGCTCGCCCTCGTCGATCAGCTCGGCCAGGCGGATGCGGCTGGTGCGGTTGATCAGGCTGAAGGTCACCTGCGTGTCGGGCCGGTTGCGGAACACCGACTGGCACATCAGCAGCTTGTAGAAATCGTCGTCGATCAGCGAGCGGACGATCGGGTCGATCTTCCACTTGTGGTTATAGACGCGGGTGGCGATATCGACCGTCGGGATCATCATGCGAGTGTCACCCCTGCCTTGCGCATGGTCTCGCGCGCCGCCTCGCGCGAGCCGTTCAGGTCGATGGCACGGGTGGCCTCCTCGATCACGGTGGCGCGGAAGCCCAGCTTCGCCGCATCGACGGCCGACCACGCGACGCAGAAATCATGCGCAAGGCCAACGAAGGTCAGGTCGTCCAGACCGCGCTCGCGCAGATAGCCGGCTAGGCCGGTGGGGGTGCGGTGATCGTTCTCGAAAAACGCGGAATAGCTGTCGATCTGCGGCCGGAAACCCTTGCGGATTACCAGATCGGCGCAATCGAGGGCCAGCGTCGGATGGAACCCCGCCCCGGCCGAGCCGATCACGCAATGCGCCGGCCACAGCACCTGCGGGCCGTAGGGCATCTCGACTTGCGAAAATGCGGCGGCGTCGGGATGGTTGTCGGCAAAGCTGGCATGGTCATGCGGATGCCAGTCCTGGGTCAGCACCACCGCGTCGAAATCCGCCATCAGGTCGTTGATCGGCGCAACGATCTCGTCCCCGCCGGCCACGGCAAGCCGCCCGCCCGGGCAGAAATCCAGCTGCATGTCGATGACGATCAGGGCTTTGGCCATGGCGCCTCTCCTGTTTTTCCCAAGAAAATTGGTAGGCGCAGGCGGCGGGGGCGTCAATGCGGCAACTTGATTGCACCCCGGCGCGGCGCTATGGCCAGCCCATGCTGATCGTTGCCGCGCTTTACCATTTCACCCGCTTTCCCGACCCCGCCGCGCTGAAGGCGCCGCTGGCCAGATGTGCCTGCTCGAACGGGGTCAGGGGCACGCTGCTGCTGGCGCCCGAGGGGATCAACGGCACCATCGCCGGCACGCGCGCGGGGCTGGACGCGGTGCTGGCCCATATCCGCGCCCTGCCCGGCTGCGCGGGGCTGGACTGGAAGGAAAGCACCGCCGAGACCATGCCCTTCGGCCGCATGAAGGTGCGGCTGAAGCGCGAGATCGTCACCATGGGCCAGCCCGAGGTCGATCCCACCGCCGCGGTCGGCCGCTATGTCGCCCCGCAGGACTGGAACGCGCTGATCAGTGCCCCCGACGTGGCGGTGATCGACACCCGCAACGATTACGAGGTCGAGATCGGCAGTTTCGCCGGCGCCGTCGATCCCGGCACCCGCAGCTTTCGCGACTTTCCGGAATGGTGGCGCCAGAACCGCGACCGCTTCGCGGGCAAGCGCATCGCCATGTTCTGCACCGGCGGCATCCGCTGCGAGAAATCGACGAATTTCCTGCTGGGCGAGGGTGTGCCTGAGGTCTTTCACCTGAAAGGCGGCATCCTGAAATACCTGGAGGAGGTGCCCGAAAAGGACAGCCTCTGGCGCGGCGAATGCTTCGTCTTCGACAGGCGGGTGAGCCTGGGCCACGGGTTACGGCAGGGCCGCCACGCGCTTTGCCACGCCTGCCGCCGGCCCCTGGCGCCCGAGGATCGCGACCGCCCGGAATACGAGGAAGGCGTCAGCTGCCACCGCTGCGCCGGCGAATATTCCGAGGCCGACCGCGCCCGATTCCGCGAACGCCAGCGTCAGGCCAAGCGCGGGGAATGTTTCGGCGACGCGCAAGACTGACGATCCGGCAACATTCGTTAACAACAGCAACAAGCTGAAAAACAACGGGTTTACCCGATCACGCCTGCTCAAATCCGCTTGAGCGGCTAAGCCGTTCATCCCTCTGCATTTCCCCTGTCGCGCTACCGGGGGCCGGTCACCGCTTCGCACTTGTCCGTGCTGCGGCGCCGCAAAACCTTCCAATCGGCGAGCCGGGTGATAGGCATAGGGCCGAGTGATCTGGGCGACCAACAGCCCGAAAGAAATGGAGAGCTCAAAATGAAAACAATTGGTTACGCAACGCTGATCTCGCTGCTGGCGGGTGGGGCATATGCAGGCGGCTATGCCGCTCCGGTGGTCGAGCAGCCGGTGGTCGCGCCCGTCGCTCCGCCGATGACGATCGAGGCGAGCGACTGGACGGGCTTCTACGCCGGTCTGCAATACGGGCAGGGCTCGGGCGATCTGGGCGATCGCGGCGCGCTGGCCGATTTCGGCGATTTCGACGGCTATGGCCTGCATGCCGGCTATCAGCGCGGCTTCGGCAAGTTCGTGCTGGGCGGCGAATTGGATTACAACCGCATCTCGCCGGATAATGACTACAGCGACGGCGACCTGACCCGGCTGCGGCTGCGCGCCGGCGCCGACATGGGCAAGTTCCTGCCCTATGTCACCGTGGGCGCCGCCAAGCTGAAGACGGACGAGTTCTCGGATACCGGCCTGACCTACGGCATCGGCGTCGATTACAAGGTGGCCGAGCGTTTCACCGTCGGCGCGGAATATACCCGCAACGACTTCAAGGACGTGCTTGAGGACAGCACCGGCGCAAGCGGCAACGATCTGGACCTCGACCTGGTGCAGCTGCGCGCCTCTTATCGGTTCTGATCCCGACGCAAGAAGAAAGCGCCCCCGTTTCGGGGGCGCTTTTCCGTTCCGGGCCTATTTCACCTGCCCCAGCCGGCCCGCCGCGATAGCGGCCATGTTCAGGATGTCGTTCACCGTCGAGCCGGTCGAGCAGATCTGGATCGGCTGCGGCACCCCGGTCAGGATCGGGCCGATCACCGTCGCCCCCGCCATCTCTTGCAAGAGCTTCACCGAGATCGAGGCCGAATGCCGTGCCGGCACCACCAACACGTTGGCCGGCCCCTTCAGCCGCGAGAACGGGTATTTCGCCGCCTGCGACGGGTTCAGCGCCACGTCCACGGTCATCTCGCCCTCATATTCGAAATCGACGCGGCGGGCATCCAGCACCTCGGTGGCATGGGCCATCTTCACCGCCCGCTCGCTGACCGGATAGCCGAAGTTCGAGAAGGACAGGAAGGCGACCTTCGGCTCCAGCCCCAGGCCGCGCGCCACATGGGCGCCGCGGGTGGCGATGTCGGCCAGGTCCTCGGCCTCGGGCCATTCATGCACCAGCGTGTCGCCCATCAGGATGATACGGCCGTTGTGCAGGACCGCGGTGATGCCCACGGCGCCATCCGCCGGGGTGACGTCGAAGACCATGCCGATCTGCGACAGCACATGCGCGTTCTTGCGCGTCGCGCCGGTCACCAGCCCATCGCCATGGCCATGCGCCAGCATCAGCGAGGCGAAGACATGCCGGTCGCGATTGGCCAGCTTGACCGCGTCCTCGCGGTCATAGCCCTTGCGCTGCAACCGGGCGTAGAGCGTCTCGTGATATTGCTCCAGATGCCGGGAATTGCCGGCATTGACCACGGCGATCTCGCGCGCGGCATCGCCCAGGCCGGCGGCCTCCAGCTTCTCCTTCACGTCGGTTTCGCGCCCGACGACGATGGACTGGCCCATGCCGCCGCGCTGCCAGGCGACGGCGGCGCGCAGCACACGCGGGTCGTCGCCCTCGGCAAAGATCATCCGGGCCTGGGCCTGGCGGGCGCGGGCATGGATGCCCTGCAGGATCGCCGCGGTCGGGTCCATGCGCGCCTTGAGCGACTGGACATAGCCCTCCATGTCGATGATCGGCCGGCGGGCGACGCCGGTATCCATGCCCGCGCGTGCCACGGCCGGCGGAACGACATGGATCAGCCGCGGGTCGAAGGGCGTCGGAATGATATAGTCGCGGCCGAATTGCAGCTTGCGGCCATAGGCCACGGCGACCTCGTCCGGCACGTCCTCGCGCGCCAGTTCGGCCAGCGCGCGGGCGCAGGCGATCTTCATCTCGTCATTGATGGCGCGGGCATGGATGTCCAGCGCGCCGCGGAACAGATAGGGAAAGCCCAGGACGTTGTTGACCTGGTTCGGGTAGTCCGAGCGGCCGGTGGCGACGATGGCGTCGGGGCGGACGGCATGCGCCTCCTCGGGGGTGATCTCGGGATCGGGGTTCGCCATGGCGAAGATGACCGGGTTCTCGGCCATGCTCTGCACCATGTCCTGCGTCACCGCCCCCTTGGCCGAAACGCCCAGGAACACGTCGGCATCCTTCATCGCCTCTTCCAGCGTCCGGGCCTCGGTCACCACGGCATGGGCGGATTTCCACTGGTTCATGCCCTCGGTGCGGCCCTGGTAGATCACGCCCTTGGTGTCGCACATGATGCAGTTCTCATGCCGCGCGCCCATGGATTTCAGCAGCTCCAGACAGGCGATGCCGGCCGCGCCGGCGCCGTTCAGCACGATGCGCACGTCCTCGATCTTCTTGCCCGACAGCTCCAGCGCGTTGATCAGACCCGCCGCGCAGATCACCGCCGTGCCGTGCTGGTCGTCATGGAAGACCGGGATGTCCATGACTTCCTTGAGCCGCTGCTCGATGATGAAGCATTCCGGCGCCTTGATGTCCTCGAGGTTGATGCCGCCGAAGGTCGGGCCCATCAGCCGCACGGCGTTGATGATCTGATCCGGGTCCTCGGTGTCCAGCTCGATGTCGATGGCGTTCACGTCGGCGAAGCGCTTGAACAGCACCGCCTTGCCCTCCATCACCGGCTTCGAGGCCAGCGCGCCCAGATTGCCAAGGCCGAGGATCGCCGTGCCGTTCGAGACCACCGCGACCATGTTGCCCTTGACGGTATAGTCATAGGCGGTCTCGGGCCGTTCGGCGATGGCCTCGACGGGCACCGCCACGCCGGGGGAATAGGCCAGCGACAGGTCGCGCTGCGTCGCCATCGGGGTCGAGGCGACGATGTCGTATTTGCCCGGACGGGGCTCCAGGTGATAGGCCAGAGCCTCTTCCCGCGTGATGCGGGACTTGCGCGGGGTGTTGTCGTCGCTCATCCGGTGCCTCCTCGTGACGTTCCGGCAGCAATAGCGCCAGGGCAAGCGGAACCGGAAGAGGGAAAATGGCCGGCGATGCCCGTCAGGGCGACATGGCGGCCAGCACCGCGCCGTGATGCCCGGCCAGCGCGGCCGCGGCCGCGACCAGGGCGATCATGGCGGCGACCAGATCGTGCCGCGGGTCCCAGCAGCCATGCCGGCGCGCCAGCCAGACCGTCACCGGATAGCAGAACACCTGCGACAGCGCCTGGCCGATCAGCAGGCCCGGCAGGCCGTAAAGCGCGGCCCCGGTGACGACCAGGGTGAAATAGATCACCGCCCGCGAGGATTGCATGATGAAGAAGCCCCGCGAATCCCCGGCGGCGAGCGCGGAATATTCATAGCTGATCGGGATGACCTGCAGCATCTGGATGCAGGCAACGGCGACCAGGATGCCGCCCGCCGCGGCATAGCGCGGATCATAGAGCAGATCGACGAGCGGCGGCCCGGCCCAGGCCAGCACCACCGCCGCCACCAGCAGCAGCGCGGTCAGACCGGCGCGGGTGCGGGCCAGGATGCGGGCATTCTCGGGACCCTCGACCGGCGGGTGCTGGCGATACATCGGGATGAACAGCCGGCTGGCGATGGACGAGCCCAGCATGGCCGGAACCGTGGCCAGGAACAGGCCGATATTGTAGATGCCCAGCTGATGCAGCGTCAGCACCCGGCCCAGGATGATGCGGTCGCCCTGGAACAGCAGGAAGCCGCAGATGGTGCTGAAAAAGATCCACTTGCCGAATTTCATCACCTCGGCGCGGGCCTCGGGCTCCATCCGGAAGCGGTTGCGGTGGCCGGGCAGGAACAGGCGGAACATCAGCAGCTGGGCAAAGGCGCCCAGCACATTGCCCCAGACCAGCGCCCAGACCGATTGCAGGATCAGCGCGGCGGCGATGGTCAGCAGGATGCCGATGAGCTGGTTGCACAGTTCGATCACCGTCAGCCGGCCCAGCTGCAGATGGCGGGCGGCGGTGTCGATCCGCGTCGGCAGGAACCCCCCGACGATCATCGAGGTGGCCGCCACCGGGAACACCCAGCCAAAGAGCGAGGCGTCGTAGAACCAGGCCAGCGGCCAGGCCATCGCCATCGCCGCCAGGAAGATCAGGAAGCCGCGGATGATCTTCAGCGTCCAGATGGTGTCGAGGAAATCCGGGTCGTCGCCACGCTTGCTCTGCATGATCGACGGACCGAACCCCATGTCGCTGAACATGCTCAGCCCGATCAGGAAGCTGGTCACCAGCGCCATCAGGCCGAAATCGTCGGGGCTGAGGATGCGGGTCAGGATCAGGTTCGACCCCAGCCGCATGATCTGGCCCAGGCCGAAATTGGCCATGGACCAGGCGCCGCTGCCCAGAGCCCGCGAGGCGAGGCTCTTGCGCGGCGCCTCGCCGGGGCTTTCGGTTCCGCCGGGCTGGCTCATCAGCCCATCCCGTCGGTCGGCATGCTGACCACGCCGGGCGAGGGCAGGCCGGGAATCTTGCCGATCAGCCACAGCGCGACCAGCGCCCCCAGCACCAGCAGCGCGACCATGTAGATGTTGCGCAGCCGGCGGGCGCGCAGGTCGGCGCTGGACAGCCGATAGGGCAGCGAGATGACCGGCCGCGTGCCGGTGGCGCGGGCGAACTGGTCGCTGCGCCGCAGGACCGGGTTCAGCAACTCCAGCACGAAGGCCACGGTCAGCGCCAGCGCCATGCTGCCGCCCACCCCCATGACCGCGCTTTTCTTGCGGTTGGACATGGCGGGATATTCCGGCGGCAGGGCGCGCTCCAGCAGCACGAAACGCTCGGTCTGGTCGTTCTCCATCAGCATCTGCTGGGTCTCGACCTGGGCCAGCTGGCGCGAGATCTCGTTATAGCGGTCCTGCAGGCGGCGTTGCTGGCGGTTCATCGCCTCAAGCTCGCGGGTGACTTCGGGCGCGCGGGCGCGGGCGCGGTCGATCTCGACCCGGCGCGCCGCGATCCCGGCCTTCTGCTCGTTCAGCTTGGCGAGCTGGGCGTCGATCAGTTCGGCCTGGCGGCGGATCACGTCCGAGCCGCCGCTGCCGCCGCCGCTGTTCAGACGGTCCAGGATCTCCTCCAGCCGCTTGATCTCGGGGTGGTTCGGCGACAGCGTCCGGCGCGCCTGCGCCAGCTCGATCTCGGCCGAGCGGATCTGCTGCACCAGCGAGGCCGAGGGGCGCGCCTCGGAGGCGGTGCCCCCCGCCTCCAGCGACAGCCGCTCGCGCTGCAGGGTCATGACGTCGCGGTCCAGCGTCGTCTCCATCTCGGTCAGTTGGGCCAGCTCGGTCTGCAGGAATTCCTGCGAGGTGGGCAGCGAATCCTCGTTGCGGGCGCTGAACTCGACCACCTTGCGTTCCTGTGCGGAAAGCTGCTCGTTCAGGCGCGCCTCTTCGTTGCGCAGGTATTCCTGCGATTCCAGGATGCGCAGCTGGCGGTTCTCGCGGTCGCGGTTCACCACGCTGTTGGCGAAGTCATTGGCGAGGGCGGCGGCCATGGCCGGGGTCTCGGCCTGGGCGGTGATGACGATGGCCGCCAGCGACATGCGGGAATCGACCGAAACGCCGGGTGCGGTGATGCTTTCGATCCGGGTCGAGCTGCGCAGCGCGCCCAGCTTTTCGGTCTCGCTCAGCGGGGAATCGGCGAACAGGCCCAGCCGCTCGATCACCTCGCGGAGGTTGGCGCGCGCCATCAGGCGCTGCTCGATCAGCTGCACGCGGCGCGAGGCCGGCAGCGAGCTGTCGCTGCCCTGGTCGATCGCGGCCGGCATGTCCAGCTGGATGACCGCCGAGGCCTCGTAGACACGGGGCGAGGAAGTGATCAGGTAAAAGGAAATCAGCACGCCCAGGACCAGGATCGTCAGGACCAGCGGCAAGCGCCGCCAGACCATCGAGATCAGATCCTGCAAGGATTGAATCGGTCCCAAATCTCGAACCCTGTCTTTCTTAAATTCAGTCTTCCGACTTGTTCAGGACCACGCCCATCACCGGCGGCATGCCGACGAGAAGCCGTTCGCATTCCGCCATGTCGGCGGCGGTGCCGCGGCGCCCGTCCGCCACCAGCAGCAGCGCATCGGCCAGCGGCAGCGCAGCCAGCGCCGCATCCTCGCCCAGAAGCGCGGCGGTGTCGATGATGGCGATCTCGGCCGGGTGGCTGTCGTGCAGCCGGTGCATGGCCCGGGCCAGCGCCTCGTCCTGCAGCAGCTCGGCCGCGCCCGGCTCGGCCCGCGCCGGCGCCAGAACCGCGAGGTTCGGCGCCTCGTCCACGCGCGAGACCAGCGCGTCCAGGTCGCCGCCCTCGCGCAGCGCCACCGAGACCGCGCCGCAGCCCGGCACGCCCAGCTGGCCCGCGACCTCCGGCTGGCCGAGGTCGAGGTCGATCAGCGCCACCTGCGTATGCGGCTGGCGTGCCAGCGCCAGCGCCAGGTTCACCGCCACGAAGGTGCCGCCCGCGCCCGGCGTCACCGGCACCACGGCGAGCTTGCTCCAGCCGCGGCTGCGCATCTCGCGCAGGATGCGGGTGCGCAGCAGCGAGAATCGCTGCGCGATGATCTTGGCATGTTTCGCGTCCGAAGCGGCCAGCGCCGCCTCGCGCCGGATGAACTTGCTGGAGACATGGCCCCGCGCCGCTTCCGGCGCAGCCTGTCCTGCCGGCGTCCTGTCCGGGTCATTCCCTGTCGCAGGCGTCAAACCTGTGGCCCCTCTGCCTCTGATGAAACGGCGCCGTCCCGGGGACTGCGGCCTGCCGATGACTTTCACGGCAGCGGCATGGTAGCGTCCCGGCCATGAACGCGACAACCGAAAACACGCCCGATAACAAGAATGCGCCGCATTTCCCGGCCCGGCGGGGCGGAATCCCCATGTCGCGGCGGGCCGGCCGCACCGGCTCCGACATCGGGGCGGGCCCGGCCCCGCGATTATCCACCCAGGACGGCCGCGGCGGGCGATTCGGTCGCGGCCAGCCCGAAAGCCCGGACGCAGCCCGATGACGCCCCCCTGCTCCATCATCCTGCCCGCCCATGACGAGGCGGACTATATCGGCGCCTGTCTCGGGCACATCCTGGCCCAGGACCACCGGGGTCCGGTCGAAGTCATCGTGATCGCCAACGGCTGCAGCGACGATACCGCCGCCCGCGCCCGCGCCCAGCAGCCCGGCTTTGCCGCCCGCGGCTGGCAGCTGCGGGTCGAGGAACTGGCGCAGGGGGGCAAGATCGGCGCGCTGAACCATGGCGACGCCTGCGCCGGCCCGGGGATCCGGCTGTATCTGGATGCCGATATCCGCATGGGGCCGCGGCTGCTGTCGGGGCTGGTCCGCGTGCTGGACGCGGACGAGCCGCGCTATGCCGGCGGGCGGCTGGTGGTCGCCCCGGCGCGCAGCGCCGTATCGCGCGCCTATGCCCGGTTCTGGCAGAAGCTGCCCTTCGTGGCCCAAGGCGTCACCGGAGCGGGGCTTTTCGCGGTGAACGAGGCGGGGCGGGCGCGCTGGGGGGCATTCCCGCAGATCATCTCGGACGATACCTTCGCCCGGCTGCAATTCGCGGAAGCCGAGCGGTTCCTGGTGGACGAGCCCTATGAATGGCCGCTGGTCGAGGGCTTTTCGCCGCTGGTCCGCGTGCGCCGGCGCCAGGACATGGGCGTGGCCGAGATCGCCCGGCTGTTCCCCGACCTGCCCTCCCGGCAGGGCCATGTCCGCCCGGGCAAGGGCGAACTGCTGCGCCTTGCCGCCGCAGATCCGCTGGGCTTCGCGACCTATGCCGCCGTCGCGCTGGCGGTTCGCATGGGGCGCAACCGCCAGGAATGGGCGCGCGGGCGCTAGTCGGCCGCGAAGTCCCGCACCACCTGCCAGGCAAGCTGCTGCAGCACGGCGGCCTGCTCCTTCGGCACCTCGGGATAGGGGCCGCCGCCGCCGGGGATCCGGTTCGTCAGCCCCACCGGGCTCTGGCCGGTCAACGTCGCGTAATGGATCATCGCGATGAAATAGAAGCCTCCCGCCTCGGTCGGATGGATATCGTCGCGGAAAAAGTCGCGGATCGAGCGGGCGCCGGGCACCTTGCCGGCCTCGATGGCATCATGCAGCCGCACCATGCCCAGGCCGGCCGGGATCAGCCGCATCGGCTCCCCTCCCTCCGGCAGGTCCTCGTTCACCCGATCGGCGATCGCCTGCCATAGCGGCAGGTCCGCCAGGATGCGGTCGCGCCAGGGCCGCGTCGAGCCCGGCTCGATATGGTCCCAGGTCTGGTAGAGATAGGGCTTCACATCCGGGTTCGACTGCCGCGCCAGCGCCACCCATTTCGCGGCATAGCCGGCGCTGTCGTGATAATCCATCGCCGGGGCCAGCGGCACGCGCTCGGTGATGATCAGCGCGCCGACCGCGTGATTCGGCAGCCATTCGCGCCCGTTCACGCCCTGGGCGTGTTGCGCGTCCGTCCATTGGATCTCCAGCGGGGCGCCGTTGATGATCTGCATCTCGACGGATTCGTGCAGCAGATTCTGCATCATGCCGGGAACCGTGGGGCTGACGAGGCTGTGGCCGATGTAGAAAGCCGAGACGCCCTCAATTAAAAATTGCAAAAACCCCGCCATATTAACAACCCTCGATTGTGAATTACCTGCCTGCGCGCCGTTATCGCAGAATTGCCCCAAGACCGCAATTCAACCGGCAGTTGCCAATATCGGGCCAAGACAACCAATTGCTTGCCAAAAGGCCGCGGCGATCACGGATTCTCACATCATGTTTACCTAGGGTAAGGGCCGCACAGCCCTCCGGTTCTCTGCGATAAGTCATTGTTTTAAAAAGAACCTATACTTTTCGTCAGTGCCTCAATTCGTTCTAGTTTTATTCAAATGCACGGCTATACTGCGCCAGTAGTGATTAGGACAGGTTTTCAAAATGCGGCACACCACGGATTTTGATATCGAGACGATCGGCTCGGTGCTGCAATCGGACCCCGGCGGAACCATCGGCGAACCCATGGGGGTCCGATCTTTTTATGCCCGCTTTCTCAAGCGTCCCCTGGACATTGCGGCCGTTGTTCTGGCCGCACCGATTGTCCTGCCGGTGGTGATGATCCTTGCCATCGTCATCCTGTGCCATGGGGAAAAGCCCTTCTATACCCAACTGCGGGTCGGACGCTCGGGCCGCAACTTCCGGCTGTGGAAGCTGCGCACCATGGTCGAGGATGCCGACAAGCGCCTGGCCGAATATCTGGCCGCGAACCCCGAGGCCAAGACCGAATGGGATCTGACCCAGAAGCTGAAGAACGATCCGCGCATCACCTCGACCGGCCGCTTCCTGCGCAAGACCTCTCTGGACGAGCTGCCGCAACTGTGGAACGTGCTGCGCGGCGACATGAGCATCGTCGGTCCGCGGCCGATGATGATCGAGCAGGCGCAGCTTTATCCCGGGGCGGATTATTATCACCTGCGGCCGGGCGTGACCGGGCTCTGGCAGATCTCGGACCGCAACGACAGCACCTTCGCGGCCCGCGCCACCTTCGACGCCCGCTATGCCGGAGAGCTCAGCCTTGCCGGGGATGTGACCATCATCGCCAAGACGGTGGGCGTGGTCCTGCGCTGCACCGGCTACTGAGCGGTCCGGCCGGTCTCGGCCTCATGCCGCTCGATGCATCTGAGGCGCCGCCATGCGACGAAAAGCGTGGCGGCGGTTCCACTGACGGAATAAACCAGCAGGGCAGTCCAGAGCGACAGATCAAAGGCCACAGCCCCGATCACCGCGCTGGCCAGCGCAACTGCAACGCCAATGGTCAAGATGCCGGTCAGAGGTGCTCTCCTCAAAATGCACAGGTCCTTGGATCAATAGTGCCAAAGAAAAAACGAATCGCTAGACAAACTTTAGTGCCGTATTCCCTCTTACTGCATATCCGCTCATTCTTAAGCAAAAATCAGCGCAATCCAGCCTGCATGGTGTTTGAATACCGCGACAGTTGAGCATTTTCCTTTGAATTGGAGCCTGCCGCCTTGCGAATCGGCTATTTGGTCAATACCTATCCCCGCCCCTCGCACAGCTTCATCCGGCGCGAGATCGCGGCTCTGGAGGCGCAGGGCCTGCAGGTGCACCGATTCGCCATGCGCGGCGATCCGGCCGCATTGACCGATCCCGCCGACCGCGCCGAGCATGCCCGGACCGAGCGGGTGCTTGAAGCCGGGGGCAAGCGGCTGCTCGCCGGGCTTGCCCGGCAAGCTCTGGAAAATCCTGCGCGATTCTTCCGCGCCATGCGCCTGGTACGGCGGCGGGCGCGGGCCGGGGAATCCAGCCTGGCGCGGCAGATCATCTATCTGGCCGAGGGTGCCCATGTCGCCGCCCGGGCCAAGGCGCTGGGGCTTGCGCATATCCACGCGCATTTCGGCACGAACTCGGCCCGGGTCGCGGCCTATGCCCGGTTGCTGGGCGGGCCGCGCTTCAGCTTTACCGTCCACGGTCCAGAGGAATTCGACAATGGCCTGGCCCTGGACCTGGGCGGCAAGCTGGCGCTGGCGGAGTTCTGCATTGCGGTCAGCAGCTATGGCCGCTCGCAAATCTTCCGCTGGTCGGCCGCTGAAGATTGGGAAAAGGTGCATGTGGTGCATTGCGGGCTTGACCTGCCCCGCTGGGCAGAGCCTTCGCCGCTCCCGCCCGGCGCGCTTCACATGGTCGCGGTCGGACGTTTCGCCGAGCAGAAGGGATTCGGCCTGCTGATCCGCGCCTTCGCCCTGGCCTGGCGGCGCAATCCCGCGCTGCGCCTGTCGCTGGTCGGCGACGGCGAGCTGCGCCCGCAGATCGAGGCGCTGATCGCGGCCGAGGGCATGGGCGAGGCCGTCCGCCTGCTCGGCTGGCAGGACGAGGCCGGCGTCCGCGCCGCCATGGATGCCGCCCATGCGCTGGTCACCCCCAGCTTCGCCGAGGGCCTGCCGGTGGTCATCATGGAGGCTATGGCCTGCGCCCGCCCGGTGATCGCCACCTATATCGCCGGCATCCCCGAACTGGTCCGCCCCGGACAAGAGGGCTGGCTGGTCCCCGCCGGCGATGCCGAGGCCCTGGCCGAAACCATGCTGCAAGCCGCCGAAACCGATCACGCTACGCTGGAACGCATGGGCGCCGCGGCCCGCGCCCGCGTCACGGAACGCCACGACATCCGCGAATCCGCCCGGCGTCTGGCGGCGCTGTTCAGCCGCGCCACAGGCTGAGCGCCAGCCAATAGCCCGCCGCCTGCCCCCAGCGCCCGCCGATCAGCCGGTCGCCCATGCAGGCGCGGAACCGCAGCGCATAGATCACCACCGGGACCGCACGGAAGTCCAGCATCCGCCCGGTCAGCGGATATTGCGCCTTGAACATCGCCTCCTTGGCGCAAAAGGCCAGCAAGGCATCCCCGGCCCCGTTCAGGCGAAAGGGCATGATGGTCTCGGCCAGACCTTCCGGAAGGGCGCGGTCGCAAGGCTCCAGATCGACGCCGACGCTTGCCCCGCCGGGTGGGGCGGCGATGGCGATGCAGTAATCGCCGCCATGCGACAGGCTGGCGCGGATGCCCGGCGGCAGGTCGGGCCGGCGGTCGGGACGCGCCGGGATGGGCCGATCCGCCGGCAGGTCATGCCCGGCCTGCCGGATCGCCGCGCGCAGCGCCATGCGCCCCAAGGCGAACTCGCGCCGCCGCTTCGGGACGGCGCGGGCGATAGCCCCCGCCTCCTCGGGCAAAAGCGGCGCGGGCTCGGCCGTCAGCGGCAGCACCGCGCAGCCATGACCCGAAGGCAGCAGGCGGCGGGCCAGTGCCTCGAGCGCAACGGCGCCGCTCACCGCCCGCCGCGCAATTGCGCCCGCAAGGCCCGGCGCCGGGCCATGGCATCGTCACCGGCCCCGACCGGCTCGGGCTCGGGGCGCACAGGTGCCACAGGGGCCGACACCGCCACCGCCGGAGCGACATTGTTCGCCGGCGCCAGCGCGGCGACGTGCTTCAGGAAATCCGCCATGACCGGGAAGCGGAAGATATCCGTCACCCCCAGCCGCGGCAGCGCCAGCCGGTCCCGCATGGTCCGGTGCAGCTGGATCGCCAGCAGCGAATGCCCACCCAAGGCGAAGAAGTTGTCGCGCGGGCCGATCTGCTCGACGCCCAGCACCTCGGACCACAGCGCCTGCACCGCCTGCGCCAGATCCTCGGTCGGGGCGTTGGCGGCGACAGCAGTGGTGGCCTCGACGGTCGGCGCCGTCACCGGAGCGGAGGCGACAGCCCCCGGCACCGGCAGATGCTTGCGGTCGATCTTGCGGTTCGGGGTCAGCGGCATCTTTTCCAGCCGCACGATCCGCCCCGGCACCATATGCGCCGGCAGATGCGCCAGCAGCGCCTCGCGCAGCCCCTTCTCGCACAACTCGCCCGCGCCGGTGACATAGGCCACCAGCCGCTTGTCGCCGGGGGCATCCTCGCGCACCAGCGCCACCGCCTCGCGCACGCCGGGCTGGGCGGCCAGCTGCGCCTCGATCTCGCCCAGCTCGATGCGGAAGCCGCGCAGCTTCACCTGGTGGTCGGCGCGGCCGATATAGTCGAGGCCGCCATCCTCGCGCCAGCGCACCAGATCGCCTGTGCGATACATGCGCGCGCCCCAGGGCGCGCCGCGATCCGCGGGCACGAAGGGATCGGGACGGAAAGCCGCCGCAGTCAGGTCCTCGCGCCGCCAATAGCCGCGGGTCACACCATGGCCGCCGATCCAAAGCTCGCCCGGCGCGCCGGGGGGGACCGGCACACCGTCGGCGTCCAGCACGTAAAGCTGGGTATTGGCGATCGGCCGGCCCAGCGTCACCTCGGCCGCATCGGTCAGGTCGGCCACCGTGGACCAGATCGTCGTCTCGGTCGGGCCGTACATGTTCAGCACCCGCGCCCGCGTGGCCGCCTTGATTTCGGCCAGCAGCGAGGGCGGCAGCGCCTCGCCGCCCACCATCACGCAGGTCAGCCCGGCCATCGCCGCCGCCACCTGCGGGTCCGAGACCAGGATGCGCGCCATGCTGGGCGTGCATTGCAGATGCGTCACCTTCCAGCGCCGGATCTGCGCCGCGATCGAGAAATCGCCGTCCTCGGGTTCCTCGCCATGCGGGTTGACCTCGGCCCGCAGCCGCGCCAGCAGCGGGAAGCCGGCCATGACCTGCTCGGGCGCGATGCCGTAGTCGATCAGGCAGGCGATCTCGCCCACGCCGATGGCCTTCAGCTGTTCGACCCGGGCGATGCCGTCCTCGATGGAGCCGAAAAGGCCGGAATCCTCGAAATAGCGCAGGAAGGCGAATTCCAGGATGCCGTCCAGCTCTTCCTCGGAGAGCGAGCCGAGGTCGATGGCCATCGGGTTGGTCATGCCCGCCGGGCGGCGGAAGGCCGGGAAATCCCAGGCATATTGCTTGACCAGCGCCGCGGCGCTTTTCAGGTAGTTCTTCATCGGCTCGCGGGCGATCTCGCGCGCCGTCTCGCGATCCTCGGCCAGGCAGGTATGCAGCATCAGCGTGACGGTGAAGCGCGCCGGGTCCTGGCCGGCCTCGCGCAGCGCGGCGTGGTAATCCTTGATCCGCGCCGCGACCGTGTCGATGCTTTGCCCCAGCAGATGGGTCAGCACGTTCATGCCCAGCCGCCCGGCCTCGACCCAGGTTTCCGGGTTGCCGGCGACGGTCATCCACAGCGGCAGCTCCTTCTGCACCGGACGCGGCTGCGTCACCACGCCGAACAGGCTGCCGTCCTTGCGCGGGAACTCGACCGCCTCGCCGCGCCACAGCCGGCGCAGCTGGTCGATTCCCTGGGCCAGCGCGGTCTTGTTGTTCGGCGGGGCGTTTTCCGGACGCAGCACGAAATCGTCCGGCTGCCAGCCCGAGGCGATGGCCAGCCCCGCCCGGCCCGAGGTCAGGTTGTCGATCACCGCCCATTCCTCGGCCACGCGGGCCGGATGATGCAGCGGCAGCACACAGCTGCCGGCGCGAACCGAGATGTTTTTCGTCACCGCCGCCACCGCTGCGCCGGAAACCGCCGGGTTCGGATAGGGACCGCCAAAGGCGTGGAAATGCCGCTCGGGCGTATAGACGGCGACGAAGCCGTTCTGATCGGCAAAGCGCGCGCCCTCCAGCAGAAGCTGGTATTTCTTCGGGCCGGGGCCGTCGTCATTGCCCCAATAGAACAGGCTGAAATCCATGCCGCCGGATGGCTCGCGGCGCGGCTGCGCCGGCGTCGAGGAGACGGCGAGCCGCGATTCCTCGCCCGCGATCACCAGTTTCAGGCCCCGCGCCAGCGACCAGAAGATCTCCAGCACCGAGATGTCGAAGGAAAGACTCGTGACCGCCAGCCAGGCATCGCCCTCGGCATGCGGGATCACCGCGTCCATGCCGGCGAAGAAATTGGCGACATTGCGATGCTCGACCATCACCCCCTTGGGACGGCCGGTCGAGCCCGAGGTATAGATCAGATAGGCAAGGTTTTCCGGTCCGACGGCGCTGACCGGGGCCGCGACCAGGCCATGCGGCAGGTCGGACGGAATGGTCACGACCTGCGCGCCATGCGCAGGCAGCCGGTCGGCCAGACCGTCCTGGACCAGCACCACCCGAGCCCCGGAATCCTCGATGTAAAGCTCGATGCGGTCGGCGGGGTAGTCCGGGTCCAGCGGCACATAGGCGCCGCCGGCCTTCCAGATCGCCAGCGCGCCGATCACCAGCTCGGGCGAGCGTTTCGCGAACAGGCCCACCGGCTGGTCCGGGCCGACGCCCATCGCCACCAGCTTTTCGGCCAGCGCGTTGGCGGCGCGATCCAGCTGGCTGCGGGTCAGGCTGTGATCCTCGAAGGCCAGCGCCACCGCATCGGGGTTCGCGGCGGCCTTTTCCGCGATCAGCTCGTGGATGCAGGCCAGCCGCACCTCCAGCTGCGTGGCATTGCGGCCGACCAGCAGCTCCTCGCGCTCGGCCGCGTCCATCAGGGGGATGTCGCGCAGCGCCGTAGAGCCGGGCAGCGCCAGCCCGCCGTCCAGCGCCCGGGCCAGCCGCTGCGCCTGCGCCGGCGTGACGCGGGCCGGGTCGTGGTCCAGCCAAGCGCCGTCCCCGGCCAGGGTCACGGTCAGCGCCGCGCCCTTGACCGGGCCGCGGGCATCGAGGCTGATCGCCAGATCCGGCAGCGCCATGTCGCGCAGCTCGGGCGCGCGGTGCAGCAGGTCGGCCATGAAGAAGCCGCGCTTCGCCTGATCGGCGATCTGCGCCGCCAGCGCCTGCCCCAGATCGGCCAGGGTCCGGTCGCTGCGTGCCTCGACCACCAGCGGCTGCCAGTCGGCGACGATCCCCGCCGCCTCGGGCTGGCCTTGCGGCCGCAGCGCCAGATCGAACTCGGCCTGTCCGGCCAGCCGCGCCAGCAGCGCCGCGGCCAGCGCGATGCGCTCGGGCGCGGCGCCGGGCAGCAGGGGCAGGCGCTGCGTCGCGCCCGAGCCCTCGCCCGGCAGCACCGCCGGGTTCATCCGCGCCAGACGGCTCCGCCAGAAGCCGTCATGCTTGGCGGCCTGCGCGGCCAGATCGGTCAGCCGCGCGCGCTCCTCGGCGGCCAGCGCCGGGATCACCGTGCCAAGCGGAGGCAGCTCGCCGCGAAAGACCAGCCGGATCGCCGCATCGGCGGCGGCGACGGTGGCGATATCGCCGTGATGGGCCAGCACGGTGCCCGGCGCGGCGCTGGCCGGCTCGGTCCCGGCCGAGGCGGTCACCGCCAGCACCCGGCCATCGGCCAGCCGGACCTTGGCCTCGGCCAGCGGGTTCCAGTAGTCGCCATGGTCGAGCCCGCGCACCAGCGCGCAGATGCGCCCCGCCGGCTGGGAGAAGTCGATCAGGCCCGCGGCCTCGGGGCGCTTGTCGCGGCCGACATAGCTGCGCTGCGACAGATCCTGTTTCACCCGCTGCGGGCCGGCCGCTTCGAGTTGCGCCACCACCTCGGCAAAGCTTTCCGCCCCGCGGGCGAAGCAGCGGGCGTTCAGGGTCAGGGCGGTATCGTCGGGGCGGATCTCGAACAGGGTCTGGGTGAGGATGTCGCCCTCGTCCACGCCGCCTTCGATCATGTGCCAGGTGACGCCGTGCTGCGCCTCGCCGCCGATGATCGCCCAGACCGGAGCGTTCAGCCCCGCCAGCCGCGGCAGCGGCCCGTCGTGGAAGTTGATCGCGCCCAGCCGGCCGCGCGCCAGCATCTCGGGGCGCAGGATCGACAGGTTGGCGACGCTGAACAGCCAGTCGGCAGGCGGCGCATCGGGGGCCATCGGCGCGTCCTGATCCTCGACCGCAAGACCGGCGCCCTGCGCCCAGTCGCGCAGGTCGGGATTGCGCGTCACCACCGCATGGATGCGATGCCCGCGCGCCAGCAGCGTCTCGGCCGCGTGGCGCAAGAGAGATTCGTTACCCACCAGAATCGCGGAAAATTGCGTCATGGCTTACCCTTTTCAACATGAACGGGCTTTGGTTGTGAACGAAAGGCGTGGCGCGTCAGATGCGCCAGATGGCCCGGCGGCCCGTCCGGCTTGCGCCCCGACAGAAGGCAGCGCAGGCGGAACAGGCCCGCGCCCCCCAGATGCGCGACCGTGGCCCAAAGCGCGCCCAGACGCCCATGATGTTTCTCGAAATAGCGGCGCCGGGAATCGTACCAGTAATCCGGCGCGCGCTTCCATTCCTTCATGCCGGTGCTGACCGAACCGATATGCAGAACCAGGCTTTCGACGACGTAATGGGTCTGCCAGCCCGCCAGCGCGGCGCGGCGGCACAGATCGGTCTCCTCGTAGTAAAGGAAGAAGCCCTCGTCGAAGAGGCCGATTCGATCCAGCACATCCATGCGGATCATCATCGACGCCCCGGCCGACCAGTCCACGCGACCCGATGCCTCGGGCTGCGGCAGCGCCACGATGCGGCGCCGCAGCAGGCGCGAGATCGGGCCGGTGCGGCATTCCGATTCGAACTCGCCCAGCGCGGTGGGAAAGCGGAAGGCGGTGCTGTGCGGCACGTCGTCGGTGCCGCGCAGGCGCGAACAGGCGATCCCGGCCTGCGGATGCGCAGCCAGATAATCGACCAGCGCCCGGATCGCGCCGGGCTGCGGAATCGCGTCGGAATTCAGCAGATAGACCAGATCGGCGCGGCGCCCGTCCGGCAGGCCCTGGCGGATGCCGTGATTGTTGCCGGCGCCATAGCCGCCGTTCCAGCCCGATTGCACCACCGCGACGCGATCCGAGGGCCAGCCGCGCGCCCGCACCCCGGCCTGCATCGCCTCGTAGCTGCCATCGCCGGAATCGTTGTCCACGATGGTCAGCCCGCCGTCGATACCCTGCATTTCGCGCAATGCGGCCTCGGCGGCCTGCAAGGACATCTCTGGCGTGCGCCAGTTGAGCACGATGACATGCACGCTGGCCGTGGTCGGATTCTGGGTCATGGTCACTCCGCCGCCTTGATCCCGGCCGGGGCGTCCATCTCGGCATCGGCCTCGCGCAGGATTTCGCGCAGGACCGAGGACAGGCGGCGCACATTCGGCTCCAGCACCATCGAATCGTGATCGCCCGGCACTTCGATCACCCGCAGATTGGGCATCCAGGGCGTCCAGCCATTGTCCTCGATGACGTAATCCCGGCCGGAATTGATCCAGCGCCCGCCGGTCACCTTCCAGCGCCGGTCGAGCGGCGGCCGGAACATCGCCACCGGCCCGTCCCAGACCGAAAGCCGCATCTTCGGCAGCGCCGCGAGGAAGGCGGCCTCGATGGCCAGGTCGTGGAAGGCGCCGGTTGCCTCGGCCGAAACCTCGGCCTCGACCGCCTTGGCCTTGCTGCGGCGCTGGAATTCATAGGCCACGCGGTCGCGCAGCCATTTCCAGACGAAGCCCGGCCCGCCCTCGCGCAGCTCGCCCAGGCGGATCGCCAGCCGGTCCTTGCGGCTGACCGGCTCGCGCAGCGGCAGCGGCGTGTCGAGCATGACCAGCATCGCCACCTCTTCGCCCGCCGCGCGCAACTGCCGCGCCATCTCATAGGCGGTCAGCCCGCCGCCCGAGAAACCGCCGATCAGATAGGGGCCGGCCGGCTGAATCTGGCGCAGTTCCTCGATATAGTCGCGGGCGGCTTCGGTGAAATCCTCATGCGGCTTGTCGTCGCCCAAGAGGCCGCGCGCCTGGATGCCCCAGAAACGGCGGTCCGGCCCCAGCCGCTGCGCCAGCTGCCGCAGGTTCATGATGTTGCCGAACATGCCGGCGACCATGAAGAAGGGCGTGCCCTCGCCCCGCCCGCCCATATCGACGAGGAAACGGAAGCGCGGCCGGGCCGAAACCGGCAGCTCGCGCACGTTGTCGGGCGAGACCAGCTCGCGCGGGCCGGTGCGCTCCTCGACCAGTGCGGCCAATTCGGCGATGGTCGGCGCCTCGAACAGGGTCGAGATCGGCAGGTCCACGCCGAAGGCCTTGCGCAGCTGGCCGAACATGCGCACCGCGATCAGCGAATGGCCGCCAAGGTCGAAGAAGCTGTCGGCGGCGCCGACCTGGGCGATGCCCAGGAGCTCGGACCAGATCGCCGCCAGTTCCGCCTGGATGCCCGGCGCCGGTTCGACGAAATCGCTGTCGAGGTCGGGGCGCTCGAAGCCGCCCTCGGCGGGCGCGGCATCCTCGACCACCCCCGCCTCGGCAATCAGCGCCGGCAGGTCCAGCGACGAGACATAGACCTGAGAAAGCCCGGTCGAGATGGCGCGGCTGAGCATCGCCGGGCCGATGGCGGCCGGGATGCCCTGGCTGATATTGTGATGCAAGCGCCGCTCGGCCGGGGACAGGCTGCGCGCCGGCTGCACCCGCGCCTGCGGCGTGGCGGAAATCGCCGCCGCCAGCTTGCGCAGGGCGAAGCCCTTGATCTCGGCGCAGACCGTGCCGTCCGCCGCGGCCAGCGTGATGTCGAATTGCGCCATGCCCTGCGCGTCGCTGTTGTCGCCGGCATTGCGGATGTGGCTGATGACCTGCGCCGGCAAGGGCGCGTAAAGCCGAATCGCGCGATAGCCCATCGGCACCCAGAGATTGCCGGGCGTCCAGCCCTTGATCAATTCCATCGCCCAGCCGGTGGCGATGTCCAGAAGCGCCGGATGCGTCAGCCATTCCCCGGCCTCGGCGGCATATTCCGGCGGCAGCGACAGTTCCGCCACCCCCTCGTCGCCGGCAATGCGATAGCGGCGCAGCACCTGCCAGCGCGGGCCGAACACCATCTGGCCTTCCTGCGCCGAGGCGATCGCCGCGCCCTGTCCGTCCCGGTCCCAGCCGCCGGCGATCTGCAGCGCCTCGGGCGCCGCCTCGTGCAGGCCGGCGACCAGGGCCGAGACGTTCGGCTCTCCCTGCGGGTCGTCGAGGATCTCGATGCGCATCGCATCGCCTTCGGGCAGGACGCGGGT
Source organism: Paracoccus sp. MA (assembly GCF_020990385.1). Classification (NCBI taxonomy): domain Bacteria; kingdom Pseudomonadati; phylum Pseudomonadota; class Alphaproteobacteria; order Rhodobacterales; family Paracoccaceae; genus Paracoccus; species Paracoccus sp. MA. The sequence goes on from NZ_CP087598.1 coordinate 1,805,187, forward strand.
GCTGACCAGCGCGGTATCGGAAACCAGCACCGGGCGGCGGAATTCCAGGTCGCGGATCACCAGCGGCAGGGCCAGCCCGCATTCCAGCGCGGCTTCCGAGATCAGCTCGATCCAGCCGGTGCCGGGCATCAGCGCCTGGCCTTGGGCGGTCTTGTGGCCGCCGATGATCCAGTCCTGCATCTTCAGCGCGGTGCGGAACTCGCGCCCGCCCGGCATGGGCAGGCTTTCGTCCAAGAGCGGCCGGCCCCGCGGCACGGCGACGGCGGATGCGGTGTCCAGCCCCATGGCCCGCGCCGCCATGCCGGCATCGGCCCAGACGCCCCAGTTGACCGCGACCACCCGGCCCAGCGCCTGCGGCGCCGAGCGCGCCACCGCGTTCAGATATTCGTTGGCGGCGACGTAATCCGCCTGCCCCGCCGGCGCGATCACCGAGGAGGTCGAGGAGAACAGCACCGTCAGCTTGGCGGGATTGTCCGCCAGCGCCTCGATCAGTGCGCGGGTGCCCAACAGCTTCGGCGCCAGCACGTCCCAGGCATCGTCGTCGGTCTTGGCGGCGATCAGGCTGTCGCGGATCACGCCCGCGGCATGCAGCACCACGTCGAGGCTGCCGAAACGCGCCTTGGTCTCGGCCACGGCGCGGGCCATGTCCTCGGGGCTGGTCACGTCGGCGCGGATCGCCAGCACCTCGGCCCCCAGCGATTCCAGCTGGCGGACCGAGGCGGTGACGGCGGGCGAATCCACCCGGCCGCGCGTGGTCAGAGCCAGTTTCGCGCCGCCGCGCTGCGCCAGTTCGCGGGCGATGGCCTGGCCGATGCCGCCGAAGCCGCCGGTGATCAGGCAGGCCGCGCCCTGCGGGATGGCGGCCATGCCATCATCGGCCAGCGCCACCTTTTCAAGGCTTTGCTCAAAGCGGCGCCCGTCGCGCCATGCGGCGACGGCGGCGCCCGAAGGGGCCAGCGCCTCCTCCAGCAGGTTGGCGGCCAGCGCCTCCAGGCCGCCCTTCGCCGGCAGGCGGATGTCCACCAGACGGGCCGAGACGTTCGGCATCTCATGCGGCATGACGCGGATCGGTCCCGCTGCCGTGGCCTTTTCCGGCACCGGCGCCGGTTCGTCGGCGACGCGCAGCGCGTCGTTGCAGACCGCGATCACCTCCAGCTTCGCGTCGGGCAGTTCGGCGCCGATGGCCTGCGCCAGATGCAGCAGGCCGAAGAAGCCGCGTTCCAGCTGGCTGTTGAGCAGGCTGGAGCCGGGGCGGAACTTCGCCCCCTGCGTCACCGACCAGAGATGCAGGATGCGGTCGGGCACCATCTCCTGCCCGGCCAGTGCGGCCAGCAGCATCTCATAGCCCTCGCGGTCGGATTCGACCGGCAGCAGGAAGCGACCGTCGCCACCCGCAACCGTCTTGTCGGCGAAGGTATCGCCCACCTCGACCACCGCGACGCGCTGGCCGCGGGCCCGCAGCCCCTCGGTCACGCGCTCGGCAAGGCCCAGATCGTCGGCAAAGACCAGCCAGTTCCGCTGGCCCCGCGCGACCGGCCCCTGCGGCCCGATCTCGATATTCGGCGAGGCCAGCTTCCAGGCCGGGCGCCAGCCCCATTCCGCCGGTTCCTCGATCCGCGCCAGTTCTTCGGCAGTCTCCGCCGCGGCATTGACCGAACGCTCGATGAAATAGCGCCTGCGCTGGAAGGCATAGCCCGGCAGCGACAGGCGCCGGCGCCGGGCACCGCCCCAGACCTGATCCCAGTCGATCTGCCCGCCGCAGGCCCAGAACCGCGCCAGCGCAGCCATGAAATAGCTGTCGTCGCCGGTGGCGTGATCGCGGTGGCGCAGGGTCGAGATCACCTGGTTGGCGGCGACCGCCGGATGCGCCTTGGTCATGGCCTGCATGGCCCGGCCCGGCCCGACCTCGACGAACACCCGCCCCGGCACCTGCGCCAGATGCGCGATGCCGTCGGCAAAGCGCACGGTGCCGCGCAGATGCGCGACCCAGTAGTCGGGACTGGTCGCCTCGGCCGCGGTCAAGGGCTGGCCCGAGCGGTTCGAGATGATCGGGATCTGCGGCGCGTTCAGCCGGATCGAGGCGAGATAGGCGCGGAATTCGCCCAGCACCGGCTCCAGCAGCCGCGAATGCGCGGCGATGGAGATGGCGATGCGCTGGCATTCCACCTCTCGCGCCGCCATGCGCGCGGCAAAGCGGTCCAGCGCCGCATCGGGCCCCGAGACCACCGACAGGCCCGGCCCGTTCACCGCCGCCAGGTCCAGTTCCAGCGCCTCAAGCTCGGCGGCGAACTCCTCGGGCGGCAGCGGCACCGACAGCATGCCGCCCGCCGGCACCCGGTCCATCAGCAGCCCGCGCAGGCGCACCAGGCCGATGCAATCCTCGAAGCTCATCACCCCGGCGATGCAGGCGGCGGTGTTCTCGCCCATGGAATGGCCGATCAGCGCCGCGGGCGTCACACCCCAGCTGATCCACAGCTGCGCCAGCGCATATTCGGTGATCATCAGCAGCGGCAGTTGCAGCGAGGGCTGCAGAAGCCGGCGGTCGGCCTCGGCCTCCTGCCCCGGTTCGGGCAGCCAGAGCGCGCGCAGGTCGGTGCCATGAGCCTGCGCCATGTGGTCGAGGCCGCGGTCCATCCATTCGCGGAACACCGGCTCGGTCTGGTAGAGTCCGCGCGCCATGCCGGCATATTGCGCGCCGCCGCCGGGCAGCATGAACACCGCCTCGGCCGGATCGCCCACCGGCTGGTGATCGAAGACCAGCAGCGGATCGGGATCGGCCAGAAGCCGCGCCGCCTCGGCCGCCGTCTCGGCCACCAGCACGCGGCGGCGGTCGAACTGCCGCCGGCCCTGGGTCAGGGTAAAGGACAGGTCGGCCATGTCCACGCCCGGATTGGCCTGCAGCCAGCCCGCCAGCGCCGCCGAATTGGCGTCCAGCGCCGCCTTGCTGCGGCCCGACACGGCGATGATGTGGAAAGGCCAGTCGGATTCGCCCGAGGCCTCGGCCAGCGGCGGCTGCTCAAGGATCACATGCGCATTGGTGCCGCCGACGCCCAGCGAGTTCACCCCGGCGCGGCGCGGCCCCGGCACCGGCCAGTCCGACAGCCGGTCGTTGACCTGGAACGGCCCGCCCTCGAAGTCGATGGCGGGGTTGGGCGCTTCGTAGTTCAGGCTGGGCGGGATCTTGCCGTGATGCACCGCCAGGGCCGATTTGATCAGCCCGGCGCTGCCCGCCGCGGTGTCCAGATGGCCGATATTGGTCTTGACCGAGCCGATGCGGCACGGCCCCTGCCGCCCCCCTTCCGAGACGCGCGCATAGGCCTGGTTCAGCGCCGCCACCTCGATCGGGTCGCCCAGCGCGGTGCCGGTGCCGTGGCATTCGACATAGCCGATGCTGTCCGAGGAGACCCCGGCCATCACCAGCGCCTCGGCCACCGCCTGCGCCTGGCCCTCGACGCTGGGGGCCAGGTAGCCGGCCTTGGCGGCGCCGTCATTGTTGATGGCCGAGCCCTTGATGACCGCCCAGATGTGATCGCCGTCGGCCAGCGCATCACGCAGCCGGCGCAGCGCCACCACCGCCGCGCCGCTGCCGAACACCGTGCCCTGCGCGCGATGGTCGAAGGCATGGCAATGGCCGTCGGGCGACAGGATCTCGTTCTCCTTGTAGAGATAGCCCAGGCCATGCGGCAACTCGATGGTCACGCCGCCGGCCAGCGCCATGTCGCATTCGCCCGATTGCAGCGACTGGCAGGCCATGTGGATCGCCACCAGCGAGGTCGAGCAGGCCGTCTGCACATTGACCGACGGCCCCTTCAGGTCGAAGACATGGCTGACGCGGGTGGATAGGAAGTCCTTGTCGTTGCCGGTATGGCGCAGCAGGAAATGCCCGACGCCATCGACCAGATCGCGGTTCGAGCAGACGTTCCAGTAGTAATAGCTGCCCGCGCCGCAGCCGGCCCAGACGCCGATATTGCCGGCGAAACGCTCGGGCACATGCGCGGCATCCTCCAGCGCGTGCCAGCAGGTTTCCAGGAACTTGCGGTGCTGCGGGTCCATGATCGCCGCTTCCTTGGGCGAAAGCCCGAAGAATTCGGCATCGAATTCGTCGAACTGGTCCAGCACCGCCGCCGAGGCGACATAGTTCGGGTCCGAGAGCCGTGCCCGCGACTCGCCCCGCGCCAGCAGTTCGGCCTGCGGGACGCGCTGGATCGATTCGACCCCGCGGCACAGGTTGTCCCAGTATTCAGCGACGCCCGCGGCCCCGGGCAGCTGGGCCGCCATGCCGACGATCGCGATATCGGTGTCCTCAACGACGGTCTTGTCGAAGGCCATGGCGATGCCTCTTTCAACTCGTGGAATGCCCTTGTGGGCGGCAATGACTTAACAACTGGCGCGCGTGTCCGGCATAGCGAATCCGGCGCCCGGCACCAACCTATAAAACCGTCTGGATGCCTGCCTTTTTAGGCAGAATCCGCTCGGCAGCCGGGGAATCGCCCGCCTCTGCGACCCCCTGCCGCAGGCGGTGGGCATTGCCCAGCAGCGCGCCGGCCGTCAGCCAGCTCAGCGGGGTCAGCGTGGCGTTCGGGATCAGGTCCAGCAGATTCATCGCCAGCATCAGCGACAGGGTCCCCAGCACCACCAGCTCGCGCTCGCGCGGGGGGCGGCGGCCGCCGGGCATCGCCCGCAGCAGGGCGAAGATCGGCGTCAGGAGCAGCAGGAAATAGGCCATGTAGCCGAAGATGCCGCGCGCGCCCACCCAGATCACCCATTGCCCGTCCGGGATCGAGGCCAGCCGGCCGCTATAGGGATCGTAGAACAGCGGCCGGCCCCAGCCGCCCCAGCCGAACAGCGGCCGCTCCATGGCGCGCTCCAGCAGCGCCTCTTCGTTCATGAGCCGGAATTCCAGCGACCGCCCCCGCTCGGGCGAAACGGACATGGCCGTGTCCACGATGCCCTGCAGCGGCATCCAGGAGGTGGTGCGCAGCGTCGGATAGGCAAAGGCGACGCTGGCGACCAGGGCGGCCACCAGCACCATCATGCGCGGCCGCGCGAAGGCCACCAGCGGCGCCGCCATGAAGGCCTGCATCAGCGCGCCGGCCGATTTGCACAGCACCACCACGCAGCCCAGATAGGCCGCGATCAGCAGGTTGCGCCGCGTGCGGTCGTTGCGCGCGATGGCGATGGCCGACAGGAAGGCGGTCATGGTCATCAGCGCCACCCAGAGCGGATGTTCCAGGAACACGATGGGCCGATAGCCGCCGTAACGGATGGTCTGGATGAAATCGTGCTGGAAATAGCCATAGACCCAGACATTGATCTGCGGGCTCAGCCGCAGCTCGATCAGCATCGGGACGGTATAGCACAGCACCCCCAGCACCAGGCAGCGGATCCAGAGCTCGGCCCCCTTGGCGTTCCACAACAGCCTGTAGCCCAGAAGAAAGGGCAGCAACTGGATCAGCTGCAGGATCAGGTCGGCAAAGCCCTGGCTGATCGACATGGCCGGGCGATAGTTGACGCCGTCGATCAGCGGATCGGGATTGGTCACCGCCGTCATGATGGGCGAGACGCAGTTCATCGCCAGAAGCAGCATCACCCACGGGCCCAGCGGCGGCGGCGCCGGCTCGTCCCGGGCGCGGTCCTTGGTGACGAAATAGACCATGGCGGCGGCGGCCAGGGCCGGGATCATGTGCTTGTTCAGGCCGGGAAAGGCGGGCAGGTCGATCTCGACCAGCTGCGGCAAGAGCAGATAGCCGGCAAAGATCGACCAGATCAGCGCCCGCGCCCGCTCCATGCGCTGGAACAGCACCGCGACCACCAGCGGCCAGGTCAACAGCACCAGAAAGGCCAATACGGGCATGGCCCTGACTCCCGTCTCGCGGCGCGGCCGCCTTTTCGATCCACGGCGGGGAAGGACGTTGCAATCCCCTCGCCATCAACACATCCTGCCGCGGATTCCAGCCGGACCGAGGCATATCATGCATTTCAGCTTTCCCGACGGCAATGCCGTCCGGATCAATTGTCGGGATTCTTCCGCCCTGCTGGCCGCGGTGCGGCAGCGGCTTAAGGACGGGCAGGGCTTCGCCATCGCCACGATCAACGTCGATCACCTGCAAAGGCTGGGCGAGGACGCCGCTTTCCGCCGCGCCTATGCCGCGCATGACCTGGTCTGCGCCGACGGCAACCCCGTGGTCTGGCTGTCGCGCATCGCCGGGCGGCCGGTGGCGCTGGCGCCGGGCTCGGACCTGGTGCTGCCGCTGGCCGCCGAGGCGGCTCGGGCCGGCCTGCCCGTGGCGCTGATCGGCAGCAGCGACGAATCGCTGGCGCTGGCCGCGCAGAGCATGCAGGCCGCCGTGCCGGGGCTGCGGGTGGCGCTGACCCATGCGCCGGGCTTTCCCTTCGACCCGATGGGCGAGGAAGCGGCCGCGATCATCGAGCGCATCCGCGCTTCGGGCGCGCGGCTGTGCTTCCTGGCGCTTGGCGCGCCGCGGCAAGAGCTGTTCGCCATCCGCGCCCGGGACAGGCTGGGCGATGTCGGCTTCGCCTCGATCGGGGCCGGGCTCGACTTCCTGTCCGGCCACCAGCGGCGGGCGCCGGAACTGCTGCGCCGCATCAAGCTGGAATGGCTGTGGCGGATGCTGTCGAACCCGCGCCGGCTGTTCCTGCGCTATGCGAAGGGCTTCGCCATCCTGCCGGGGCATGTGCGCAGGGCGCTGGCGATCCGGGCCGAGGACAACAAGACGGGGAAGTAACGGCGCCCGCCCGCAGCGACGCGGACGCGCCTTTCGCTCGATGCGCCGGCCGGCGCTGCGCTCAGTGCCAGTCGAACTGCAGGCTGTCGGCCAGGCTCAGCGCCTGCAGCGGCTCCGGTCCGTCCTGCTGCGCCTGCTGGAGATAGGCGTCCAGCAGGGCGCGGGGGTTCCAGCCGCCGGAATGCGACCCCTCGTCCAGCACGGAACCGGCCTTGTCGCCGCCCTGCCCCAGCCAGCCCAGATGCCGCAGCACCGCGGCGCCAGGATCGGCCGTATCGCCCAGTTCGCCGTCCAGCGGCGCGACGAGGACCGCCGACGCGGCGCCCTCCTCGGCCGAAGCCGTGCGCACCGCCTGCGCCGAGACCTGCCCGCTCTGGCCCGTGGTCAGCGGAATGCCCATCTGGTTCAGCATGGCGCGGGTCAGCGTGGCGGCATTCACCCCCTCCAGGATCAGCCGCTCGCCGTTCGGAAAGCTCAGCACGGCGCTGCTGCCCTGCGCCGAGACCCGCACGTCGTTCACATCGACCAGATTGCCCTGCGCATCATGCAGGCCGCTGACGTCCAGCCGGTCGCCGGGCCGCAGCATGTTGCCGCCGGCGTCGCGCACGTCGCCGACCTGGAAGGCGCGGACGGTGTCCACGCCGAAACCGTCGCGCAGGATCAGCACGTCGCGCGACGAATCCGGCAGGACCGAGGCGCCGTTCGAGGCAAAGATGTCCTCGAACATCGAGATGAAGTCGTTGCCGCGGCCGCCGTCAATGGTATCGGCGCCGGCACCGCCCTCGATGGTGTCCCGCCCGGCGCTGCCGGTGATGCGGTCATCGCCCCAGCGGGTGTTGATATGGATGCCCTGCGCGTTCAGGCCGATATTGGCCGTGGCGGCCGTCACCGTGTCGCGCCCCTCATGGGTCCAGAACAGCTCGAACTCGCTGAAGACCAGGGTGCCGTTGCCCTGCGGATAGCTGGCATTGCCGGCGCTGCGGCTGGTGAACACGACATTGACGCCGACGGTGTTCTCGGCATTGCCCTTGGCCCACATGTTCAGCAGGTCATAGCCGGCGCCCCCGACCAGCGTGTCGTGGCCGATGTTCTGGATCGGCGCCATGCCGCCGTTATTGCCCCAGCGCACATTGTCGTCGCCGGCTCCGGCATGGCCGTAGTCATTGCCCTGCGAAGGCATCAGCAGGTCGTTGCCGTTGCCGCCGAAGATGGTGTCGTTGCCGTTGCCGCCGTCGAGGACGTCGTCGCCCGGGCCGCCATGCACGTAATCGTTGCCGCCGCCGCTGTTGATCGTCACGCCATGCGCCGGCGTATGGTTCACGCCGGTGCCGCGCGCGGCGTTCAGCGGCGCGCCCTGGGCGCTGATCCAGTCATTGCCGTTGCCGGTCTGCAGCCGCTCGATGCCCCAGAAGTTCAGCCGGTTGCCGAAGGCATCGGTGGCGAAGCCGTTCTCGCTGGTGTTGAAGGTGACGCGGAACCCGGCCAGCCCGGCCAGATGCAGCCGGTCGCCGCCCGACAGGTCGCCATAGGGATTGGCGTCATAGCGTTCCTCGGCAAGCCCGCCGTAATAGAGGTCCAGGCCGCCGGTCGCGTTGGGATTCTGTTCCCAGATCAGCGTATCCGCGCCGGGCCCGCCATGCACCGAGTCGTTGCCATGGCCGCCGTTCAGGGTATCGCGCCCGGCCAATCCGTTGATCGTGTCGCGGCCCACGGTTCCGCGCAGGCTGTCATTGCCCGCTGTCCCAGTAATCACGGCCATGTCTGTCCCCAATTCGATGTCGTTGGGGATAGGCTTTGAAGAAAGAACAGCAGGACACCCCGCCCGAATCGCCTATCCGGGGCGGATTAGATTAAATTGACTGAAGCCAAGGCACCTGTCCTTTTGGACAGTTTAACCCCGGTTTTTACACTGCGTTTTCACCTTTCGGTTGATATTTTATCCATTCAGAGCCTTCCGGTTCCGCGCGTGGCGCTGCGCGAGCTGACGCGCCTTCGCACCCGGAATCAGCGGCCGCGCCGCCTCGGTCGGGCTGTCGCGAAGGGCGGGAAACAGCGCCAGGATCTCGTCCCGCGCCGCCTTGCCGACCGCCTTCAGCGCCTCGGCGCCGGTATAGAGCGACTCGGTCTCGGCACCGTTCGACAGCACGATCTCGTGCCGGTCGAACAGGATGTGGAAATACTCGACCGCCTCGGTCTCGACCTGCTCGATGCCCTCGATCGCCAGCAATTGCTTGGCCGCGACCAGAACCTCGGCGCAGCCGAACATGCGCTGCGCGATGGCCGAGCGGACCAGGACGCGGTGCTGCGGCGAGACCGTCAGGTCCAGGGCCGGCACCCCCCGCCCCAGCGCCCCGGCGCGGATGCGGATCGGCCGCAGCCGCGGCGCCGCCGCCAGATCGACCGCATCCAGCGCCCGCCGCCCGATCCAGCGAATCGGCTGCAACCCATGGTCGCGGGTCTGCACCAGATCGCCCACCCTCAGTTGTTCAACCGCGATGGCGCCGCGATCCGTCTGGATCAGCGTGCCGCGGCAGAAGCAGGGAATGCCGATTTCGCGCAGCTTCTCGCGGGTCAGCTGGGCCGGATCGACATCGTGCAGGACCAGGCTTTCGCCGTTCGGGAACATCAGCTTCGCATGGGTTCCGAAGGCGTCGGCAAAGGGGATCACTGTCACGTCGTCCAGATCGACCGGATTGCCATCGGCATCGTGCAGATCGCTGACGTCCAGCCGATCCATCGGGATCGGGTTGCCCCATTCGTCCAGCCCGGCCTCGATGGTGAAGGCGCGCACGGTGTCGTTGCCGAACCCATCGCGCAGCACCAGCAGGTCCGCCCCGTCATCCGGCGCGGCATGGGCGGCAAACAGGTCGGCCGCCATCGAGATCAGGTCGTCGCCGGCCCCCGCGTCGATCGTGTCCGAGCCGAAGCCGCCCTCGATCGTATCGTTGCCGGCGCTGCCGAGGATCAGGTCGTCGCCCCAGGCGGTATAGACGCGGAACCCGTCCACCCCCGCCGCCGAGCCGTCCACCGTGTCGTTGCCGTTGCCGGTCAGCAGGTTCTGGAACTCGTAGAACTCCAGATGCCCGGTTGCGGCCGGGCCGGTGGCATCGACGGTGCCGCTGTCCGAGGTGGTCAGCTCCATGCGCACGCCATTGCCGGCTGTGTCGTGCTGCCAGGCGTTCAGCGTGTTGTAGCCCTCGCCGCCATAGAACAGGTCGTTGCCGACGGGACCGTCGTAATGGCCGTCGCCCCAGCGGATGCCGTCATTGCCGCCCTCGCCATAGACGGTGTCGTCCCCCGGCCCCGCCTCGATGACGTCGTCGCCGTCGCCGCCATGGATCAGGTCGTCGCCGACCCCGGCATGGATGTAATCCGCAGCCGCGCTGCCGATGACGGTGTCGTCGCCGCCGCCGGTATAGGCCCGGATGCCGACCCCGTCGGTGATCGTCGCGCCCGAGGCGTCGATGGAATCGGCGCCGCCGCCGGAAACCAGCCGCTCGAACCCGTCGAATGCCAGGCTGTTGCCATAGGCGTCCTGGGCCTGGCCGGATTGCGCGCTGTCGAACTGCACGGTGAAGCCGCCCAGCCCGCTGCCGCCATGACCGAGGTTCAGCGTGTCGCCGCCTGCATGGGTATAGGGGCTGGGATCGAAATCCTCGCCGCCGCTGCCGCCGTGATAGACATCATGGACGCCGGAGGCATCCGCATCCTCGTCCCAGAACAGCAGGTCGCGACCTTCGCCGCCATCGACCGTGTCGCTGCCCGGCCCGCCGTTGAGCGTGTCATGGCCCGCACCGCCTTCGATGAAATCGTCTTCGGCCGTTCCAAGGAGGCTGTCGTCGCCTGCGGTTCCGGGAATCGTCGCCATGAAAAGACCTCCGCTGAAATCGTTACCCATACGCAAAAGGCCGCTGCACAATGCGGCCGAATCGGCAGATTCATGCCGATTTAACCCGCTTGGCGGGCCCGAGTTCAGCTGTGCTTTTGGGCAGGTCCGGGCGGTGTTGCCCAGGCTATCGTCTGTTCGAGAATGCTGGCGGCAATGATTTTCTGCGACATGTCAAGTTACGCAGAGCTCATCAGACGCTCACCGGGCCAACGCCCCGCAGCCACAGCATCAACCAGAGTTGTCGAGATGAGCTTGCGCATCTCGTCATCCACCCGGCGCCGCGGACGGTTTGCCGGGACGACCAGATAAAGCGTCCGGGTCAGCTCGGGATCCCTGATCCTGCGCGCGTGGAGGCTGCCCTTGGCAAGATCCTCCGCCACCGTTGCGCGTGCGAGAATCGAACAGCCCAGCCCCGCCCGCATCGCCTGGATCAGCGCGCTGAGGGATTCGATCTCAAGCTGCGGATGGGGGGTGATCTGGCGGCGCAAGAACTGGCTGTGCACGATCGAACGCGAGGACCGGACCAGGTTCAGCGCCAGCACCTTCCCCTGAGGCAGGTCGTCGAAGGAAATCGGAGCATCCTGGGATCCGATCATCTGCGGAAGGCCGACAAGATAAAGATGTTCGTTCAGGATCGGCAGGGCGTTGAACCGGCTGTCCTCGGGCGGCTGATAGGCCACGGCCAGGTCGACCTCGCCCCGCAGCATCATCGCCAGCAGGTTGCCGCTGACGCTTTCGACGATGGTCAGGTGGATACCCGGCAGCCGTTCGGCCGCCTTCTGCATGATCGTCAGGGCCGCAACCTCGGTCGCCGTATGACAGAGACCCAGCACGAACGGTCCCACCGCCTGTTCGGTGAAGTCGCGCACGTCCGCTTCCGCGCGCTCCAGCGCGGCAAGGATCACCTGCGCATGCTCATGAAGCCGCTCGCCCGCCGGGGTAAGGGCGACGCCGCGCGGGCGGCGGTTGAAAAGGCGCACGCCCAGCTGCGCTTCGAGCTCGGCCATGTGATGGCTCAGCGCGGATTGCGCAACGCCCAGATCCTGGGCGGCATGGCCGATGACCCCGGTGCGGGCGATATGCTCGAAATACCGAAGCTGGCGCAGGCTCAGCGGCATTCATGCTCATCCATCTGTTTTACAGATATCGTGGATCTGTATCTTCTATTTGTCCGATGTCTTGATGCTTGGCAACCTCCGTGCACAGAGAAACGGGAGGAAATCGATGAATCTGCCTTTGGACGGCATCCGCGTCGTCGAGATGAGCCATATGGTCATGGGCCCGTCCTGTGGGATGTTCCTGGCCTTCCTGGGGGCCGAGGTGATCAAGGTCGAGCCGCCCGAGGGCGACAAGACTCGCAATCTGACCGGCATGGGCGCCGGTTTCTTTCCCACCTTCAACCGCGGCAAGAAGTCGGTGGTCCTGGACATAAAGCAGCCCGAAGGCCGCGCCGATCTCGAGCAGCTTCTGAACTCGGCCGATGTCTTCGTCGAGAATTTCCGCACCGAGAGCCTGGCGAAGATGGGCCTCGACCCCGAAAGCCTGCACAAACGCTTCCCGCGCTTGATCGTCGCGTCCTGCAAGGGCTTCTTGGAAGGGCCCTACGAAAACCGCGCCGCCATGGACGAGCTGGTGCAGATGATGACCGGCATGGCCTACATGACCGGGCCGACAGGACGACCGCTGCGGATCGGCTCTTCGGCCAACGACATCATGGGCGGGCTTTTCGCCGCGTATGGCGTCCTGGGTCAGATCATCCGGCGCGGCCGGGATGGCAAGGGCAGCGTCGTGCGCGCGGGCCTGTTCGAGAACTGCCTGCTATTGGTGGCGCAGCACATGGTGCAATTCGACATCGAAGGCACCGAAAGCCCGCCGATGCCGGAGCGCATATTCTCGTGGCCGGTCTATGACATCTTCCAGACTCGCGACGGCCGCCAGATCTTCATGGGCGCGGTGACCGAGACGCAATGGACGGCGCTTTGCCATGTGCTGGGGCTAGAGGATCTGCTGTCTGACCCGCGGCTTCAGACCCGCCCTGACCAGATTGCCGCGCGGGACTGGACCTTGCCCATCGTGGCGCAGGCCGTCGCCAGCCGCGACTTTGGCGATCTCCTGGCCGCTTGCGAGGCCGCGGCCTTGCTGTGCTCGCCGATCGCCCGGCCCGCCGAGATGTATGACGATCCGCATGTCACGCGTCCCGGCGGGCTGATTCATTCGCGCTATGCCGACAAGAAGGATTTCCGCGCCCCGGGCCTGCCCTTCTCGGTCGATGGCGCGGCGCCGGTGCCGGCCAACGCCGATCTGCCGTCGATCGGCCAACACACGGCCGAGATCCTGTCGTCCCTGCCGCAGATGGAGAAGGCGTAATGGTCGGCGATGTGAAGCGAGTCTATCCCGCCGGGCAGCTGATCCTGCGCGAGGTCGGGCTGCGCGACGGCCTGCAGCTGACCAAGGGCTTTCCCTCGACGGAAGCCAAGGCCGAATGGATCCGGCGCGAACATGCTGCGGGCGTGAGGCATTTCGAGGTCGGATCCTTCCTTCCCGCCAGCCGTTTCCCGCAATTTGCCGACGTGCGCGCATTGACCGAACTGGTCAACGGGCTGGGCGCCCATGCGTTGGGGCTGGCGCTGAACGAGCGCGGCGCCCGCGACGCGCTGGCCGCCGGGGTCAGCGAACTGACCATGGTGCTGTCCGCGACCGAAGCGCACAATATGGCCAATGCCCGCCGTCCGCGCGAGCAATCCCTGGCCGAGATCGCCGACATCGTGCGGCTGCGCGACGAGGCGGGTTCGGCGACATTGGTCAATGTGGGCATCGCCATGGCGACCGGTTGTTCGCTGTCGGGGGCGGTCGATCCCGCCGAGGTCGAGCGGCTGGCCGAGCTCTGCCTGAATGCGGGCGTCGACCTGGTCGGCATCGCGGATACCGTGGGCTATGGAGGGCCGCGCCAGATCGCCCACCTGTGCCGCCGCATGACCGCGCTGATGGGCAAGCGGCCCTATGTCGTGCATCTGCACGACACACGCGGCATGGGCCTTGCCAATGCGCTGGCGGCCCATGATGCCGGGGCGCGGGTTTTCGATGCCTCGCTGGGGGGGCTGGGTGGCTGTCCCTTCGCACCCGGCGCGACCGGAAATGTGGTTTTCGAGGATCTGGTTTATCTGTTCGAAACCGCGGGCATCCGCACCGGCATCGACCTGGAGGAGGTCATCGCCATCCGCGAGATCCTGGCGCGCGAAATGCCCGAAGAACAGCTTCACGGCGCCCTGGCGCAAGCCGGCCCGCCCAGGGAGATGAAATGGCAGGCCGAGGCGGCCTGATCCGACAACGATCACGGGGAGGAGGAACCCAATGCCCGCACGAACCATCCTGGCCAGCACGACGCTGCTGGTCCTGACCACGCTTCCGGCGATGGCAGTGACGCCCATCCGTTGCAGCCATCAGTTGCCGCCGCAGCACGAGGTGGCGAAGGTCATCGAACGCTGGGCCGCCGAGGTCGAGACGCTGTCGGAGGGCGACCTCGATGTTCAGCTGTTCGGCGCCAACGCCCTGGCGAAACCCGAGGAGAACATTCCCTCCGTCGCCAAGGGCAGCTTTGAATGCGCCTTCTCGGTCAACTTCCAGTGGGGCAAGACCCTGCCCGCCATGAACGTGACGCTGCGCCCCTATGCCTTCAGCGATCCCGAGATCTGGCGCAATTGGCCGGATTCCGAACCCGCCGCCTATCTGGAAGGGCTGATGGAGGAAAAACGGCTGAAGAACATTGCCTGGCTGTTTCAGACCCGGATGAGCGTCTTCACCTCGAAGGGCAAGCCGCTGACCGCGCCCACCGACTTCCGGGGCATCAAGATCCGCGGTCTGAACCCGGCCTTTGACACCGGCCTGACGGCCATGGGAGCAGCAACCAGTTCGATGCCGGGGTCCGAAGTCTACCAGGCGCTGTCCACGGGTGTCATCGACGCTGCCCTTACCGACGTGGCCGCTGCCTATGCTCGCAAATATTACGAGGTCCAGGACCATATGACGGTGACGCCCATCATATCGGTCTTCTTCAACGGCTACATGAACCAGCGCTTTTACGAGGGCCTGACCGATGCGCAGCGTGCGGCCCTGGACGAGGCCGGCAGGAAGGCCGCGGTCTGGGCGGTCGAGGAAGGGCTGGCGGCCGAAGAAGCCGCGCCGGGTCTTCTGGAAGCCGAAGGCGTGACGCTGCATGTTGCGACCGCCGAGGAGAACGAAGCCCTGCGTGCCGTGATGCAGCCCGCCTTCGATCAGGCTTTCATCAAGGAAGGTGGCGAGTCCGTCACGGAACTGCTGAAGCTGGTCGACGGGATGGTGCAATGACGGTGACGCATCCGGCCAAACGACAAGGCCTGAGAGGCGAAGGGGTCGGATCGCTCTGGTCCTTCCTGACCTGGCCCATCCATACGCTTGCGGCGGTCTCGGCGGCGCTGGTGGCGGTGGGTTTCGCGGCCGTAGTGATCGCGGTCTTCTATCGCTACCTGCTGGGTGCGCCGTTGAACGGCGTGGATGAGCTGACCGGCTATCTGGTCGTCGCCATCACCTCTTGCGGGTTGGGCAGCGCGCTGCTCCTGGACCGGCATATCGGGGTCGATATCCTGACCGCCTCGGCTGGTCGCGGCGCCAAGCGCGGGCTCGAGATCTGGGCATCGCTCTGCGTGCTCGTCTGCGCGGCAATCCTTGCCTCCTCGGCCTGGCATACCGTCCTGTTCAACCGCGACTTCGGCACCTATTCCACCGGCCCGCTGGAGATCCCGATCTGGTGGGCGCAGGCGCCGATGGTTCCCGGCGCCGTCGTCCTGGGACTTGCGGCGCTGATGCGGTTGCTGCGCACCATGCAGGAGAAAACGAAATGACCGGACTGCTCATCGTCATCGGGCTGATCGCGCTGCTGCTGTCGGGCATTCCGATCTTCGCCGCCCTGCTGCTGACCGGATCGGCGGTGCTGTTCCTGGCCGAGGGCTCGGTCGAAAGCGTGGCCGACACGGTTTTCGCACATCTCAATTCGCCCGTGTTGCTGACCATCCCGCTGTTCATCCTGATGGCGCAGCTGATGATCCGGTCCGGCGCGGTCGACGACCTGTTCCAGATGGCCAACACGCTGATCGGCCATGTAAAGGGCGGCATCGGTGTGGCGACCATCCTCAGCTGCACGATCTTCGCCGCGATCTCGGGATCGTCGGTCGCGACCGCCGTTTCCATCGGCCAGACGGCGATCCCGCAGATGAAGCGATACGGCTTTCCCGAACGCAGCGCGCTTGGGCTGGTGGCGGCGGGCGGCACGCTCGGCATCCTGATCCCGCCCTCGGGACCGATGATCCTGTATGCGGTGGTGGCCAACGCCTCGATCGGGGCGCTGTTCCTGGCAGGGATCATTCCCGGCCTGCTTCTAGCCCTGGTCTTCGCGGTCTTCTGCCTGATCAGCGCCCGCCGGTCCGGCCGGATCGACCAGGCGCCCTTCCCCGGCTGGCTGTCGGTGTGGCGCGCCATGCACAAGTCGATCTGGGCGCTGTTGATGCCTCCGGTAGTGATGGGCGGGATCTATTTCGGTATCTTCACGGCGACCGAGGCCGCTGCCATCGGCTGCCTTTACGCACTGCTGGTCGGGATATTGGCCTATCGCAATCTGGGCTTGCGCAATCTGGGCCTTTGCCTGCGCGACACGGTGCTGACCTCGCTGATGGTCTTCGCCATCATCGCGGGCGCGGCGGTCTTCGGCAATGCGATCACCATCCTTCGCCTGCCGAACCAGGTCTCCGAACTGATCATTGCGCTGAACCTGACGCCCACGCTGTTCATCCTCGTGGTCATGGCGATGATCTTTGTGATGGGGATGTTTCTGGAAAGCATCGCCATTATCCTGATCACCACGCCGATCCTGTTGCCCTCGATGATCGCGCTGAACATCGACCCGATCTGGTACGGCGTCTTGCTGATGATCAATCTGGAACTGGCGATGATCACCCCGCCGGTGGGCATGAACCTGTTCGTCATCAAGGGCATCACCGGCAGCCCGCTCTCGACGGTGATCCGCGGCGCGGCGCCCTTCGTGCTGCTGATGATCGGCGGCATCCTCACGATCATGGCGGTGCCCGAACTGGCGACATGGTTGCCGCGCGTCGCCGGCTACAAGTTCTGAGGACAGCGGGATGAGCCTCTACAGGCCGAATGACCGCCGGCCCCGGCTGCCGGCCGGGGGCAACTACTGGATCGCGCCGTCTGCCACGGTGGTGGTGGCTGTCACGCCCGGCCCCGAGGTCGGCATCTGGTCCGGCGCGGTCCTGCGCGGCGACAACGAACCGATCTTGGTGGGCGCGCGCACCAACATCCAGGAACACGCGATGATCCATGCCGATCCAGGTTTTCCGGCCACCATCGGCAGCGAGCTATGTGGCGAACTGGCGGCGCTTCACAACCGGCCTCGCCGAGATCTGAGCTCGCATCAGCCTGGATCGGACGTCGCGACCAGACCGGGCGCGACGCCCTTTTCGTCCTTGAGCGTCCTGAGCACGATCTCGGAGCGCACCTGGGCGACCTGCGGCTGCGGCAGCAGGTGGCGATGGATGAAATCCGAAAACGCCTCCAGATCGCGGACCCTGACGTCGAGCACGTAATCCGCGTCGCCGGACACCGAAAAGGCCGAGCGGATCTGCGGATGCGCGGCGACGAAGCGGGCGAAATCGTCGTCTTTCCGCTGGCCGTGGCTGGACAGGTTCACCCGAATGATGGCGCGCAGCCCATAGCCGAGCCTGGCCGCATTGAGCCGTGCCGAATAGCCTTCGATGACGCCGGCCTGTTCAAGCGCCGCCCGCCTGCGCGAGCATTGCGAGGGCGACAGGTTCACCAGCTCGGACAGGGCGGCATTGGTCATCGCGCCATCGGCCTGCAATGCAACAAGTATCGCGATGTCAAAGCCATCAAGATTCATTTCGCGCAAGAATCCGGTTCAATATGCTTATCTCATGCGAATATGGCGTGGATTCCGCAAAATTTGCAACCCCCTTGCAGCGACATTGTGTCACATTCCTGCACATGGAGCGAACAGGAGGAAATTATGGGACCGTTCCCGCATGACGCCCCCAAAGCCACGATCAGCGCCGGCAATCCCGCCGGTACCGACGGGTTCGAATTCGTCGAATTCGCCCATCCGCAGCCCGGGGTGCTGGACCGCATCTTTCGCCAGATGGGCTTCGTCCCGGTGGCGAAGCACAAGCGCAAGGACATCACGCTTTATCGCCAGGGCGACATCAACTATCTGCTGAATGCCGACCCGGACAGCCATGCGGCGGGTTTCGTCAAGGACCACGGCCCCTGCGCCCCCGCCATGGCCTGGCGCGTGGTCGATGCGCAGGTGGCGCTGAAGCGGGCGCTGGATCTGGGCGCCGAGGAATATACCGGGGCGGGCAAATCCATCGACGCGCCGGCGGTCTACGGCATCGGCGGCTCGCTGCTCTATTTCATCGACCGCTACGGCGATGCCGGCAGCGCCTATGATGCGGACTATGACTGGCTGGCCGAACCGAACCCGCGCCCCGAGGGCTTCGGCTTCTACTATCTCGACCACCTGACCCACAATGTCATCCGCGGCAACATGGACACCTGGTACAAGTTCTACCACGACACGTTCAATTTCCGCGAGATCAAGTATTTCGACATCAAGGGCAAGCAGACCGGCCTGGTCAGCCGGGCGCTGACCTCGCCCGACGGCAAGATCCGCATCCCGATCAACGAATCCACCGACGACCACAGCCAGATCGAGGAATATCTGCGCGAATACAAGGGCGAGGGCATCCAGCACATCGCCATCGCCTCCGAGGACATCTATGCCGGCACGGACCGCATCGCCGCGGCTGGCATGGCGTTCATGCCCGGACCGCCGGACACCTATTACGAGATGTCGCATCGCCGGGTGAAAGGCCATCAGGAGCCCATCGAGCGCATGAAGAAGCACGGCATCCTGATCGACGGCGAGGGGGTCGTGGGCGGCGGCACGACCCGGGTGCTGCTGCAGATCTTCTCGAAGACGGTGATCGGGCCGATCTTCTTCGAGTTCATCCAGCGCAAGGGCGATGACGGTTTCGGCGAGGGCAATTTCCGCGCCCTGTTCGAATCCATCGAAGAGGACCAGATCCGCCGCGGCGTGTTGCACGCCGATCCGGCCGAATAAATCGGCATCGTAAAACCCGCCTGCGCCTGCAGGCGGGTTTCTCTCCAGGATCGTTCAATGGCTTGGACCGATTACTCCTCCGCCCCTACGGCGGGCACCCCAGTCTGCGCCGAGACGCAAGTAGAGGGCGTTCTGTCGCTGTCCGTGACCACCAGCAGGGGCTCGTTCCCGATGCTGGTGGTCCGCATCGGTGAAGAGCTGCTGGCCTATGTGAATGCCTGCCCGCATCAGTACCTGCCGCTCGACTATCATGGCGACCAGCTGCTGTCTGCAGACGGAACCAAGTTGATGTGCACCGCCCATGGCGCGCGTTTCGACATCCTCTCGGGGGAGGCGATCGAAGGTGCCGAGTGTGGTCTGGACCCCGTGCCGGTCAGCATCCGGGACGGGATGATCGTTATCGCGGGCTGATCCTCTGGCTGGGCGCAGGCTATGCTTTGCTGCCCGCGATGGAGCTTCACCGACAAGATCCTTGCCGCATCAGCACATCAGGTCCGACCATCAGATCGGGAATCGCAGCTGGGACATCAGCTTGACCTGCCTGTAGCTTCGCCATTCGTCGGCATGACCCAGATACCGCAGGACCTGTGCCATTCGGATCGCCATGAAGGAAATCGTCTCTCGGGTAACCTGTTAAAATGGAGTTTTCCGGACCAAGACGACAGTCGATCATGCTTCTGCTCCAGAGATTTTCGCCAGCGCCCGGCGCAGCGCCGCGGCATCCGGTCCCAGCTCGGCGAGCAGTTCGGCCTGGAAGGCCTCGGCGATCCTTTCGAGCCGTGCCATCAGCGCCCGGCCCTCGGGCGTCAGCTCCAGCACCACCAGCCTGCGGTCGGCCGCGTTGCCCGATTTGCGCACCCAGCCCGCCTCTTGCAGCCGCGCAGCCGCCCGGCTGACCACCGACTTGTCCAGATGCACCCGCGCGTTGATGTCGCGCACGCTCACCGCGCCGGAATGGGCCAGATGCGCCAGAACCCGCCATTCGGGAATGCTCAGCCCCGCCTCGGCCGCGTAGCGGGCTGCAAAGCGGCGGCTGACCTGGGCGGCGGCGACCGACAGGCGATAGGGCAGGAAACGGTCCAGATCGAATGACATGCGCTTCTCCTTGGCCGGCAGAACAGCAGAAAGCCGTTGCGTCCGCAACAAAGATCGGCCGGGCCGCAGATCGGCGTTGACATCGTTGCCGATGCAACGGCATATTCGTTGCATCAGCAATGATGCCGACCGAGGAGGAGCCGCCATGACCCCCGACCTGCCGCGCGGGATGACCCGCGCCACCGTCGCCACCGGCACGCATCCGGGCTACATGCCCGGCTTCGGCAACGATTTCGAGACCGAGGCCCTGCCCGGCGCCCTGCCGCAGGGCCAGAACAGCCCGCAGAAATGCGAATACGGGCTTTATGCCGAGCAGCTGTCGGGCACCGCCTTCACCGCGCCGCGCGGCCAGAACGAGCGGACCTGGTGCTATCGCATCCGGCCCTCGGTCCGCCATACCGGCGATTTCGCGGTGATCGATCTGCCCCATTGGAAGACGGCGCCGAACCTGCGCGACGACATCGTCAGCCTGGGCCAGTATCGCTGGGATCCGATCCCGGTCCCGGAGGAGGAGCTGACCTGGATCACCGGCATGCGCACCATGACCACGGCCGGCGACGTGAACATCCAGGTCGGCATGGCGTCGCATGTCTACCTGGTCACGCGGTCGATGCAGGATGAATATTTCTTCTCGGCCGACAGCGAATTGCTGGTCGTCCCGCAAGAGGGCCGGCTGCGCTTCTGCACCGAACTGGGGGTGATCGACCTGGAGCCGAAGGAGATCGCCATCCTGCCGCGCGGCCTGGTCTATCGCGTCGAGGTGCTGGAGGGCCCGGCCCGCGGCTTCGTCTGCGAGAATTACGGCCAGAAGTTCGACCTGCCGAACCGCGGCCCGATCGGCGCCAATTGCCTGGCCAATCCGCGCGACTTCAAATGCCCGGTCGCCGCCTTCGAGGACCGCGAGGCGCGCTCGCGCGTGGTGATCAAGTGGTGCGGCCGGTTCCACGAGACCTGGATCGACCATTCGCCGCTGGACGTGGTGGCCTGGCACGGCAACTATTGCCCCTACAAATACGACCTGCGCACCTATTCGCCGGTGGGCGCGATCCTGTTCGACCATCCCGATCCGTCGATCTTCACCGTGCTGACCGCGCCCTCGGGGCAAGAGGGGACGGCGAATATCGACTTCGTGCTGTTCCGGGAACGCTGGATGGTGGCCGAGCATTCCTTCCGCCCGCCCTGGTATCACAAGAACATCATGTCCGAACTGATGGGCAACATCTACGGCATCTACGACGCCAAGCCGCAGGGCTTCGCGCCGGGCGGCATCAGCCTGCACAATTGCATGCTGCCGCATGGCCCCGACCGCGACGCCTTCGAGGGGGCCTCCAACGCGGAACTGAAGCCCGAGAAGCTGGAGGAGACCATGAGCTTCATGTTCGAGACCCGCTTCCCCCAGCACCTCACCGAATTTGCCGCACGCGAGGCCCCGATGCAGAAGGACTATATCGAGGTCTGGAACCGGCTCGAGAAGAAGTTCGACGGAACGCCAGGCGTGAAGTGAGGCGCACCGGGGGTCCGGGGACCCCGAAGGCCGGGCGTTTCACACTCGTCGCCGGCTGGTCCTCGAACCAGTGGCGCACCAGCCGGCAACCCCCGTGGGATATTTTCACAAGAAAGAAGGAAGATGCGCATGGCCTTGCTGCGGTCTCGGGTGGAAAGCGCCAATCGGCCGGACTGCCCCTTTCCCCTGAACAACCTGCCCTACGGGGTGTTCTCCGTGTCGGGCGATGCGCCGCGCTGCGGGGTGGCCATCGGCGACCTGATCCTCGACCTGGCCGAATGCGAAGCGCGCGGGCTGGTCGATGCGGGCGGGGCGTTCGCGCAGCCGGCACTCAACGGCTTCATGGCGCTTGGCCGGGCGCGTTGGGACGCAGTGCGGGCGCGGCTGACCGAACTGCTCGCCGAGGGCGCGACGCCAGACCTGCCGCTGGTCGCCATGTCTGATGCGCAGATGCACCTGCCGATCCGGGTCACGGAATTCACCGATTTCTACGCCTCGAAGAACCATGCCTTCAACGTCGGCGTGCTGTTTCGCGGCCCCGAGAACGCCCTGCCGCCGCAATGGACGCATATGCCCATCGGCTATAACGGCCGGGCGTCCTCGGTCGTGGTCTCGGGCACGCCGATCCGCCGTCCGATGGGTCAGTTGAAGGGCGAGGCCGGGCCGGAATGGGCGCCTTGCCGCAGGCTGGACCTGGAACTGGAGCTGGGCGCCATCGTGGGGGCTGACAGCACCATGGGCGAACGCATCAGCGTCGATCAGGCCGAGGACATGATCTTCGGCTATGTGCTGCTGAACGACTGGTCGGCGCGCGATGTGCAAGCCTGGGAATACCAGCCGCTGGGGCCGTTCCAGTCCAAGGCGCTCGGCACCACCATCGGCGCCTGGATCGTGACCCAGGCGGCGCTGGAGCCGTTCCGCTGCCCGGGGGCCGAGCGGGCGAACCCGCTGCTGCCCTATCTGCAGGAACGCTGCCCCGGCCTTTACAACCTGAAGATCGGCTGGACCATGAACGGCCAGGTCATGGGGCAGACGAATTACAACGTCATGTATTACTCCAGCGCCCAGCAGCTGGCGCATCACACCAGTTCCGGCTGCCCGATGCGGGTCGGCGACCTCTTGGGCTCGGGCACGATCTCGGGGCCGGGCCGCGAGCAGACCGGGGCGCTGCTGGAGATGACCGGAGGCGGCAAGGCGCCGGTCACGGTCAATGGCGAAAGCCGCACCTTCCTCCAAGACGGGGACGAGATCGGGCTCTTTGCCGAAGCACAAGGTGATGGCTACCGCATCGGCTTCGGCCCCTGCACCGGCACTATCCTGCCGGCGCAGCCATGAGCGTCGTGCTGCACGACTATTGGCGCTCCTCGGCCTCCTATCGGGTGCGGATCGCGCTGGCGCTGAAGGGCATCGCCTATCGGCGGGTGGCGGTGGATCTGGTCGCGGGCGAACAGCGCGGCGCGGCGAACCTGCGGGTCAACCCGCAAGGCCTGGTGCCGGCGCTGGAGATCGACGGCCGGGTGCTGACCCAGTCGCTGGCGATCATCGAATATCTGGAGGAGACCCGGCCCGAACCGGCGCTGCTGCCCGAAGGTGCCGCGGCCCGCGCCCATGTCCGGGCGCTGGCCCTGGCCGTGGCCTGCGATATCCATCCGGTCTCGAACCTGCGGGTGCTGGATCGGGTCGAGGCCCTGGCCGGGTCCGAGGCGCGCGCCGCCTGGAACCGCGAGAACATCGCCCGCGGCCTGGAGGCCGTCGAGCGGCTGCTGGACCATCCGGGCTTCGCCGGGCGGTTCTGCCATGGCGACCGGCCCGGCATGGCCGATTGCGTGCTGATCCCGCAGATCTACAACGCCCGCCGCTGGGGGGTAAATATCGACGCCTTCGCCAGGATCCAAAGGGTCGAACAGGCCTGCAAGACGCTCATCGCTTTCCGCACGGCGTTTCCTGAAAATGTCACGCCGCAGCAAGCGCGGGGCTGAACTCTGCAGACAGTTGCATCCTTTATGCCCAGCAATGGGCGACGGTAATCGGCGTGCCACCTGTCCGGGAGGGGCGCGTCAAGGGTTGTAGCCGGTGTAGCCATCGAGCTGCAGGATGCCGTCACAGCCCTGCAGGATACACTCTGCATTCTCGCCCGCGCGGCCCGGGGCTGAGAGCAGACCACGCCGGGCGGGTCCTCGCCGCCCCAGGGGCGGTCATCGCGGGCGAGCGCCCAGAAATATCCGGTCTTTGTCCGTCCCGCGCCCCGGGTCCAGCACCGGGGCGGTGGTTTCGTCCATGAACAGCTTGACCCCGATCGCCCCAGATGCTCGGCCAGCCGGTCCACCACGGGCTTCAGGTGGAACGCAGCCTTGCCGACCCAATCGGCCAGCAGGGCGCGGTGCAGCTCAAGGCCCGCCCGCGCCAGGATCTGGCTTTGGCGGTATAACGGCAGATGGTCCGCATACTTGGCTTCGCCAGCACATGGGCGAGCGTCGCCTCGGTTGGCAGCCCGCCCGCGATCAGATGCGAGGGCGCGCTCGCCATTCGGCTTGAACCGATGGCGCCTTCAATGGCTCGCCCTGCGTCACCCCGTCGGTGCAGGTCCGGCAAGCATATTTCGGGCGCAGGGTGACGATGACGCGCAACTGCGCCGGCACGATGTCCAGGCGCTCCGAGCGGTCTTCGCCCATCTTGAGCATGACACCGCAGCCGCGTCGCCATTGTCGCTCGGACCAATGGCGCTCCCAATAGCGACCAGATCAGGCTGTCGGGCTCGATGACTTCCTCGAGGCGGGGCAGCGTGGCCGGCAGGTTTCCGATGGTGCGCCTGGGCGCGGGCCTGGTCGCCCCCGCTCTCTGCTTTGGCTGTGCGTGTTTCCTTCTCGGCCTCGACCTCGGCCAGCGCGATGGACAAGTCCTCGAAGGCCAGCTGCCGTTCATCCTCGGTCAGCTTTTCCGACCGCTTGCCATGCAGGGCGTGGTTCAGCTCGGCGATCAGGTGCTCTTGCCTCCGGGTGATTTTCGTCAGTGCCGCCACCTGCTCCATCAATGCCTGAACCGCCGCGCGTTGCGCGGTCGGGATGGCGGGCAGATCAAGAGCGGGGATGGCCTGCATGGCCTGACGCTATCATCAAACTCCAGAAAAATCATGCAAAACCAAATGGTTGATTCACTCTGCCGCAGCCGGCGGGCACACGTCCAACGCCTTGACGCGGCGCCAGTCCAGACCGGCAAACAGCGCCTCGAATTGCGCATGGTTCAGCGCCATTACCCCGTCCTTGATCGCGGCCAGGTGAAGGTCGTGTCCTCCAGCCGCTTGTAGGCCATCACCAGACCGGTACCGTCCCAATATAAAGGTTTCAGCCGGTCTGCCCGGCGCGAACGGAACATCGAGCCATGATGCGCCACTGGTTCGAGCACCATGGCGAGGGACCATGCCGGTAAAGGGATCCTTGCGCAGCAAGGCTGACACCAGCGCAGCCAGCCCGTCATGCCCCTTCCTGAAGTCGACGGGCCTGGTCGCGACCATGACCCGCACCCGGTTCGACGGGAACATCATGGGCCGGTCGCCAAGGCACGCACGACCGAGGCAATCCGATCCGCCGTAGCCCCGGTTTCCAGGCGGATCACCACCGCGCCGGCGACAATCTCGGGGCGTACCGCGGCACCCGCGTCTCCCCCCAGGCCTCATCAACCGGGTCGACCGGCGCAGGCAGAACCAGATGCCCTTTCCGCGCCAGCGTCCGCCACGATGACACATGGTTTACCGGCAAGCCGTGCCGGCGTGCCACTTCATTCACCGTTGCCCCCGGCAGCAGCGTTTCCGCCACAATCCGCGCATTTACCTCATCCTGCCACTTCCGGTTCCGACGACCTCGGCCGCCGACCGGGAGAACCTCCAATGCAGCATCCATGGAGAAACTCCGTCCTCATCATCATGACGGTAACCGTCCGGCCTGACCGCTACCCGTTCCATCGCCAGGGCAGCAGGTCGTCGACCTTGGTGATCCTGTAGTCTGGGATGCGGGCGATGGTGTCGGCGAGCCAGGCGTGGGGATCGATTGCGTTGAGCTTGGCGGTTTCGATCAGCGTGTAGGCGATGGCAGCTGTCTTGCCGCCCGCTTCTGATCCGAAGAAGAGGTAGTTCTTCCGCCCGAGGGCTATGGCGCGCATTGCGCGTTCGGCGGCGTTGTTGTCGAGCTCGAGGATGCCGTGATCAAGGTAGGGGGCAGGCGCTCCATGCGAGTTAGCGCATAGCGGATGGCGGCCGCGAGTGGGGATTTACCCGAGATCGTGGTGAGCTGCATGGCCAGCCAGACCTCGAGATCGTCGAAGACCGGGGCGGCATGGGCGCGGCGGAGTTGCGCGCGAGGGTCAGGCGGCGAGCCTCGGGCCTCCTTCTCGACGGCGTAGAGCTGGGCGATCCGGGCGATGGCCTCTTCGGCGATGGGGGACGCCTGCGACCGGTGGATGTCGACGAACTTGCGCCGGACATGAGCCATGCAGGCAACTTCGCGGATGGCTCCGGAGCGATAGAGGTCCTCGAACCCGGCATAGCCATCGGCATGCATCCAGCCGCGGAACCGGGCGAGGTGATCCTTGGGGTGCTGGCCCTTCCGGTCGCCGGAGAACCGATACCATGCCGCTGGTGGAGCATCCCCGCCCCAGGGGCGCTCGTCACGGGCATAGGTCCAGAGCCGCGCGGTCTGGGTCTTGCCGGTGCCCGGCGCCAGCATCTGAACGGGCGTGTCATCCACGAAGATCGCTTCGGCCGACAGGACATGGCGCCCGATGGCCTCGGACAGCGGTTCCAGCAGGGCGGTGGTCTTGCCGACCCAGTCCGCCAGAGTAGAGCGGTCGAGGTCGATACCTTCGCGCTCGAAGATCTGGCTCTGGCGATAGAGGGGAAGATGGTCGGCATATTTACTGGCCAGGACATGGGCCAGCAGGCCAGGCCCGGGACGGCCGCGCTCGATGGGGCGCGTCGGCAGCGGGGCCTGGACGAACCGTTCGCAGCAGGCGCAGGTCAGCCGGGGCCGCACGATCCGGTTCACGATGAAGCGTCCCGGCACATACTCCAGCTCTTCGGTCACATCCTCGCCGATCCGGCGCAGCCGCCCGCCGCAATCGGCGCAGGCCTCGGCGCCCGGGGTCAGTTCCACTTCCATCCGCGGGATGTGATCCGGGATCGGCCGGCGCTTGGGGCGGTCCTTCTCCTCGATGTCCGGCAGCTTCATCCGCGCCGTCATCGCGGCAGCGGCGATCTCGCTGGTCTCGAGCGCCAGTTGCAGCTGCTCGGCCGTCTCCGACGAGGCTCCGAACCGCTGCGCCCGGTGCCCGGCCAACTGGTGGCGCAGCTTCTCGATCAGGATCGCCTGCGCCTTCACCTCGGCCAGAAGCCGCGCGGTGAAGCTGCGAAGCTCCTCGGGGTCGTCCGGCAGGGTCAGGGTGTGATCGAGCATGGGAGAAGTCTATCTCACGGGATTCCTTGTGGGAATCCTGCGATTGCATGCCCCTTGGATTAGCCTGCCGCCAAGGGCCTCCAGGTCCGCTCCGGCGCGCGCCAGTCGATCCCTTCCAGGAGCATCGACAGCTGCGCCGGCGTCAGCGCCACCTTCCGGAGCGGCTGGAGCGCGAATGCAAAAGGCCTCCCGGAGGAGGCTTAAGTAGCTGTAATATAAGGAATTTCTTGGTTGCGGGGGTAGGATTTGAACCTACGACCTTCAGGTTATGAGCCGGGCAACACATACCTGAAAGGTTCGTTCCAATTCAAACGGTTGGCAGAAGTAGGACGAAAATCCGTGATTTCTTAGACCGTTGATGAGCGTCATTGATTGGCAACAGAGCACGATTCGTGGCTTCCAGCGACTCTCGACGGCAGGTACCGGTTGAGGTGGCGTTGAGGTGGACATGCCGACGAACGTGAAAGCACAATCATCCCGTCGAAGATCCAGACACGATCGCTTCGCAACAGCTGTCCACCTGCTTAAGGCTAAGAGCGGCAAAGGAAATCATCGGCTTAACTCGGCATTTTCTTCCTCTTACACAAAGCTCAAGAACGCTCAGCTACGCAGCGCGCTTATACGCCTCTGTAACAGCGGCGTTCAGTATGTCATTCTTGAAGTGTCGCATCAAATCCAAGACATCATCCGCCAAGCCACTGAAATCACTAGATTTAAGATCAAGGTATTCACCATGCGCAATCTTATTTCGACGATCAACAAGACTCGAATCAATTAAGTTGAACTTCGTCTCATACGGGGAGGTTAAAACTCCTACCGATTTAGCAATATTCTCAAAAACACCAGATGAAAGATTCGACTCTGTATTGATTGCCCCAGACAGCTTGAGTATCGCAACCTGGCCGAGAGCTCCCCTGATAAAGTCCACTGCCTCAATATTTGGTCCCGCCTTTCTTGAGGTCACTACGGTATTTAACTTTCCCTTAAGGCCAAATACAACAAAACATGTCGTCAACTCCTCATAGCGCAAACCGCGATTGGAGACGAATTCTAAGTATAACTCTGCGGATTTCTTAATGAACCCCTCCCAATGCGCGTAAAGAAGTGCTACGCCAGCTCGGGTAAAGGCTTTGGCTCCCGCTCCCCCCTTTGCGGCCTCAATCTTGAACGTGCTGATCTCCTTTATGCGCCATCCAAGTTCTTGATCCATCGCATCCTGCAGGTTGGTAAGCGTTCGGACTTCTGCCATACCAACCTCAGGGCTTGATTAGCGCTTCTGCGATGGGGAGCAGTTTCGTTAGCCGCGTAGTACCCCTCACCCCAGCACCTGAGTTTTCAGAGAAAGTCGGATCATTATTCAGCGACTTGGCTTTCTCAGTTATCTTTTCACAACGGTCTTTAGATTGCATCAAGTCGTAAGCAGCGAGGTTTTTTGACAAACCACTGGCAAGGACTTCGAATATTGACATCAGGAATTTTCCTGAGAAAATCTGCCCATCCCATCTTTGGAATGCGCTTTCACCAAGCGCTTCATTTAGGAAATCAAATGTCCGAATGAATACTTGCTCCTCGGCATTCCTATCAAAAGCAGCGTCGCTCGCCAATTCGATCATTGCCCCGTCAAGGTACTCATGGACGTCGAGGCCGCTCTGGTACGGGATATTCCGAAATGCAAGAAAGCGCAGCACAAGTTCGACCCCCGCCTGCGCCTCAATCGCTGATGCTGTTTGACGAGTTGTTGCGATGAATGAAGGGGTCTTTGACAATCTAACCAGCCAATCGAAGAATGTGTTATCGATCGAGACTGCGATACTGTTCCGCACCTCCTGCGGACTCAGATCTGCCCCCCCGGTGTTTAACCGTTGGAACAACTCATATTTGGCTGTAGGTGAACTTCCCGCCTGGAGTATTTCGACACGAATACGCGCTCGTTTAATCCACAGCTGGGTGCTGGTTCCCAGGCCATCCCCAACACCTTCTGCCGACTCGTTCCAGCGCTTGCCACTTAGGCTTGGAAGAAATTTTGTCCCGTTTAGAACGAGCGGGCCGAGCAGCACCGCACGCTCACCCTTGAGATCACCAGTAAGCTGAAGGATGGTGGATATGCGCTGGAGACCATCAATGAGCTCCCATACACCCTTTTCGTCCTGATGGACAAAGATAGGTGGAAACGGTATGCCTAAAATAATAGACTCAACGAAACGAGTTTTTCGTTCATCATCCCATCTAAAGAGTCGTTGAAACGCGGGCGCAATAACGAGCTCATCATTCCTGTATAGATTAATTACTTCCCCGATTGACATGTCATAGCCGTCAGTCACAACCCGCTGCCGGGCCACACTTATCTCTTCTTGTAATCCCATAACGGTCTGTCCTCAGAGGCACCTCGTTGGTATCCTTGAACATCTTCTCTGCCTTTTCCAGTCTAATCGCGCATGTGGTTCGAACCCCAGCGTTCGCGGAGGATCTTCTGGGATCGGTGAAAACGGTGCCCCCTGCTCTCCCTCAGTGAAACTTGGTCATCGCACTGCTGATTGGCAGAACAGTGGTCATCGGCTCGAGGCCGGAACGCCCCTCCCCGCCTCACTTCCGGTCTCCGCCTCCTTTCCGGTCCTCCCGCCATGCTTGCCTTGATCCGGGCGCGAATCCACGCCTCATGTCAGGACGAGCAAGACGGAGGGATGCATGGTCAAGAGGCTGAAACTGAATGAGAAAACCGTCCGCGAGGCGGCAAACCTGGGGCGGGACTACCAGATCTTCGACACGGATGTCCGGGGGTTCTCGATCACCATCTACCCTTCCGGAAACCGGGCTTTCACGCTGGACTACCGGGTTGCAGGGCGCCAGCGGCGGATGACCATCGGGCGCTGGCCGGAATGGACCGCGACGGCCGCCCGGGAACGGGCCAAGCAGCTGCGGCGCGAGATCGACGAGGGGGGTGATCCCCTCAGCCAGCGCCAGGCGGCGCGGGAGGCGCCTCGGATCAGCGACCTGATCGAACAGTATCTGGCAGAACACACGCCCAACCTCGCGCCCCGCAGCGCGGCCGACCATCACACCATCATGCACAAGCTGGTCGGACCCGACTGGAACAAGAAGCTGGTGACGGAGATCACCAAGGCCGATGTCGAGAAGCTCCTGAACAAGATTGCCGCGGGGCGGGCCCGGCCGTCGAAGGCCAAGCCTGTCAATCGGCACGCAACTTTGACCCCCTTTCGGCGCCCAATAATGACCCCGCTTGGTCAGCACGGGTAGCTGGCCCGATGCGGTGTAGCCTCCATACAGCGCAACCGGATCGGGCCAGCGGCGTCTCGGTCATTCCCGCGTCTTGAAGCGCCAGCTCTCGTTGCCGGTCTCGACGATGTCACAGTGATGGGTCAGTCGGTCGAGGAGCGCCGTTGTCATCTTCGCGTCTCCGAAGACGGTCGGCCATTCGCCGAAGTCGAGGTTCGTCGTCACGATGATCGAGGTGCGTTCGTAAAGGCGACTGATGAGGTGGAACAGGAGCTGGCCACCCGTCTGGGCGAACGGCAGATATCCCAACTCGTCGAGGATCAGGAAGTCGAGGCGGCACAGGAGATCCGCAGTGCGTCCCTGTCGGTCGGCGCGGGCTTCGGCGTCCAGCTTGTTCACCAGGTCCACGACGTTGAAGAAGCGGCCGCGCTTGCCACGGCGGATGCAGGCCCGGGCGATGCTGACGGCAAGGTGGGATTTGCCGGTCCCGGTGCCGCCGATGAGGACGACGTTACGCTGATGCTCGAGGAACTCTCCGGAGGCCAGATCGCGCACCAGCGTTTCGTTTACGGGCGTGTCTTCGAAGCTGAACTCGTCGACTTCCTTGGCCAAGGGCAGCTTGGCGATGGTCATCTGGTATTTGATCGAGCGAGCTTGTTTCTCGCTGATCTCGGCGTTCAGCAGGTCGCCCACGATTTGCTGCGGTTCGTGCTGTCGCTTCACCGCCGTGGCGATGATCTCATCGTAGGCGGCCTTCATGCCGTAGAGCTTCAACTGGCCCATCGCGTCCAGCACCTGTGATCTTTCCATGGCGGGGTCTCCTGAGGCTGTCGTAGCGTTTGCAGTCGGCCACGGGCTCGCAGGTCAGGCGCAACGCGTCCGGCGTGGCGATGGTCAACGGAGGTGGTGGCTCGCGATGTCGGGCCAGGATGTTCAGAACGACCGATGCCGCCGGGGCGCCTTCGGTCAGGGCCTCGACGCAGGCAGCCTCGACGGCTTCCAGTCCATCCGTTGGGATCATGCTCAGGATCTGGACCATCTGACGGTCACCGTTCGGCACGCGCCCCAGCTTACGCTGGACGCGTCGTATCGCCGGCGGCAGTTCCCATTCCTTGAAGGGAGCGCCGTTTCGAAGGGCGCCGGGCTTGCGGGCCAGCACCGGGATGTAGTGCAGCGGGTCATAGATGGCCTTGTCGCGCCCGAAGGCGCGGTCGTGCCGGCCGACGATCTTGCCGTCCTGCCAGACCTCGACCCGCTCGGCATAGGCGCGGATCTCGACCGGACGGCCGACGGCGCGACCATCGACCGAGTAGCGGTTCTTGTCGAACCTAACGAGGCAGGTCTTGGACACCGAGGCCGGCACGGCATGGAATCCGTCGAAAGGGCCGACGTAGGGCACCAGGCTCGCCCGCTCATCCTGGAACACGTCCCAGATTGTCCGATCACGCAATTCCTGGTGCGGATGGGCCTTGGCCCAGGCAATACAGCGATCCTGAAGCCAGGCGTTGAGTTCCGCGTAGCTCTTGAAGCGCGGCCGCGGCACGAAGAACCGCCGCCGGACAACGCCAACCTGGTTCTCTACTTGTCCCTTCTCCCAGCCGGACGCGGGGGTGCAGGCGACGGGATCGACAAGGTAGTGTCCGCACATCTGCTGGAACCGGCGATTATACGCGCGGTCGCGGCCGACGAAGATCGTGTCCACCGCCGTCTTCATGTTGTCGTAGATCCCACGCGCACAGGCGCCGCCGAAGAAGGCAAAGGCCTTGTCATGGGCATCGAACACCATTTCCTGCGTCTCTCGCGGGTAGGCCCGGACGAACAGCATCCGGCTATGACAAAGCCGGACGTGAGCCACCTTCACCGTGGTGGTCACGCCGTCGATCAGAACGACCTCGTGACTCCAGTCGAACTGGTAGGCTTCACCCGGATCGAAGCTCAGTGGCACATAGGCGGCGGCTGACGCTTCCTGCTCCGCCTGCGACCACGAAGCCGCATAGCGTCGGACCGCGTCGTAGCCGCCGTCATATCCGAGGGCCCTGAGCTCTTCGAAAATCCGGATGCGGGTCAGCCGCTCGCGCTTCGGCTTGCGCGCATTCGCCGCCAGCATCTCGTCGAGCTTGCCTTTCCAGGGACCGATCTTCGGCTGCGGTTGGACGGTTCGCTCGTAAGTCATCTCCGTTGCGCCGGACCGGATCACCTTCCGAACCGTGTTCCGCGATACCCGCAGCTCTCGGCAGATATGCTTGATCGACTTCTTGTCCTGGAAATACGCCCGGCGGATCTTCGCAATCGTCTCCACAACCAGCATCCCACACTGTGCCCCCCGATAGCCTCGGAGGCATCATGACCATCAGCGTAAGGGGGTCATTTTTGGAAGCCGATTACCCCGTTACGGGGTCAATTTTGCACGCCGGTTCACATCCTGCCGGTGAACAAGCGGCCGCGGCTGGCGATCCGTCTGCACACGTCGAACTGACGGAAACCGCCCATGTCCGCCTTTGCCGCCGCCATGGACCGCATCTTCACCCATGCCACCATGGCGGCCCCGGCCCTCTGGATCTCGGCCACCACCTCCGAGGAACGCCCGATCCGCGTCATCCGCCGCGCCCCGGATCGCGTCACCGACTTCGGCGCGGGCCGCTTCGTCAGCGACACGACGGTGGTGGACGTGCGCGTCGCCGACCTGCCCGCCCCACGGCCGGGCGACGTGATCGTCATCGGTGCCGACAGCCATGTCATCCAGGGGGAACCGCTGCGCGACCGGGAACGGCTGATCTGGACCCTCGATCTCCGCCCGGCGTGAACCGCGATGAAACTGAAGATCAGCATCAGCCCCGACCTCGCCGCCCTGATGCAGGCGGAAATCGCTGCCGGTGAAAGGGCCGTCACCACCGCCATGCGCGAGGCGGGCGCGGGCCTCAAATCCGCCTGGCGCGGCCAGATCACCGGCGCGGGCCTTGGCACCCGGCTTGGCAACTCGATCCGGCTCGCGACCTATCCCAAGGGCGGCGAAAGCCTGAACGCCGCGGCGCTGGTCTGGTCGAACGCTCCGGTCATCGTCGGCGCGCATGACACGGGGCCGCTGATCCGGTCGCGCAACGGCTTCTGGCTGGCCATCCCCACCCCGGCCGCGGGCAAATCCACCCGCGGCGGCCGGATCACCCCAGGCGAATGGGAGCGCCGCACGGGGCTGAGGCTGCGCTTCATCTATCGCCGCCGGGGCCCGAGCCTGCTGGTGGCCGAGGGGCGGCTCAACAGCAAGGGACGCGCAGTGGCGTCAAGATCGAAGACCAGACGCGGGCTGACCACGGTGCCGATCTTCCTGCTGGTGCCGCAGGTCAAGCTGCGCAAGCGGCTCGATCTGGCGCGGGATGCCGAGCGAGCCATCGACGCCGTGCCGGGGCGGATCGTGTCGGGCTGGGTGGAGAGCAGGTTCTGAACAGGACCGTCGACACGTCAGCCGGATTGGCATATATTGCCAATGATCCGCATGGAGTTTCCGATGGCCACCCGAAACGTCGTCCTGACCGAAGCACAGTCCGACCTCGTTGACCGACTGGTGTCGACCGGCCGGTATCAGAACGCTTCCGAGGCTTTGCGCGCCGGGCTTCGCCTTCTCGAACGGGAAGAGGCGGAACTTGGCGCGTTGCGCAGCCGTCTGACGGCCGGGCTCGAACAGGCTAGGCGTGCTGATCTGGCCGAAGGCAGTGGCGAAGATGCCATCCGTCGGGCATTTGCCGCTGCGCGTGCAAATACCTGATGCCGAAACCCTGGCGTCTTACAAGGCAGGCGGAGGCCTCGCTGATCGAGATTGCCAGCTGGACCATCGAGACCTTCGGTCCACGACAGGCGGCGGCGTATGAGGATGACCTGATCTCCACCTGTCGCGAGATCGCTGCGGGCACCGCCCTGTCACAGGATTGCCGTCGGCTCATCGACCCAGCCTTGGCCGAGGACCTGCGCTTCGCGCGGGCAGGCCAGCATTTCGTGGTGTTCGTCGAGGAGATCGCGCGGGTGGTAATCATCGATTTCTTGCACAGCCGCGCCGACCTGCCGCGACGGCTGGCCAATCTGCCGCTGCCGAAAGGCGGCGGGGAACACTGACCCGGGCATGATCCCGGTAGAGGGACGCATCACGGCGGGGTGGGTGACAAATTTGGACAGGGACCTATGCCTGAACCGCCAAGTTCGCTTGATGGTTGAAATCTGCATCGCTAGCCTGATTCCGAAAGTGACCAGAGTTCGGAGCTGCCAATGTCGTTGAAACCGTTCGTCTTTGCCATTTCCCTCGCCGCGGTCCTTCCGGCCTTCGCGCAAGACACCTCCCTTTCAACGGAATTGGCCGATATCGAACGGCAGCTGACCGAGATCGACGCGCAAGCCGCGCGCTACGACGGCGGCCTGATCCTGACCCTGATCGACGCACGCCGTGAGGCGCTTCTTCTCGCCAAGACACTCACCGAAAACCGGATCAACGCGGAAGCGGGTGGCGCGACTGTCGAAGTGACAGTCCCGGCTGTTCAGCCTGACGAGGCGCGTGCGGCGCAGATCCTCGGTGAAATGGCAGCGGCTCAACAGCGTATCGAAGAGGCGGAACGCGAAGCTGCAACCGGCGGCGGGCTGATCCAAGCGCTTGCGCTCAGCCGCGCCGAAACCGAACGCCTCACGCTGGCGCAACTGCAGATGGGGTATCTGCAGGCGAAATACGGCATCGCTTTCCCTGTGATGGTCGCTCTGCCTTCGGCAGCAGCTCCGGCCGCAGCGCCCGCGGCTGACCCGGCGACGCCGCCGGAGGGTGCAGCACAAACCGTCGCGTGGGCGGATGCGCGGTTTCCGGCCATCGACTATACGCTCGCGCCATTCGAGCAGGCCAATCGGGATGGGCATCGGATTTCCGGCTGGTGGACGATTGAATCGAGCCGGGCGGCGGTGGACGACAGTCCGCAGATCGTCGCGCTGAACCATTCGCAGTTCCAGCCGAACAACTTCGTGGGCCAGACCGCCCTCGTCGCGCGCTGCATCGAAGGCGAAACGGCATTCGTCTTCGTGCAGGACGATTTTCTGATGAACGACTACCGCCGGAATTCGTTCGAAATGACGCTGCGCATCGATGACCAGCCGTCGCAGCAGTCTCGCTGGAGCAGTCTCACCTCCAACAAAGGGGCGGGTCTGTTCGGGCGGGATGCAGAGACGTTCATCCGGTCGATCTACGATGCCGACCGCCTGTTCATCCGGCTGGTCGAGTCAAACGGTCAGCAGCATGATGCGCTTTTCGAACTCGCGGGAGCGCAGGATGCCTTCGAGGAAGTCGCCGCGGCATGTGGATGGACCACCCTGTCGCTTTCCACAGACGACTACCGCGCCATTCAGACCCTCCTGAATGCAGGAGGTTTCGATGTGGGCACGCCGGATGGACAATGGGGTCCAGCCTCCCAGAGGGCCATGCGCGCCTATCAGGCATCGGTAGGACTACCCGAAACCGGCGCGCCTGACCGGGCAACCCTCGAAAGGCTCGGCGTCCGTCAGTGACGAACGGTTAGGCGGGCAGGACAGAAACCAACGTCGCGACTCTTCAATCCTGCCGACTTTCGGCACTCCCGATGGCTTGATCATGCCCACCACCCGCGAAACCGTCCTTGCCGCGCTGCACGCGCGGCTGCAGCCGCTTGCCGCCCTCACCCTCCGCGACGAGGTCCTGCCCGAGCGGATCCCCGCGGCGGGTCTGATCATCCTGCGCGACGGCCAGCCCGGAGAGCCGGAGGTGACGCTGTCGCCGCTGCGCTACCACTACCAGCACATGGCCGAGCTGGAGGTCGTCGTCCAGGCGGGCACCGGCCGGGCCAGCGCCTTCGACGATCTGACCACCGCCATCGGCACGGCGCTGGAAGCCGACCGGACGCTCGGAGGCCTCTGCGACTGGGTCGAACCTGAGGCCCCGGCCTCTGTCGATCTGCCAATCGAGGGTGCCGTCGCCCTTAAAGCAGCGGTGATCACCGTCGTCCTGCATTACACCACGACCGGCCCTCTGGCCTGACATTCCCCAACTCACAGGAGACCCCAATGGCACGCGCACACGGCGCGCGGGCGCAGATGGCGCTTGCGTTCGAAACCGTCTATGGCACCGCGCCCGCATCGGGCTATCGGACGGTGCCCTTCGCCAGCACCACGCTCGGCTCGGAACAGCCGCTGATCGCCTCGGAGCTGCTGGGTCAGGGGCGCGACCCGTTGGCCCCGATCAAGGATGCGGTCACGGCTGACGGCGATGTGGTGGTGCCGATCGATGTCGAGAACTTCGGCCTCTGGCTGAAGTCGGCCTTCGGCCAGCCGACGACCACCGGCACGACGCCGAAGACCCACACTTTCCAGTCCGGCAACTGGACGCTGCCGAGCATGGCCATCGAGACAGCGATGCCCGAAGTGCCGCGCTACGCGATGTATACTGGCTGTGTTTGCGATCAGCTATCGTGGCAAATGGCGCGCTCTGGCCTGCTCACGGCGACCGCGCGTCTGGTGGCGCAGGGCGAGAACGTCGCCGCCGCCACGGCCGCGGGCACGCCCACCTCGCTGGCGCTGCAGCGGTTTGGCCATTTCAACGGGGCGATCACGCGCAATGGTACACCACTCGGCAACGTCATCTCGGCCGAGGTGACCTATTCCAACGGCCTTGACCGCATTGAGACCATCCGCTCGGACGGCCGCATCGAAGGGGCAGACCCGGGCATGGCCGCCCTAACCGGCCGCGTCGAGGTGCGTTTCGCCGACACCGCGCTTATCACGCAGGCCATCGACGGCACGCCTTGCGAACTGGTCTTCGCCTGGAGCCTCGGGGCCAACGCCAGCTTCACCTTCACTGCCCATGCCGTCTACCTGCCGCGCCCCCGGATCGAGATCCCCGGGCCGCAGGGCATCCAGGCCACCTTTGACTGGCAGGCCGCGAAGGCCACCAGCCCGGCGCGCATGTGCACTGCCGTCCTCGTCAACACCGTCACGGGATACTGATCATGATCCGACTGAACCTCTCGAACCGGCCCGAATGGCTGGACCTGCTGCCTGGCCTGCGGGTCTTGGTGGCCCCTCTGACCACCGCGCTGATGGTCTCGGCCCGCGCCGATCCCGTGATCGACGGCCTGTCGGAAAGTTCCAGCCAGGAGGATATGGCGCTGGCAATGGCCAAGGCGGTCGCTCGCCGCGCGGTCTTGGAATGGGAAGGCGTCGGCGACGATGACGGCAACCTCGTCCCCGTCAGCCCGGCCGGGATCGACGCCCTTCTGGAAATCTGGCCGGTATTCGAGGCCTTCCAGGCGCAATACGTCGCCCGTGGCCTGATGCTGGATCAGGAAAAAAACTCCTCCGCGCCCTCGCCGACTGGTCCTTCGGCGGGGGCGACGGCTACTGCGCGGCATGCTCGGGCCCCTGCCCCGACTGCCCCGCAAGACTGAACCGGCCGCTGACGGTCGAGGGCTGGCAGGTCTGGGACCTCACCCAGCGCCTCGGCGGCCAGCTGCGCATCGCCCCGGGGGCGGTCATCGGATGGGACATGGGCGCGGCGCTGTCATTGGCGCAGGCGCTGGGCATCAACGCCCTGATCGCAGCCGAACTGCTGCCAGAGATCGAGGCGGTGATGGTGCGCAAATTCAACGAGCAGATGGAAGGACGCCGGAATGGCTGAGAAGAAGGTCTCCGTCCGCCTCGTGGCGGAGGGCGGACGCCGCGTTCGCGCGGAGCTGGAGGGGATCGGAGATGCCGGGGCGAAGGGGATCGGCCGCCTGTCGCGCGAGATGGAACTGGCCAACACCCGGCTTGCGTCCTTTGCCCGTCGCGCCGGTCTTGCTCTTGGGGCTGCTGCAGCCGCGGCCACCGCCTCGCTCGGGCTGATTGTCCGCTCCACGGCCGAGAGTGCCGCGCAGATCCGGCAGTTCGCGCAGGTCGCAAATGCGACGCCTGAGGCGCTGCAGCGCTGGTCGGCTGGCGCGCGGACGGTCGGGATTGAGCAAGAGAAGCTGGCCGACATCCTGAAGGACGTGAACGACCGGGTCGGGGATTTCCTGCAGACCGGCGGCGGGCCGATGGCCGACTTCTTCGAGAATGTGGCCCCGCGTGTGGGCGTGACAGCCGATCAGTTCGCCCGCCTTTCCGGCCCTGAAGCCCTCCAGCTCTACGTCGACACATTGGAACGCGCTGGGCTCAGCCAGCAGGAGATGACCTTCTATCTCGAGGCCATGGCCTCGGACGCGACGCGGTTGATCCCGCTCCTTCGCAACGGCGGGGCCGAGATGGCCCGACTTGGGGATCAGGCTTCGGACCTCGGCGCGGTTCTGGACAGCGATGCCCTCGAAGCCCTGCGCCGCACGCAACTGGCGCTGGGCACGGTCTCGCTGGTCTTCGAAGGCCTGCGCAACCGCATCGCCGTGGCGGTCGCCCCGACAATCGAGGCGCTGGCCAATGCCTTCGTGGCGCTGGCCTCCGATGGCGGCATCCTGCGGTCGGCCATCGACACGCTGATCGGCAACCTTGGAAGGCTGGCGTCCTATGCGGCCACTTTCGCCGCCGTCATGGCCGGGCGCTGGGTGGCGGGGCTTGCCGCTGCTGCCCTGTCGGTGCGCGGCCTCGCCACGGCGCTGGTCTTCCTGCGGGGTGCCCTGATCCGCACCGGCATCGGCGCGCTGATCGTCGGCGCAGGCGAGCTGGTCTACCAGTTCTCGCAGCTGGTGGCCCGGGTCGGCGGCGTGGGCGAGGCGTTTCGCCTGCTGGGCGATCTGGCCCGCGAGGTCTGGTCGCGCATCGGCCTGTCGCTGGACGCGGCGCTCGCCCGCATGGCGGCCGGATGGGAGGGGCTTAAGGCGGCCGGTCTGTCGGCGCTCGAGGGCACCATCGCAGGCGTCGTCAGCTTCGGCGACCGGACGGTGGCGATCTTCCAGGGTGCCTATGATGCGGCGGTGGCAATCTGGGGAAGCCTCCCCGGGGCCATCGGCGACTTCGCCTTCCAGGCCGCGAACGGGCTGATCTCGGGCGTCGAAGCGATGCTGAACGGCGTCGTCACGCGCATCAACAGCTTCATCGAGACCCTGAATGCGGCGCTGGCTCTGCTGCCGGAGTGGGCGACGGGCGAAGGTGGCGTGCGGATCGGCATCCTCGATCCCGTGGAACTGGGGCGTATCGGCAACCCCTTTGAGGGCGCGGCAACGGCCGCAGGGGCTGCGGCAGCGGATGCTTTCTCAGCAGCGCTGTCACGCACCTATCTGGAACCGCCCGATCTCGGGCTCGGTGCCATGGCAGATGACGCCCGCGCCCGGGCCGATGGCTATAGCGAGGCCGCCGGGATGCTGGCTGACGCTGCCGGTCGGCCATTGGCCAGCTGGCAGGCGTTGAAGGATGCGGTGACCGGCACGGGGACCGAGGCCGAATCCGCGCTGGCGGACGCAGCCGCCTCGGCGGATGCCCTGACCGCCGGGCTGAACGACACCGCCACCGCCGCCGATGGTGCGGGCGGGGCTGCGCGCGAGGCCGGGGCCGCAGCGGCGGAAGGCGCGGATACGGCCCTCACCGGCTGGCAGGCCGTCACGGCCGCGCTGGCCGATTATGCCGCCAAGGCGCGCGACATTGGCGGGGATATCGGCAGCGCGCTGGTCGGCGCCTTCACCTCGGCCGAGAACGCCATCGGTGACTTCGTGAAGACCGGCAAGCTCGACTTCCGCGATCTCGTGACGTCCATGATCGCCGATCTTGCCAAACTCGCCGCCCGGCGTTTCATCCTCGGCCCCATAGCCAATGCACTCTCCGGCGCGCTGGGCGGTGCGGGTGGGATTTTCGCGAACATCCTGCATGCGGGCGGGATGGTCGGTGCCCCGGGCTCCGGCCGGATGGTCCCGGCGCTGGCCTTTGCAGGCGCGCCGCGCATGCATTCCGGCGGCTGGGCCGGTCTGCGGCAAGATGAGGTGCCGGCGATCTTGCAACGCGGGGAGCGGGTCCTCTCGCGCAGGGAAGCCTCGGGCTACGGCCAGGCGGGCGCCTCGACCGTCAACGTCACGATCAACGCCCGGGATGCTGAGAGTTTCCGCCAGTCCCGCACGCAGGTCGCCAGCGACATCGCCCGCGCTGTGTCGTTGGGCCGGAGGGGGATGTGATGGCCTTCCACGAGGTCCGCTTTCCGGACAACATCAGCCGCGGGGCACGCGGTGGCCCCGAGCGGCGCACCCAGATCGTCGAGCTGGCAAGCGGGGCCGAGGAACGCAACGCGAGCTGGGCCAACAGCCGCCGCCGCTACGATGTCGCCTACGGCATCCGCCGCGCCGACGATCTGGAGGCAGTCGTCGCCTTCTTCGAGGCGCGGAACGGGCGCCTCCATGGCTTCCGCTTCAAGGATTGGGCCGATTTCAAGTCGTGCCTGCCGTCGCAGACCCCGGCCTCAACCAATCAACCCATCGGCACCGGCAACGGGTCGGCTACCCTGTTTCAGCTGACCAAGCGCTACACCTCCGGCGCGCAGTCCTGGTCGCGGGCCATCGCCAAACCTGTCGCAGGAACCGTGACCATCGCCCTGAACGGCACGCCCCAGGCCTCCGGCTGGTCGGTTTCCACGACAACCGGTCTCATCACATTCGTCACGGCTCCCGCCGCGGGCGTGGCCATCACCGCAGGCTTCGAATTCGACGTCCCTGTCCGCTTCGACACCGACGCCCTCGATGTCACCCTCGACTTCGAACGCCTCGGGTCGATCACCTCGATCCCCCTCGTGGAAATCCGCACATGAAGACCCTGAACCCCGCGCTGCAGGCGCATCTCGACGATGGCACGACGACGCTCGCTTGGTGCTGGCGCATCACCCGGGCCGACGGCATGACATTCGGTTTCACGGACCATGACCGGACCCTCACCTTCGACGGCACCGAATTCGAGCCGGAGAGCGGTCTGACGGCATCCGAGGTCCGGTCGGGGGCGGACCTGTCGGTCGATGCGCAGGATGCCCAAGGCGTGCTGTCTTCGGACCGGATCACCGAGACCGATATCCTCGACGGCCGCTGGGACAATGCGGCGGTCGAGGTCTGGCGGGTGAACTGGGCCAGCCCCGCGCAGCGCGTGCTCTTGCGCCGCGGTGCCATCGGCCAGATCCGGCGCGGGCGGCTCGCCTTCGTCGCCGAGGTCCGGTCGCTGGCGCACATCCTTGGCCAGACAGTGGGGCGGACGTTTCAGGCCAGCTGCGACGCTGCGCTGGGCGATGCGCGCTGCGGCGTGAACCTCGAGGCCCCGGCCTTCACGGGCAGCGGCGTGGTCATCGATGTGCTGCGCGACCGGGCCTTCACGGCTTCCGGCCTCGGCGCCTTCGCGGCGGGCTGGTTCGGCTTCGGTCTGGTGGAATGGTCGACTGGCGCGAACGCCGGGCGGCGGGTCGAGGTGCTGTCGCATGACCTCGTCGACGGGGTCGCGATCCTGACCCTGCTGGAAGCACCGGTGCGCCTGATCATGGCGACAGACACCTTCATCGTCCGGGCGGGCTGCGACAAGCGGATCGCGACCTGCGGGACGAAGTTCGCCAATGTCGCAAACTTCCGAGGCTTCCCGCACATCCCGGGCCAGGACGCCGTATTGCGCTACGCCACCAAGGACGGCGGCCATGAGGGTGCGGTGCTGTGACCGCGCAAACACCGACCGCCGATCCAGCCCGCGTCATCGCCGCCGCGCGATCTTGGCTCGGCACGCCCTATCACGACCAGGCCAGCTTGCGCGGGGTCGGCTGCGACTGCCTCGGCCTGGCACGGGGCGTCTGGCGCGAGGTGGTCGGGCCGGAGCCATTTCCGATCCCGCCCTACAGCCGCGACTGGGGCGAGACCGGGCCGCGCGAGGTGCTGGCGGACGGCGCGCGGGCGATGATGCCCGAGGTCGCAACCGCAGATGCACCGCCCGGCGCGCTGATCCTGTTCCGGATGATGCCCCGCGCCATCGCCAAGCATGTGGGCATTCTCACCGGCCCAGACACCTTCCTACACGCCTATGAACGCCTCGGGGTGATCGAGGAACCGCTGACACCAGCATGGCGACGCCGCATCGCTTTCGCCTTCCTGTTCCCCGCACGCTGACACCCCAACCTTTCGAACCTTGAGTTTCCGCCATGGCGACGCTTGTCCTCGGCGCTGTCGGTTCCGCCATCGGCGGGGCCTTTGGTGGCGCGATCCTCGGCTTTTCTGGCGCCGCCATCGGCGGTTTCATCGGGTCGACCATTGGGTCGGTCGTGGACAGCTGGATTGTGTCCTCGCTGACCCCGGCACAGAAAATCGAGGGCCAGCGCCTCGACAGCTTGCGGATCACCTCGGCCACCGAGGGGGCCATCATCCCCCGCCTCTACGGCCGCATGCGCATCGGTGGCAACATCATCTGGGCCACGGATTTCCGCGAGGAGACGAAGACCACGACGCAGGGTGGCGGCAAGGGCGGGGGCGGCGGCCGGGTCAAGACGACCGAGTATCTGTACTATGCCAGCTTTGCCGTTGCGCTTTGCGAGGGGCCGATCACCGGCATCGGCCGCATCTGGGCCGATGGCAAACCGCTCGACATGACCGGCATCACCTGGCGTTGGTATCCCGGCAACGAGGCGCAAGCAGCCGACCCGTTCATCTCGGCCAAGATGGGAGCGGCGAACACCCCCGGCTACCGCGGCACGGCCTATGTCGTCTTCGAGGACCTGCCGCTTTCCACCTACGGCAACCGCCTGCCGCAACTGTCTTTCGAGGTGTTCCGGCCGCTCGCGGATCCCGACACCGCCGAAGGGCTGGTCAAGGCCGTCACCATGATCCCGGCCTCGGGCGAGTTCACCTATGCAACGGAGGCCGTCCGCAAGACGGTGGGTGCGACGACGACGGTCTTCGGCCAGACCACGGGCGGCACGACCTCGGCCGAGAACCTGAACGCGCTGCCCGATGAGGCCGATATCGCCGTGGCGCTGGACCGCTTGCAGGCCATGGCCCCGGCTGTGGAGAGTGTCAGCTTGGTCGTCGCCTGGTTCGGTAACGATCTGCGCGCGGGCAACTGCACGATCAAGCCCGGCGTCGAAGTGGCGGCCAAGGTTACCAGCCCGAAGGTTTGGTCCGTGAATGGCGTGGCGCGGGCCAATGCTCATCTCGTCAGCCGTGACGCCGAGGACCGGCCGGTCTACGGCGGCACGCCTGCGGATTTCGCAGTGGTGCAGGCCATCCGCGAGATGAAGGCGCGCGGCCTGCGCGTTACATTCTATCCCTTCCTGCTGATGGACGTGCCGCCCGGCAACACGCTGCCGAACCCCTACAGTGCGAATGCCGCCACCCCCGGCCAGCCGAGTTTCCCGTGGCGGGGCCGGATCACCTGTTCCCCGGCTGCAGGCTTTGCCGGGACGACCGACAAGACCGCCGCTGCGGCGACGCAGGTCTCCAGCTTCTTCGGCGCGGCCACACCGGCGCAGTTCGCGGTGTCGGGCGACAATGTCAGTTGGACCGGCCCCTCGGGTGACTGGGGCCTGCGCCGGATGATCCTGCACTACGCCCATCTCTGCGCGGTGGCGGGCGGGGTCGATGCTTTCCTGATCGGGACCGAGATGCGCGGGCTGACGACGATCCGCTCCAGCGCCAGCGCCTATCCTGCCGTCACCGCCTTCAAGGCGCTTGCGGCCGACGTGAAGGCGGTGCTCGGACCGGGAACCAAGGTCGGCTACGCCTCCGACTGGTCGGAATACTTCGGCCACCAACCCGGGGACGGGACCGGGGACGTGTTCTTCCACCTCGACCCGCTCTGGTCGGACGCGAACGTCGATTTCATCGGCATCGACAACTACATGCCGCTCTCCGACTGGCGGGATGGCTTCGACCATGCGGATGCGCTGGCAGGCTGGGCGGCGATCCATGACCGCGGCTACCTGAAGGCGAACATCGCAGGGGGCGAGGGCTTCGACTGGTTCTATGCATCCGCCGCCGACAGGTCGGCCCAGATCCGCACGCCGATCACAGACGGTGCCGCAGGCAAGCCTTGGGTGTTTCGCTACAAGGATCTGCG
The DNA here is from genome assembly GCF_020990385.1 of Paracoccus sp. MA. Lineage (NCBI taxonomy): Bacteria > Pseudomonadati > Pseudomonadota > Alphaproteobacteria > Rhodobacterales > Paracoccaceae > Paracoccus > Paracoccus sp. MA. The sequence continues at coordinate 1,849,303 of NZ_CP087598.1, forward strand.
GGCCTGGTGGTCGAACCCGCATTTCAACCGGCCCGGTGGGGTGGAAAGCGGCACGCCGACATCATGGGTGCCACAGTCGAAGCCCGTGTGGTTCACCGAACTGGGCTGCCCCGCTATCGACCGGGGCACGAACCAGCCGAACGTGTTCTTCGATCCGAAGTCGTCAGAGAGCTTCACCCCCTACTTCTCCCGCGGCTGGCGCGATGACGCGATCCAGCGCGCCTATCTGGAGGCGAGCTACCTCTGGTGGGGCCAAGGCGCGAACAACCCGACATCGTCCGTCTATGGCGGCCGAATGGTCCATGTGCCGGAATGCGCCGCCTGGACCTGGGACGCGCGCCCCTATCCGTTCTTCCCCGAATTGACCGGCATCTGGACGGATGGCCCGAACTGGCGGCTCGGGCACTGGCTGACAGGGCGGCTCGGCGCGGTATCGCTCGCGGCCCTCGTGCGCCATCTTTGCCTATGCGCTGGGCTGGCGGAAAGCCTGATCGACGTCTCCGGCCTTTGGGGCGCTGTCGAGGGCTATGTCATCGGCGCGCTGGAAAGTCCCCGCGCGTCGATTTCCACGCTGGCAAGGCATTTCGGCTTCGATGCCATCGAGACGGAAGGCGTGATCCGCTTCGTGATGCGTGGTCGCGCCTCGGTCGCGACACTGGCCATCGACGATCTGGTGGCCAGTCGTGAGGGCGAAGCCTTCGAACTGACCCGCGGCCAGGAGACCGAAATGCCGCAGGCGCTGAAGTGGCAGGTTGCGCGTGCCGACGAGGACTATGACGCTGCGCTGGTCGAAGCTCGCCGCATCACCGTCGACACGACGCGCATCGCGTCCGAGTCCTTCCCGATGGCAATCCCGCCTGAGGAGGCCGAGCGCCGCTGCCGCCGTGCACTGATGGAGGCGTGGATCGGCCGGGAAAGTGCCACCTTCCGTCTGCCGCCCTCGCGGCTCGCCCTCGATCCGGCCGACGTCATTCGGCTGGCGCATGACGGCCGCGAGGTGGCATTCCGGCTGGTCTCGGTCGCCGATGCGGAAGCGCGCGGCATCGAAGCCGTTCGCCAGGACCGCGCCGCCTATGACCTACCGCCCGGTGATCCTCGGCCCGCTTCGCTGGCCAGCCCCGTCGTCTTCGGCACGCCGGAGGTGGTGATGCTGGACCTGCCGCAGGTTTCCGAGGACCAGCCCGCCCATCGCCCCTTGATCGCCGCCCATGCCAGCCCCTGGCCGGGCGAGATCGCGGTCTTCCGCAGCGCCTCGACGGATGGGTTTTCGTTGCTGACCACATTCGGCAGTCGGGCCCGGATCGGCACGCTGGCCTTCGACTTCTTTCCGGGGCCGACCTCCCGCTTCGATTTGGGCAATGCGCTGGTGGTCGATCTTCTGTCCGGAACGCTGGAAAGCGTGACGGACGTCGCCCTATTCGGCGGGGCCAATGCGCTTGCGGTCGAGAGTGCCGCTGGCCAGTGGGAGATCGTGCAGGCGGGCGCGGCCGAACTGATCGCGCCGAGCAGGTACAGCTTAACCCGCCTGCTGCGCGGCCAGCGCGGGACGGAATACGCAATGGGCAACCCGGCCCCAGCCGGGGCGCGGGTCGTGGTCCTCGACGCCGCGCTTTCGGCGCTGCCCATCGCTGAGGCTGACCTTGGCTTGCCGTGGAACTGGCGCGTGGGCCCGGCCGCGCGCGCTGTCACCGATGACAGCTATGCCGCACTGGGCTTCACCCCGACCGGCCGGGGCCTTGTCCCCTTCGCCCCGGTCCATGTCGAACAGCCCTGGCGAACGGGGCGTAACCCGGGCGATCTGACGATCCGCTGGGCGCGGCGATCCCGCGCGCTGGTCGCCGATGCCTGGGAACAGGTCGAGGTGCCGCTGGCTGACGACCTCGAATCCTACGACGTCCAGATCCTAGACGGGGCTGTGATCAAGCGCACGCTGGTCAGCAACACGACCTCCGTCCTCTACACCGCCGCGCAGCAGACCGCCGACTGGGGCGCACCGCTCGGGGCCGGACAGACGCTGGCGATCCGCATCTTCCAGCTCTCGAACCGCCTCGGCCGCGGCACGCCCGCGACCGTCACGCTGCAATTCTGATCCCAAGCCACGGGAACCCCATGTCCGACACCACGACCCATCTGGGCCTGCCCTACCTTCTGGCGGCCCAAGCGCAGAAACATGTCACCCACAACGAGGCGCTGCGGCTGCTTGATGCCATGGTGCAGCTGTCGGTCCTCGACCGCACGCGCACCGCGCCCCCGGCCAGCCCTGCCGATGGCAATCGGCATCTGGTCGCTTCTGGCGCGACCGGGCTCTGGGCCGGGTGGGAGCTGAACATCGCCTTTTGGATCGATGGCGCGTGGATCCGCCTCGTCCCGCGCATCGGCTGGCTCACTTGGGTCGCGGCCGAGGGCCTGTTCCTCGTCTGGACCGGCAGCGCCTGGGAGATCGTGGGCGAGCCGCGCGACGTGTCGGACGCGGTCTTCAGCCTGGTGAACGACGCGGACCCGACGAAGAAGGCGACCTTCTCGCTGGCGGGGATCGGCGCCGGAACCACCCGCAGCTTCACCCTGCCGAACACCTCGTCGGAACTGGCGATCCTTGCGGGCACCCAGACCTTTACCGGCAACAAGACCTTCTCGGGCACGTTGACCGCTTCCGGGACGGTGACGACATCCGGCGCCACGGCGACCATCGGCACGTCCACCGGCACCGCAACCTACGGCATGGGCACCGGGGCCACGACCACGGGCGTCACCAAGACCGTGAACCTCGGCACCGGCGGTGCATCCGGATCGACCACCGTCGTGAACATCGGCTCGGCCACGGCAGGTGCTGGCGGGACGACGGTGATCAACACGCCAACCGTCACCTTCGCCAATGCCGTGACACAGGTTGGTATGCCGCAGGCGAACCTGACCGCGCAGCTCTTGGGTCTCGGCGGGGCGACGGCCGACAGCTTCAACCGGCTGTCGGTGAACACCCCGGCCGTCCTCCTGAACAACGCAGGCGCGGGGATCGAGGCGACCGTCAACAAGGCCGCCGTAGGGAACGACGCGGCCTTCGCCTTCAAGACCGGCTTCTCTGCCCGAGCGCTGATCGGCCTCTTGGGCAATGACGATTTCGGCTTCAAGGTCAGCCCGGACGGATCGGCCTTCTTCGACGCGATCCGCATCGACCGCACCAGCGGCCAGGTGGAATTGCCGCAGCCCACGGTCCTGCCTGGACTGGCCGCTGCGCCATCACCGCCGCCCGCGGGCAAGGCCGCCGTCTATGCCCGCAACCGCGCTGGGGCACCTTGGATCGACGTGATGCGCCCCTCGGGGCGGGATTTTCCCCTGCAGCCGCATTTCGGGGTGAACCGGATCGCGAACTGGGCGCCATCAACCGGCACGACGATCACCAGCGAAGGCCTGCCGATTACCTCGGTCGGCACCGTCTCTCACCCCACGCTGGCCGCCACGAACCTCGCCGCCTCGATGCGCCGCTGGCGTCTGACCTCGGCGGCCGTGGTGGACTCGGTCGCCGACCAGCGTTCCACAGGCTGGGCCTGCTGGCGCGGAAATGCGGCGGGATTGGGCGGCTGGACCTTCGTCACGCGGATTTCGCTGACGACCCTGCAGGCGACCGGCATGGGGTTCTTCGGTCTCTACGGATCGACAGCCGCGCTGGCCACAACGCTGACGCTCGCCGCTGTCATCAACTGCATCGGGATCGGCTTCCAGCGCGGCACGCACACCCGCTGGCAGCTGGTCGCAAACGACGGCACCGGGGCGCCGACGCTGACCGACATGGGCGTAAACTTCGCCATCGCCACCGGCGGCGTGCTGACGCTGTTCATCGCCGCGCCGCCGAACGGATCATCCGTCTGGGTGCGGGTGGTGGACGAGGTTTCCGGTGCGGTCTTCGAGCAGGAGATCACCGCCGACCTGCCTGCGGCAACGCAGTTCTTGTCGCCGCGGCTCTTCATGAACAACGGCGCAACCGCGGCCGCCGTCGCCTACGACTGCGCCGGGGTCTACCTCGAAACCGACTTTTGACCGGCCGCAGCCCGCGGCTATGAAAGGACCATCATGAACGACCAGACCACTCTCGCCGGGGAGGTAGCGCGGGCCTTTCGGGACCACGGGATCACAGCCGCGCTGACCGCTCTGATCGGCGGCACCATGGCCCTGATCGCGGCAATCACCCGCAAGGCCTTCACCAACGAGGCCCTGCTGGACCGCCTTGACCGGGAACTGATCGCCGACCGCGACCGGATCGACCGCCAGCGCAGCGAGGACCGCAAGGTCGACGGCGACCGCCTGGACCGGATCGAGACGGACATCCGTTCGATGCGCGACATGCTCTTCGACGCCTTCCAGCGCGGCCGATCCGACTGACCTGACGCCAATGCTTACCCCCGTCCGACCCCCCACCCGCCCCAGAGGCGGGTTTTTCATTTGGAGGATACCATGCTGACGCTGACCTACTCCCACTGGCGCGATGTTCCCGCGAGCGCCTGGCGCTGGCCGAATTTCTCAGCCGCCGAAATCGCCTGCCGCGGCACCGGCGCGATCAAGATCAACACGGAAGCCATGGACAAGCTGCAGGCCTTGCGGGACCGCCTCGGCAAGCCGCTGATCATCCGCTCGGCCTATCGCAGCCCGGAACACAATCGCGCCGTCGGTGGCGCCCCGGCCTCGAAGCACATGCAGGCGACCGCCTTCGACATCGCCATGTCGAACCACGATCCTGTAGCTTTCGAGGCGGCGGCGCGGGCGGTCGGGTTCCTCGGCTTCGGGTATTACCCGCGGTCGGGCTTCATGCACATCGATCTCGGGCCTGCCCGCTCCTGGGGCGATCCCTTCCCGGCGCGGCCCGTTCCGTTCGCCCCGGAACTGCCGCCCGCGCGTGAAGTCCTGTCGGAAAGCCGCACGCTTCGTGGCGGCGGGGCCGCTGGGGCGGCGACAGTTGGCGCGGCCGGGGTGGAGGTTCTGCAGGACGTCCTCGCGGAAACGCAGTCCACGATTCAGCCGCTGGTGCCCTACCTCGACTCCCTGCGCTGGGCGCTGATCGCCATCGCGCTCATCGGCATCGCCGTCACCATCCACGCCCGGCTCGATGACTGGAAGCGGGGCCAACGGTGATCGGTTGGCTACTCACCCATGGCCCGGCGCGGAAAACGCTGGGCCTTATCCTCGCCGCAGCAGCGATCCTGCTGTTCCTCCTGAACCTGCGCCGCGCCGGTGAACGCGCTGGGCGCGCGGCCGAGCGCCTTGATGCCCGAGAGAGAAACGATGCCATCCACCGCCAGATGCTCGACGCCGCCGCTCGCCGCCCTCCTGATCGCGATGCTCTGGCTGACCGGCTGCGCGATGGGCGGTTCTGACGCGCGCGCGCCATGTCCGCCTATTGTCGATTACACGGCAGCCGAGCAGGTCCGCGCGGCTGCCGAGGTCGAGGCGTTGCCGGAAGACGCCGTCATAGTGCGGATGCTGAGCGACTACGCCGTGCTGCGCGATCAGGCGGACGCGTGCAGACGGAGTTCGGACTTAGAAAACTAGTTGAGGGCTTGAACCGACCGCGTCTTTCCATGAACCCATGCATCAAGCGGGCATCAGGCTCATTATACTAAATGGTCTGAGAAATCAGCGTATTAATCGCGCTGTGTCCGCCCCATGCCCGCTTGCATGTCTTCTTTTCCACAAGGGTCAGATACTTGGAAGAATAAAGGATCGCGCTTCGGACATAATCGGAAGGCTCGTCCTCGTACGACGTTCGGACTGTCCGCTTCTGCTGCGCCACCCCATGCTTCGCGGCGAAGATAGCTGCCATCGCTCGTGTCTCTTTGGCTACCGTCCGGTTTTGGAGCCATTGAAGGGCAGTATTCACCGTCGCCCGTGTGACAGATCCTGAGCGCAGAAGCGCTGCTAGCAGAAACATTCGCTGATAGTCGGACACAGTTTCGTCGGCTACAAGCTCTTCCAGTGCGTCGACGACGTCTTGGTTTGTACGAACGAAGGTAGATATGTAGGAAAAATAAAGCCTTGTCTGGTGCGGCTTCTCTTTAAGGTTCTCGAGCACATGATCCACGGCGCAACTGGACTGAGCGGAACGTAAGATAGGCAAGCAGAACTTTTCGATCTGGTCCTCTTGGCTCGGGTAGTCGGCAATGTTCGCCATCAGGCGTTCGACCGCCGCGTTCTCGAGACCATCGTCGTCCTCGTCTTCGTCGTCCTCATCGTCTTCTTCTTCCCATTCAACTTCGAAGCCGTATGGGCTGGCGCGGTCGTAGGTGTCGTCGTCCTCAATCTCTTCGCGAATTTCGTCGAATAGGCGGTCGACTGCGGTCTCCTCCCGGATCACGTCGTCGGCCGGGATAATCTTCGACTTATACTCGTTCAGGTGCAGACCGTCCTTGCGAAGGGTTTCGATCAAGCTGGCGAGGCCCTTCCGTGCATCAGCCTCCGATGGAAAGCCCATGTAAATGTCGTCAACATATCGCGCAGAAAGTACTCCAGCTAAGTCGCAGTACGCGTCGAAGTCCGATAAAAAGAAGTTGCCAAGCGCGTCAGACGGATACACGCCTTGAACGATGCCGAAGGAATTTCGTTCGCGGAACGCAAGGAACATTTCCTCAAGCATGCTGACGACCTCGGGCGCGCAGCCGGCTGCAGTCATCAGGTTCACCAGGTGGTGATGTGGCAGCCGCTCAAAGTAATTGGAGATGTCGGCCTTCAAGATGAACTCACTCCGATCGCAGATCTCCGCCACGCGAGTCTGAAAGCGCTCCCACGATTCGTGGTTGGGCTGGAACATATTCCCGTCATCCTCGGAGGGGATGTGACTAAAGGAACGGGTACGGTCGAGGCCGTCTTCCAGCTGGACCATAATGTTGTCCACCAGTGCTTGGTACATAAACCTATCGGCTGGCCTAAGTATGCTGCCTGGACGCGTGAAAAATCTCTCCTTTGGCACGCTAATGGTAAGCGGTAGTTCTGGCTGGTAGGTTCCTGCCTTCAGCTGCTGCTTCAACTGGTCCCAAAGAGCATCGCCTGCCCGGCTGAAGATTGTGTTGTAGTGCGGAGCAAGAATGAAATCGCTGCGAATGTCTGCCCTCACGTGAGCTATGACGCTCTCATGGTCGATCTGCGCGATTATCTTCCTGTCCAAGCCGGGCATGGCAATTCCTCAAGGTCGACCACCAGAAGTACTTATCTGCAGGAAAAAGTCTATTGTCTCAGTGTAACTCAGTGGCGCCTTGCTCGCGTGTTCATTCTTGCTTATCTTGAAGACAGCATACGGAGGCCGCCATGTCCCAGACCACGACGATGACTGTCCGGATCAGCGGCGCGCTGAGCGAGTTTGTGGCGTCGAACGTGGGCGAGCACGGGTCCTACGAGAACATCAGTGAGTACGTGCGCGACCTGATCCGCCGCGACAAGGAGCGGGTGGAACGGGAGACGTTCGAGCGTCTAAAGGCAGAACTGACGCGCGCCTTCGCGGCGCCGGAGGAAAGCTATCGCCCGTTGACGGCGGCCGAGGTGATCGCCCGGAACCGGGGCTGACATGGCCATTCGCGTCCAGGAGGCCGCATCGCTGCGGCTTGACGAGATCTACCGCTACACCCGCGAGCGCTGGGGTGCGGACCAGGCGGACCGCTACATCACCGATCTGTTCGCCGCGTTCGACCGCATCGAAGGGGGCGGAGTTTCATCGCGCTCCATTCCGGCGGAATTCGGGGTCGATGGCTTCTACTTCCGGCACGCGCATCACTTCGTGTACTGGCGGCGTCTGTCGAACGGGGACGTCGGCATCGTGACGATCCTGCACGAGCGGATGCATCAGATTGACCGGTTTCGGGATGATCGGGGCGGCTGATCGCCAGCGTCCGGAACGCTAAAAGCCCCCTGTGAAGGGGGCCTCGTGTAACGTTGAGTTGTTGTTGAGGTAAAGTCGTTTGCTTATACACAAGCGAAACGATCACCATTTAAGTCTTTGGTTTTATTGCGGATTTTGGTTGCGGGGGCAGGATTTGAACCTGCGGCCTTCAGGTTATGAGCCTGACGAGCTACCGGGCTGCTCTACCCCGCGGCATTTTTTGCGGACCGTTCTGATACGCTCTGCTTCGTTCGTGAGAGACGGATCGCTTCTTTTCAGGTCTGGCGGTGACCTACTCTCCCACGTCTTTTGACGCAGTACCATTGGCGCGACGGCACTTAACGGCCGAGTTCGGGATGGGATCGGGTGTTTTGCTCGTGCTTTGGCCACCAGACCGGAAAAGGAGCGATCGGCGTTTTCCGGTTCTTCTGGGAACCTGGAAAGACATTGTCCAAGGATGCTTTTGGAAGAAGGTCTGCCTTCTTCCGGATCAAATCAAGCCAATCGAGCCATTAGTACCGGTCAACTGAACGCATTGCTGCGCTTACATCTCCGGCCTATCGACGTGGTGGTCTTCCACGGCTCTCAAGGGATACCTTGTTTTGAGGGGGGCTTCACGCTTAGATGCCTTCAGCGTTTATCCTGTCCGTTCATAGCTACCCAGCACTGCCGTTGGCACGACAACTGGTCCACCAGTGGAACGTTCACCCCGGTCCTCTCGTACTAGGGGCAACTCCTCTCAAGTATCCTACACCCACGGCAGATAGGGACCGAACTGTCTCACGACGTTCTAAACCCAGCTCACGTACCTCTTTAAATGGCGAACAGCCATACCCTTGGGACCTGCTCCAGCCCCAGGATGAGATGAGCCGACATCGAGGTGCCAAACGATGCCGTCGATATGGACTCTTGGGCATCATCAGCCTGTTATCCCCAGCGTACCTTTTATCCGTTGAGCGATGGCCCTTCCACTCGGGACCACCGGATCACTATGGCCGACTTTCGTCTCTGCTCGACTTGTCAGTCTTGCAGTCAGGCTGGCTTCTGCCATTGCACTCAACGAGCGATTTCCGACCGCTCTGAGCCAACCTTCGCGCGCCTCCGTTACTCTTTGGGAGGCGACCGCCCCAGTCAAACTACCCACCACGCAGGGTCCCGGACCCGGATAACGGGCCGCGGTTAGACATCAAGAGTGCGAAGGGTGGTATCTCAAGGATGGCTCCACGGGAACTGGCGTCCCCGCTTCGATGCCTACCACCTATCCTGCACATCGCAATCCTGATGCCAGTGCGAAGCTATAGTAAAGGTGCATGGGGTCTTTCCGTCTAACCGCGGGAAGTCTGCATCTTCACAGACAATTCAATTTCGCTGAGTCCACATTTGAGACAGCGGGGAAGTCGTTACGCCATTCGTGCAGGTCGGAACTTACCCGACAAGGAATTTCGCTACCTTAGGACCGTTATAGTTACGGCCGCCGTTTACCGGGGCTTCAATTCAAGGCTTGCACCTCTCCTTTTAACCTTCCGGCACCGGGCAGGCGTCAGACCCTATACGTCGCCTTACGGCTTCGCAGAGCCCTGTGTTTTTAGTAAACAGTCGCCACCCCCTGGTTTGTGCCCCCCGCCAACAGTTGCCTGCCAACGGGGCCTCCTTCTCGCGAACTTACGGAGGTATTTTGCCGAGTTCCTTAAATGTGGTTCTCTCAAGCGCCTTGGTATTCTCTACCAGTCCACCTGTGTCGGTTTAGGGTACGGTCTCATGGAGGGCTATTTCCAGGAACCGCTCAGCAGCCCCTCCAATCCGATAAGGAGGAACTACACCTGCGATCCGTCACCATCTCCTGGCCCAGGAATATTAACCTGGTTCCCATCGACTACGCCTTTCGGCCTCGCCTTAGGGGCCGGCTTACCCTGCTCAGATTAGCTTTAAGCAGGAACCCTTGGACTTTCGGCGACAGGGTCTCTCACCCTGTTTGTCGCTACTCATGTCAACATTCTCGCTTCCGATCACTCCACCGGATGCCTTACAGCCCGGCTTCACAGTAAACGCCTGTCCGACCAAGGCTTTCCCAAGGGAAAGCTAAAGTCGGATGGCGTTATATCACGGAACGCTCCGCTACCGCGTGCATCAATGCACACCCAAAGCTTCGGCTCGTGGCTTGAGCCCCGTTACATCTTCGCCGCAAGACCTCTTGATTAGACCAGTGAGCTGTTACGCTATCTTTAAAGGATGGCTGCTTCTAAGCCAACCTCCTGGTTGTTTTGGAAGTCTCACATGCTTTCCCACTTAGCCACGAATTGGGGGCCTTAGCTGTTGGTCAGGGTTGTTTCCCTCTCCACGACGGACGTTAGCACCCGCCGTGTGTCTGCCAGATAGTTCTTCCCGGTATTCGGAGTTTGCTTAGACTCAGTAAGGCTGTGGGCCCCCATCATCCATGCAGTGCTCTACCCCCGGGAGAATTCGTCTGACGCGCTACCTAAATAGCTTTCGCGGAGAACCAGCTATCTCCAGATTTGATTGGCCTTTCACCCCTAGGCACAAGTCATCCCGACCTTTTTCAACAGGTGTGGGTTCGGCCCTCCAGTTGGTGTTACCCAACCTTCAGCCTGCTCATGCCTAGATCATCTGGTTTCGGGTCTGATCCGTCTGACTCATGCGCCCTTTTAAGACTCGCTTTCGCTGCGCCTACACCTAACGGCTTAAGCTTGCCAGACAGACCAAGTCGTTGACCCATTATACAAAAGGTACGCCGTCAGGGCGCAAGGCCCCTCCGACTGCTTGTAGGCGTCCGGTTTCAGAAACTGTTTCACTCCCCTCGTCGGGGTGCTTTTCACCTTTCCCTC
>NZ_CP087598.1:2165000-2389614 GCF_020990385.1 Paracoccus sp. MA
ACTGCGCCCGGCTGGGCGTCGGCGTGCAGGGCGTGGCCCAGGCCGAGGCGGCGCTGCAGCAGGCCGTGGCCTATGCCGCCGAGCGGGTGCAGATGGGCCCGATCATCCGCCATCCCGACGTGCGCCGGATGCTGGCGGAATCGCGGGCCGAGGTCTTTGCGGCGCGCGCCATCTGCCTGGGCTGCGCGGTGGCGCTGGACATGGCGCGGGCCACCGGTTCGGACGAATGGGCCGCGCGCGCAGCCTTCCTGACCCCGATCGCCAAGGCGCATGGCACCGATATCGGCATCCGCGTCGCCGATACCGCCGTGCAGGTGCATGGCGGCATGGGCTATATCGAGGAAACCGGCGCCGCCCAGTATCTGCGCGACGTGCGCATCACCGCGATCTACGAGGGGACGAACGGCATCCAGGCCATGGACCTGGTCGGGCGCAAGCTCTCGGACGGCGGCGCGGCGGCCATGGCGCTGCTGGACGAGATCCTCGACGGCGCCAAGGCCGCGCAATCGGCCGAGCCCGAGCTGGCCAACCAGCTCTGGCAAGCCGCCGAGACCCTGCGCGAGGCCACGCATGAGTTGCTGGAGCTGGGCATGGACGACCGTTTCGCCGGCGCGGTGCCCTATCTGTCGGCCTTTGCCCGGGTGCTGGGGGCGCATTACCACCTGCGCGCCGCGACCGGCGGCGGCAGCAAGGCGCTGGCGCGGATCTACATCACCCGCATCCTGCCGCATTTCGCCGCCGATCTGGCGGCTGCGCGGGCCGGGCTGGCCGATCTGGCGGCGCTTGACGATGCCGCGCTGCTGGGTCAAATGGCCGGGTGATACGCAGCGAGACCCATAACCCGCCGGCCGAGGGCGAGGCGCATGAGATCGCCCCCGGCGTGTTCTGGTTCCAGCTTCCGCTGCCGTTCAAGCCCGATACGGTCAATGTCTACGCCCTTCGCGACGCGGATGGCTGGACGCTGGTGGACAGCGGGCTGGACACCCGCCGCACCCGCGGCATCTGGCAGGGCATCCTGCAGGGCCCGCTGGCCGGGGCGCCGGTCAGCCGGCTGATCGCCACCCATCACCATATCGACCACATGGGCCTTGCCGGCTGGTTTCAGGCGCAGGGGGCCGAACTCTGGACCTCGCGCTCGGCCTGGCTGACGGCGCGGATGGGCATCCTCGACGTGCAGGAACGCCCGACCCCGCAGGCGATCGCCTTCTGGCGCGGGGCCGGCATGCCGCCCGAGCTGATCGAGGAGCGCAGCCACGAGCGTCCTTTCAACAGCGCCGATGTCTGCGCCCCGCTGCCGCCCGGCTATCGCCGGCTGTGGGAGGGGCAGCAGGTCACATTCGGCGAGCGGCGCTGGATCGTACGCATGGGCCATGGCCATGCGCCGGAACATGTGACGCTGTGGTCTCTGGACGACGATCTGGTGATCGGCGGCGACCAGATGCTGGCGACGATCTCGCCCAATCTCGGCGTCTATCCGACCGAGCCCGAGGCCGATACCGTGGGCGACTGGCTGGAAAGCTGCGCGCGGCTGGCGGAATTCGCCCGGCCCGAGCAGCTGGTGCTGCCCGGTCACAAGCTGCCCTATCGCGGCCTGCCGACCCGGCTGCGGCAACTGGCCGAGAACCAGCGCGCGGCGCTGGACCGCCTGCTGGACGGGCTGCGCCAGCAACCGCACAGCGTGGTGGACTGCTTCCCGCTGCTCTATCGCCGGCAGATCGCCAAGCCCGAATTCGGCCTGGCGCTGGCCGAGGCGGTCGGGCATATCAACCACCTGCGCGCGACCGGCCGGGTGTGGCCCATGGGCAAGACCGGGTCCGGCGCGGTGCTTTGGGGGGCGTGACACGGACGCCGCCTTGCGCTATCCCTGCGCCCGACGCATCGCATCGTTACGGACAGGATCATGGCCTCGCATCACGAAATCACCGAACACAAGCATGGCGAAATGGACATCCGCGCCCAGCAGGCGACCTTTGCCGGTTTCATCAAGGCTGCGACCTGGGTCAGCATCCTTGCCATCGCCGTGCTGGTGTTCCTGGCGCTGACCAACGCCTGATCCTGACCGGGGAAAGACCAGAAATGCAAAGGCGTGCCTTCCTTGCGCTGGCGCTGCCGGCCGCGCTTGCGGCTTGCGGGGCAGACAACAAATGGGCCAGCGACGAGGCCATCCGGCGCGCGCGCTATGTCTCGGACGAGCCGCCCTCGATCACGCTGTTCAGCGTCATCGGCATCCCGCGCGGCGAGGGCGGGCATTCCGCGCTGATGATCAACGGCAGCCAGCGGGTGATCTACGACCCCGCCGGCAGCTGGGAACATCCGGCGATCCCGGAACGGCACGACGTGCTTTACGGCATCACGCCGAACTTCAAGAACTTCTACATCGATTATCACGCGCGCTCGACCTATTGGGTGGCCGAGGACACGGTCCGCGTGCCGCTGGCCGTCGCCGATGCCGCGATCCGCTCGGTCGAGCGGCAGGGCGCCTCGAACAAGAGCTTCTGCGCCGTCAACACCGGCAAGGCGCTGAGCCGCGTGCCGGGCTTCGAGGCCGCGCCGACCGGCTTCTCGGTGCTCAAGCTGCGCGACTGGTTCCTGACCCTGCCGGGCGTGACCTCCAAGAAGCACATGGACGGCGATCCCGCCAACAACCACGACGTGCTCCTGCGCCAGAAAAGCGGCACCATCGCCGGCTATGGCGCCGACGGCCGCCTTCACGTGATGAGATAAAGCGCCGTGTAAAGCGTGGCCATCCCCGACAGGATGGCCGCCAGCACGTTGCGCGTCGCGACCCCCACCGCCACGGCGACGACCGCCGCGATCATCCGCGCCGGATCGGGCGCGCCATGCGTCGCCGCCGGCCAGACCACCAGCGGCGCCACGATGGCCGGCAGCACCCCGACAGCGGTATAGCGCAGCAACCGCTGCGCCCAGAGCGGCATCGGCCGGCCGCCGAGCACGCCCAGGAAGGACCAGCGCAAGCCATAGGTCCCCAGCGCCAGGACAAGGATGATCAGCCAGATGGTGGCATTGCTGTAGCCGGTCACGGGCGGGCTCCGTTTCTGCGTTCCATCAGCGCCTCGACCCCGGCGCCGGTCAGCATGGCCAGCGGCGCGGCCACGAACAGCCCCAGCCCCGAGGGCAGGAAGGCGAAGGCCAGCGAGCCCAGCACCGCGACCAGCGCCGCCGCGACATGGGCCGGGCTGCGCAGCATCGGCGCGATCAGCGCCAGGAAGGTGATCGGCATGGCGAAATCCAGTGCCCAGTCCTCGGGGATGGCCTTGCCCAGCCAGACGCCCAGCAGCGTGGCCAGCAGCCAGAACGGACAAGTCGCCAGCACCGCGCCCAGGAAATAGCCGATGCGCTGCTCAAGGCTCAGCCGGGGATGCTTTTCATAATGCTGGATCGCCAGCGCATAGCTCTGGTCGATCAGCACATAGGCGATCCAGGCCCGGTCGCGCGGCCTTGCCCCGCCCAGCCAGGGCACCAGCGAGGCCGAATACATCGCCATGCGCAAATTGACCGCGATGGCCGAGACGATGACCACCAGCGCCGGCGCGTGATCGGTCATCAGCTGCACCGCGGTGAATTGCGAGGCCCCGGCCAGCACCAGCACGGTGAAGCCCAGGATCTGCGGCAGGTCCAGCCCCGCATCGCTGGCGACCACGCCGAACAGCATGCCGAAGGGCAGAAGCACAAGGATGAAGGGCAGCGCCTGCAGGAAGCCATGGCGCAGGCATTGCGCCGGGCTGCGCTGCAGGGCGCGGCTCTGCTCGGGGGTCAGGCGGGAAGGGGCCGCAAGATCGGCTTGCGCGGACATGGTGAAAACGGCTCATGTTCGGGATATGGCTGGCGGCACATTGGCCAAAACCGCGGCCCGATACAAGAACCTCCATACAAGAACCTGAAGGGACCGCCATGCCCGGACCGCAGATCCCGCCCCGCATCCTGCGCGGCATCCCGCCCGAGCTGCAGGGCGCGGCGGCGGCGCTTTACTGGCGCCATTTCGGCGCGCAGGTCCTGCCGCTGCCGGTGGCGGCGCGGCAGGGGGTGGCGCTGATCCGCGCCGCGATGCGGGCCGAGCGGGCGCTGGTGGCGCTGGCGCCCTCGGGACGGCTGGTCGGGATCGTCGGGCTGCGCGGGGCGGGCGGCGGCTTTCTCGACCCCAGCGCCGAGGGCTTCGTCGCGGTCTGGGGCCCGGCGCGCGGGCGGCTGCGGCATCTGGCGGCGGGGCTCTACCGTCCCGGTGCGGCGACCTCGGATCTGGTGCTGGACGGCATCGCCGTGCTGCCGCAATGGCGGCGGCAGGGCATCGCCCGCGCCCTGATCCGGTGCGCCGCCGCCCATGCAAGCGCACTGGGCCATCCGGCCCTGCGCGCCGAGGTGCAGGCGGGCAACCGTGACGGGCTGGCGGCATGGCAGGCGATGGGCTTCCGCCCGCTGGCGCGGCAAAGGCTGGGCTGGCCCTGGTCGGCGCCGGCCCATGTGCTGCGGCTGCCGCTTTAGCCACGCCGCCCGCCTGGGGCGCAAGGCGACCCGCGCGCGCCCCCGGGCTTCAGGACCCCTCCGCCGCCTCGGCCTCTGCCCCGGCCTGGCCCAGCATGCCGGTCACCTGCGCCAGCAAGGTGAAGGCCCGGCCCGAGCGGGTCTCGGCCAGCACGGCCAGCAATTGCGGATCGCCGTCCTGCGCCTTGCGGCTCAGCAGCCGGTCGAAATGGCGCAGGAAATGATGGGCCACGTCGCGGAAGACCTCGTCTGCGCGCAGCATCGTCCCCGCGGTGGCCAGCGCGGCCTCGTCGCGGATCACCGCCAGCGCCGCCACAGCCTCGCCGCGGGCGCCCTCGGCGAAGCGGCGCCACAGCGCGGGATCGGCCTCGGCCAGCGCCAGCTCGTCCATATAGACCCCCTGCCCGGCCAGCAGCGTGACCACGTCCTGCGCCGCCCGGATCAGCCGGGCCATGCCCGGATCCGCCAGCGCCAGGCGCAGGCAGCGAATCGCCTCGCGATCCTCGGGACCGTCGGGGAAGTTCAGCGCATAGAACAGCTCGGTCGGGGTCAGCTCGGCCGCCGCCGGCGAATCAAGCTCCAGCGTGGCCTGGCGCGTGTCCGCCGCCGGCCGCGGCGGCGCGGGAATGGCATTGCGCCGCGCCGCCGGGGCGGGTGCGGGCGCGGCTGCGACGGGGCGCGGCTCGGCCATGGGCTCGGCCGCAGCGTCCTCGTCCTGCATCCGGGCCAGCATGGCGCGCAGCTCCTCGGCCTCCTGCCGCAGCGCCAGCAAGCTGCGCGCCGCCCAGACCGCCAGCCAGATCAGCGCCAGCGGCAGGAACAGGCCGACCAGCCAGAGCAGCCAGCCCGCCGCCCCGGTCCCTTCCGACTCGGGACCGAAAAGCGCGAACAGCCCGGCCAGCGCCAGCCAGGCCAGGCTGGACGCCGCGCCGACGGCCAGCACGCGGCCGCGTGCCTGTTCGATGGCCAGCCTGCGCAGCGGATCAAGCGAGTTCATGCGCCCGGCCCCATCCTTCAGACATAGCGGATCGAGATGATCTCATAGGATTTCCCGCCGCCCGGCGTGACGACCTCGACGCTGTCGCCCTCGTCCTTGCCGATCAGGGCGCGGGCCAGGGGCGAGCGGATGTTCAGCAGCCCGCGCTCCAGATCCGCCTCGGCCTCCCCGACGATCTGATAGGTGCGCTCCTCTTCGCTGTCCTCGTCGAGCAGGGTGACGGTGGCGCCGAACTTGATCGAGCCGTTCAGCCGGCTCGGGTCGATGACTTCGGCGCGGGACAGAATCATCTCCAGCTCCTTGATGCGGCCTTCGACGAAGCTCTGCTTCTCGCGCGCGGCGTGGTATTCGGCGTTTTCCGACAGGTCGCCGTGCTCGCGCGCCTCGGCGATGGCGCGGATCACCGCCGGACGCTGGACCGAGCGCAGCTCGCGCAATTCCTCGTCCAGCTGGTCATAGCCCGCGCGGGTCATCGGTATCTTTTCCATTCCAGTCCTTCCGGTCGCAACGGTGCGACGCCAGTCAACGCGAAACAAGGTGTTGGAACGCCCCCGACCTTGGGCCGGGGGCGTCCGCTGAAATCCGAAAGGCATCGTGGCCGGTTCCGGGCCCTGTTTCAAGCCCCGGCGGAGGCCATCCGCGAGACCTCGCGCAGAAAGGTCGCAGAATTGCAATTGTTCGTCGCGTTCCGATTGCCCGCAAGAATGTTACGCGTTAGGTGTTCGGCGCAGAGTCAAGAGCCAGGGGATTGGAGGCCGAGCCATGTCTGAGATCGAACGCGAATCCATGGATTACGACGTGGTGATCGTCGGCGGCGGGCCTGCGGGCCTGTCGGCGGCGATCCGGCTCAAGCAGGTGAACCCCGCGCTTTCCGTGGTGCTGCTGGAGAAGGGTTCCGAGATCGGCGCGCATATCCTCTCGGGCGCGGTGCTGGACACCGCCGGCCTCGACAAGCTGATCCCGGACTGGAAGGACAAGGGCGCCCCGGTCACCACCGAGGTGAAGGAGGACAATTTCTACATCCTCGGCCCGCATGGCCAGGTCCGCGTCCCGAACTGGCCGATGCCGCCCCTGATGAACAATCACGGCAAATACATCGTCTCGATGGGCAATGTCTGCCGCTGGCTCGCCGAGCAGGCCGAGGCGCTGGAGGTCGAGATCTTCCCCGGCATGGCCTGCTCGCAGCTGGTCTACGAGGGCGACCGCGTCGTCGGCGTCGTCGCCGGCGAGATGGGGCTCAACGCCGACGGCACCCCCGGCCCGGGCTACGAGCCCGGCATGGAGCTGCGCGGCAAATACGTGCTGATCGCCGAGGGCGTGCGCGGGTCGCTGGCGAAGGAGCTGATCGGCAAATACGACCTCTCGGCCGGCCATGAGCCGCAGAAATTCGGCCTCGGCATGAAGGAGATCTGGGAGATCGACCCGGCCAAGGCCAGGCCCGGCACGGTGACGCATACGATGGGCTGGCCCTTGGGCAAGAACGCCGGCGGCGGCAGCTTCATCTATCACCTTGAGGGCAACCAGGTGCTGGTCGGCTTCGTCGTGCACCTGAACTATGCCAACCCCTATCTCTATCCCTATATGG
The DNA here is from genome assembly GCF_020990385.1 of Paracoccus sp. MA. Taxonomy (NCBI): domain Bacteria; kingdom Pseudomonadati; phylum Pseudomonadota; class Alphaproteobacteria; order Rhodobacterales; family Paracoccaceae; genus Paracoccus; species Paracoccus sp. MA. The sequence continues at coordinate 2,172,083 of NZ_CP087598.1, forward strand.
AGTTCCAGCGCTTCAAGCACCATCCGCTGGTCGCGGAGCTGCTGGAGGGCGGCAAGCGCGTCGCCTATGGCGCAAGGGCGATCTCCGAGGGCGGCTGGCAGTCGATCCCGAAGCTGACCGTGCCGGGGGCGGCGCTGCTGGGCTGCTCGGCCGGGCTGGTGAACGTGCCGCGCATCAAGGGCAACCACAACGCCATGCTGTCCGGCATCGCCGCGGCCGAGGCGGCGGCGGCGGCCATCGCGGCGGGGCGCGCGGGTGACGAGCTGGCCGAATACGAGGCCGACCTGCGCTCGGGCCCCATCGCCCGCGACCTGAAGCCGGTCCGGAACGTCAAGCCACTCTGGTCGAAGCTGGGGCTCTGGGCCAGCCTGGCGCTCGGCGGCTTCGACATGTGGGTGGCGAACCTCACCGGCTGGAACCCGCTGGGGACGTGGAAGCACGGCAAGACCGATGCGCAGGCCACCGGCAAGGCGGCGGATTTCCAGCCCATCGACTACCCGAAGCCCGACGGCAAGCTGTCCTTCGACCGGCTGACCAACGTGGCGTTCAGCTTCACCAATCACGAGGAAAGCCAGCCCTGCCACCTGAAGCTGAAGGACCCCGCGATCCCGATCCAGGTGAACCTGCCGGTCTATGCCGAGCCAGCGACGCGCTACTGCCCGGCCGGGGTCTATGAGGTGCTGGAGGGCGAGGGCGGCCCGCGCTTCCAGATCAACTTCCAGAACTGCGTGCATTGCAAGACCTGCGACATCAAGGACCCCAGCCAGAACATCAACTGGACAACGCCACAGGGCGGCGACGGGCCGAACTACCCGAATATGTGATCGCAGAGGCGTGCGCCGCGCCGGTCGCGGCGTTGCCCATCCGCGCTGCGGCGGCTAGGGTCGCTGGCGCAATCGCCGAGACATGGGCCCAAGCCGTGACCACAAGACTGATCCCCATGGCGCTGATCGCGCTGATCGCCCTGCCGCTGCCGCAGGGCGCCCTCGCCGCGCCCATGCTGGCCCAGGCCGAACAGCCCGCGCCCCCGAACGGCGAGCGGCCGGCGCACCGCCCGGCCGCGCCGGCGCCCGAGCTGCGCGGTCTTTCCGGCCCCTATCTGGCCGCGCGCATGGCGGCGATCCAGAACGACTATGCCCGCGCCGCGCATTACTATCTGCAGGCGCTGGCCCAGGATGACAGCGACGGCTATCTGCAGGACAGCGCCATGGTCGCGCTGATCTCGGCCGGAGAGATGGAGCGTGCCACCGCCCTGGCCGGCACCATGTCCGACCAGGGCCGCGCCACCGAGCTGGCCCGGCTGGTGCAGCGCGCCGAGATGGCTCGCGCCGGTCGCTGGGACGCGCTGCTGGCCGCCATCGACGCCGCCCCCCCGCCCGAGGACGAGGCCGGCGCGCCCGGCGGCGGCATGCTGGTCGACGGCATGATGCGGGCCTGGGCACTGCTGGGCGCCGGCCGGGCGGGCGCGTCGCTTTCCGCCTTCAAGAAACTGGCCGAGCTGCGCGGCGCCGGGCCGATGGTGAACTATCACCTGGCGCTGGCCAAGGCACGGGTCGGCGATTTCGAGGGCGCCGAGCTGCTGCTGGCCGATCCGGCCACAGGGGCGCATATCCTGGGCGTCGTGGCCCGCGCGCAGGTGCTGTCGCAGCTTGAGCGCAACAGGGATGCCATCGCCATGCTCGAAGCCACGCCGGGCTTCACGGAAGAGCCGCATCTGGTCGCCCTGCGCGACCGCATGGCCCGGGGCGAGACGCTGCCCTTCGATTCGATCCGCACGCCCTCGGACGGCATCGCGCAGGTCTTCCTGACCTTCGGCTCGGTTCTGGCGACCAGCGACGAACCCGACCCGCTGGCGCTGATCCATGCCCGGCTGGCCGAATATCTCGCCCCCGACCTGGGCGAGGCGCGGCTGCTGGCGGCGCAGCTCCTGCAGGGTTTCGGCCAGTTCGACCTTGCCGAGCGCGAATTCGAGAAGCTGCGCGAACTGGGCGACATGCGCCCCGTCGCCGAGCTGACCCGCATCGACGCGCTGGCCCGGGCCGAGCGGCTGGCCGATGCCGAAAAGGCCGCGCTGGCGCTGACCGCCGCCCATCCCGAGCTGGCGCAGGGCTGGATCGCGCTTGGCGACCTCTTGCGCCAGCAGGACAAGTTCGGCCAGGCGGTCCCGGCCTATGACAAGGCGCTGAGCCTCATCGGCGAGGACAATCCCGAGGCGCGCTGGTTCCCGCTCTATGCCCGCGGCATCGCGCTGGAACGCGCGGGCCAGTTCCCCAAGGCCGAGGCCGACTTCCGCGCCGCGCTGAAGATCCGCCCCGATTCCGCGCAGGTGCTGAACTATCTGGGCTACAGCCTGGTGGACCGCAACGAAAAGCTGGACGAGGCCCTGAAGCTGATCCAGCGCGCGGTCGAACTGCGGCCGGATGACGGCTATATCCTCGATTCGCTGGCCTGGGCCTATTTCCGCCTCGGCCGCTATCAGGAAGCCGTGGCGCCGATGGAGCGGGCCGTCGCAGCCATGGCCAGCGATTCGCTGGTCAACGACCATATGGGCGACATCTACTGGATGGTCGGCCGCAAGCGCGAGGCCGAGATCCAATGGCACCGCGCCCTGTCGCTGAAGCCGGAAACCGAGGCCGAGGCCAGCCGCATCCGCGCCAAGCTCGAGCGCGGGCTGGATGCGGTGCTGGAGGAGGAAAAGGCCAATGGCGGCAAGCTGCCCGAACCGCGCGCCCCCGAAACCCGCTCGCCGGACCCTGCCCGGGCCGACTGAACCATGCCCCTGCCCCGGCGCGAGGCGGCCCCCGCCAAGCTGAACCTGACCCTGCATGTCACCGGCCGCCGCCCGGACGGCTATCACCTGCTCGATTCGCTGGTGGTGTTCCTGGAGCTGGGCGACGTGGTGACGGTCGCGCCGGGCCCCCTGTCGCTCAGCCTGACCGGCCCCTTCGCCCAGGGCCTCGCGGCCGAGCCCGACAACCTTTGCCTGCGCGCCGCGCGTCTGGCCGGGCGCGAGGCGCGGATCACCCTGGAAAAGAACCTGCCGGTGGCCTCGGGCCTCGGCGGCGGTTCGGCCGATGCGGCGGCGGTGCTGCGCGCGCTGGAGGCCGGGCCCGCGCGGCTGGAAACGCTGGGCGCCGACCTGCCCGCCTGCCTTGCCAGCCGGCCGGTGCGGATGCGGGGCCTGGGCGAGATCCTGACGCCGCTGCCGCCCCTGCCGGCGCTTCATGTGCTGCTGGTCAATCCGGGGCGCGGCCTGCCGACCCCCGCCGTGTTCAGGGCGCTGGCACGGCGCCACAATCCGCCCATGCCCGAACCGCTGCCGGATTTTCCCGACGCCGGCGCGCTGATCGCCTTCCTGCAGGATTGCCGCAACGATCTCGAGGCGCCGGCCATCGCCCTGATGCCGGCAATCTCGGACTGCCTCGCCGCGATCCGGGCCGAAGGCGCGGCGCTTGCCCGCATGTCCGGCTCGGGCGCGACCTGCTTCGGGCTTTTCGCCAGCGCGGCCGCGGCCGAGGCCGCCCGCGCCCGCATCGCCGCGGCAAATCCCGGCTGGTGGGTGGCCGCATCTGGACTTGCGCCGGCAAAGCTCTAACCTGCCGTAAAAATCCGAGAGGGGAAACCATGCTGCGCCTCGGCGTCAACATCGACCACGTCGCCACCATCCGCAACGCCCGCGGCACGCCCTGGCCCGACCCGGTGCGCGCGGCGGAACTGGCCGAAGAGGCCGGCGCCGACGGCATTACCGCGCATCTGCGCGAGGATCGGCGCCATATCTCGGACGCGGATATCGACCGGCTGATGGCTGCGCTGCAACTGCCGCTGAACCTGGAAATGGCCGCGACGGCGGAAATGCAGGCCATCGCCCTGCGCCACCGCCCGCATGCCGTCTGCATCGTCCCCGAAAAGCGCGAGGAGCGCACCACCGAGGGCGGGCTCGACGTCGCCGGCAACGAAAGCTACCTGGCCGATTTCATCGCCCCCCTGCGCGAGGCGGGCTGCCGGGTGTCGCTGTTCATCGGCCACGAGCAGGAGCAGATCGAGGCCGCCGCCCGCATCGGCGCCGCGGTGGTGGAACTGCATACCGGCGCCTATTGCGATTTCGACACCGAGGGGCGGCTGGCCGAACGCGACCTGGAACTGGAAGCCCTGCGCAAGGGCGCGGCACAGGCGCATCTTCTGGGGCTCGAGGTCCATGCCGGGCATGGCCTGACCTTCGACACGGTCGGCCCTGTCGCCGCCATCCCCGAACTGCGCGAGCTGAACATCGGCCATTTCCTGATTGCCGAATCGGTCTTTCTCGGCCTCGGCCCGGCGATCCGCGAGATGCGCCGCCGCATGGACGCGGCCCGCCCCTGATTTCTTCGTTGCCCAAATACCCATGTCACCACAGGACCAACCAGGCGCATGATTCTCGGCATAGGCTCGGACCTCTGCAACATCGACCGCATCGCCGGGGTGCTGGACCGCCACGGCGACCGCTTCCGGCAGCGGGTCTTCACCGAGACCGAGCTGGCGCTGGCCCGCCGCCGCCGGCAGGAAGCCGCGACCCTGGCCAAACGCTGGGCCGCCAAGGAGGCCTGTTCCAAGGCGCTGGGAACCGGGCTCGCCATGGGCATCAGCTGGCGGGACATGGCGGTCAGGAACCTTTCGACCGGCCAGCCCACCATGCAGCTGACGGGCTGGGCGGCCGAGCGGCTGGCGGCGATGACGCCCTCCGGCCATCGCGCGCATGTGCATGTGACGCTGACCGACGACCACCCCTGGGCGCAGGCCTTCGTGGTGATCGAGGCGCTTCCCGACAGCGTGAAGACGACGGCATGAGGACGGGCACGGCTTGACTTTGCCGTCCCCCGCACCCCATGAACGCGCGACTTGCCGATGAAGGGAATGGCATCCATGGCGAAAAGCGTAGCCCGCAAGGATGGGGGCATCTGGGAAACCGTCAAGACCATCTTCTGGGCGCTGGTGATCGCGGGGGTGTTCCGCACCCTGTTCTTCCAGCCGTTCTGGATTCCCTCGGGCAGCATGAAGGACACGCTGCTGATCGGCGATTTCCTGTTCGTGAACAAAATGGCCTATGGCTATTCGCGGGTCTCCTGCCCCTTCGCGCTCTGCCCGATCTCGGGCCGCATCCTGGGTTCCGAACCCGAGCGCGGCGATGTCGTGGTCTTCCGCCACCCGACGCGGGGCGACGATTTCATCAAGCGGGTGATCGGCCTGCCCGGCGACCGCATCCAGATGAAGAACGGCGTGCTGTGGATCAACGGGCAGGAGGTGCCGCAGCAGCCCGCCGGCACCTTCACCGAACCCTACGCGCCGCAGGGCCCGCAGCAGACCCTGCCGAAATGCCGCAACGAGCCGGTGCCCGAGGGCGCGGCCTGCGAAAAGGACCGCCATACCGAGACGCTGCCGAACGGGCTGACGCATGACGTGCTGAACATCTTCGACAACGGTCCCGGCGACAACACGGCCGAGTTCACCGTGCCCGAGGGGAATTACTTTTTCCTGGGCGACAACCGCGACAATTCCGGCGACTCGCGCTGGCCGGCCGCGGTGGGCGGGGTCGGCATGGTGCCGGCCGAATACCTGATCGGCCGCGCCGACCGGATCATGTTCTCCTCGGCCGGGAAATCGCTTCTGTATTTCTGGACCTGGCGTCCGGACCGGTTCCTGAAGGCCGTGAACTAAGGGAAGAATTGCCGCGGCGCCCCGCGCCGTGGCAGGATCGGGACATGAAGATTTCTGCAGACCTGCGCGCATTCTCGGAACGGCTGGGGCATGAATTCTCGCGCCCCGAATTGCTGCGCCGCGCGCTCACGCATGGCTCGATCGCCAGCGCCACCCGGCCCGACAACCAGCGGCTGGAATTCCTGGGCGACCGGGTGCTGGGCCTGACCATGGCCGAGGCGCTGTTCTCGGCCGACCGCGCCGCGACCGAGGGCCAGCTGGCGCCGCGCTACAATGCGCTGGTCAAGGGCGAGACCTGCGCCGCCATCGCCCGCGAGATCGGGCTGGGCGAGGTGCTGAAGCTGGGCCGGTCCGAGATGATGTCGGGCGGCCGGCGGAAAGAGGCGCTGCTGGCCGACGCCATGGAGGCGGTGATCGCCGCCGTCTATCTGGATGCCGGTTTCGAGGCCGCGCGCAGCATGGTGCTGAGGCTCTGGTCCAGCCGGCTGAAGAATGTCGAAAGCGACGCCCGCGACGCCAAGACCGCGCTGCAGGAATGGGCGCAGGCGCAGGGCATGACCCCGCCGCGCTATCTCCAGACCGCGCGCACGGGCCCGGACCACGCCCCGGAATTCGAGATCACCGTCCGGCTGGACGACGGCCGCGAGGCCGCCGCCCGCGGCAAGGGCACCAAACGCAGCATCGAACAGGCGGCCGCCGCCGCGCTGCTCGAGCAGATCGAAAGAACGACATGAGCGAAACACGCGCGGGCTTCGTCGCCCTGATCGGCGAGCCGAATGCCGGGAAATCCACCCTGCTGAACCGCATGGTCGGGGCCAAGGTCTCGATCGTGACCCACAAGGTGCAGACCACCCGCGCCCGCATCCGCGGCATCGCCATGCGCGGCGCGAGCCAGATCGTCTTCGTCGACACGCCCGGCATCTTCCGCCCGCGCCGGCGGCTGGACCGCAGCATGGTCAAGGCGGCCTGGGGGGGCGCGGCCGATGCCGACGTGATCCTGCTCTTGATCGAGGCGCATCGCGGGCTGACCGACGGCGCGCAGGCGATCATCGACAGCCTGCGCCAGCATGCCGGCCAGACCCCGGTGGCGCTGGTCATCAACAAGATCGACCGGGTGAAGTCCGAGGCGCTGCTGGCGCTGTCGCAGCAGCTCAACACGGCTTTCGACTTCACCCGCACCTTCATGATCTCGGCCGAAAAGGGCTATGGCTGCGACGACCTGCTGGACTGGCTGGCGCAGGAAGTGCCCGAGGGGCCCTGGCTTTACCCCGAGGACCAGGTGGCCGACCTGCCGATGCGCATGATCGCCGCAGAGATCACCCGCGAGAAGCTGACCCTGCGCCTGCACGAGGAAATCCCCTATCAGCTGACGGTGGAAACCGAACGCTGGGAGGAGAAGAAGGACGGCTCGGCCCGGGTCGAGCAGGTGGTCTATGTCGCCCGCCCCGGCCACAAGGGCATCGTCCTGGGCAAGGGCGGCGAGACGATCAAGGCCGTGGGCCAGGCGGCGCGGGCCGAGCTGGCCGAGTTCATGGGCCGCCCCGTCCACCTGTTCCTGCAGGTGAAGGTGCGCGAGAACTGGCTGGACGAAGCCGAGCGCTATAACGAGATGGGCCTCGACTTCCGCGACGGCGATGCCTGAGCCGCGGCTGGCCGCCGGCATCTGGGTCGCGGCCTATCTGCGCCGGCTGGGGCTGGCCGACATCCCGGCCTATGTCGCCCGGCACGGCGACGACACCGCGGGCAGCGTGATGGTGAAATGCGCCACGCTGGACGGCCGCGCCAGCCTGTGGATCCGCGAATGGGATTTCGAGACCGACCGGCGGATCTGGCTGCGGCTGAACGAGGCCGGTGAGCCCGAGATCGACGCCGAGATCGCCCGCAATGCCGCCCGCGACCCCGACCTGTGGGTGATCGAGATCGAGAGCCGCGACGGCCGCACCCTGCTGGACGAGGACGGGCTGGCTTGAACCGCCCGAATGAGTATTTGGAAAACGGTGAAAGGGTCGGCGGACTCGTCCGGCTTGACGGGCAGCATGGGTATTTGGGGAGCAAAGAAGCCGGGGTTTGGACCGCTTCCGTGCGCTGGAAGCGTGACGCCGTGCGCATGCCGCACGAACCGCTAAATCTTGTGGCTTTCCCGTGACATTCCGTGCGGCGCACACTATAAGATGCGGGTCCAAGGCAGGATAAGAAGACAATGACCGAACCCGCCCCCCAGACCTCCGATTACGGCGCCGATTCCATCAAGGTTCTCAAGGGCCTGGAAGCGGTGCGCAAGCGTCCCGGCATGTATATCGGCGATACCGACGACGGCTCGGGCCTGCATCACATGGTCTATGAGGTCGTGGACAACGGCATCGACGAGGCGCTGGCCGGTCATGCCGATTTCGTGCGCGTGAAGATCCATGCCGACAGCAGCGTCTCGGTGCGCGACAACGGCCGCGGCATTCCGGTGGACATGCACCCGACCGAGGGCGTCTCGGCGGCCGAGGTCATCATGACCCAGCTGCATGCCGGGGGGAAGTTCGACCAGAACAGCTACAAGGTCTCGGGCGGCTTGCACGGCGTCGGCGTCTCGGTGGTGAACGCGCTGTCGGACTGGCTGGAGCTGCGCATCTGGCGGGGCGGCAAGGAACATTACGCCCGCTTCGAGAACGGCGACACCGTCGAGCACCTGCGCGTCGTCGGCGAGGCCGGGCCCGGCGAGAAGGGCACTGAGGTGCGCTTCCTCGCCTCGTCCAAGGAGGACCGGCCGGACGGCACCTTCTCGAACCGCGACTTCAGCTTCAAGGTGCTGGAGAACCGGCTGCGGGAGCTGGCCTTCCTGAACTCGGGCGTGCGCATCATCCTGGAGGATGAGCGCCATGCCGAACCGCTGCGGACCGAGCTTTACTATGAAGGCGGCGTGCGGGAATTCGTGAAGTTCATCGACCGTTCCAAGACCCCGGTCATGCCCGAGCCGATCTTCATCCAGGGCGAGAAGAACGGCATCGGCATCGAGGTGGCGATGTGGTGGAACGACAGCTATCACGAGACGGTGCTGCCCTTCACCAACAACATCCCGCAGCGCGACGGCGGCACCCATCTGGCCGGCTTCCGCGGCGCGCTGACCCGCGTCATCAACAATTACGCCCAGTCGAACGCCCAGGTCCGCAAGGAAAAGGTCGATTTCACCGGCGACGACGCGCGCGAGGGGCTGACCTGCGTGCTGTCGGTCAAGGTGCCGGACCCGAAATTCTCCAGCCAGACCAAGGACAAGCTCGTCTCCTCCGAGGTGCGCCCGGCGGTCGAGGGGCTGGTGGGCGAGAAGCTGGCCGAATGGTTCGAGGAAAACCCGGCCGAGGCCAAGTCGATCCTCGGCAAGATCATCGAGGCGGCGCTGGCCCGCGAGGCGGCGCGCAAGGCCCGCGAGCTGACCCGGCGCAAGACGGCGATGGACGTGGCCAGCCTGCCCGGCAAGCTGGCGGATTGCCAGGAAAAGGACCCGGCGCTGTCAGAGCTGTTCATCGTCGAGGGCGACTCGGCCGGCGGCTCGGCCAAGCAGGGCCGTTCGCGCCAGAACCAGGCGGTGCTGCCCCTGCGCGGCAAGATCCTGAACGTGGAACGGGCGCGCTTCGACCGGATGCTGTCCAGCGACCAGATCGGCACGCTGATCACCGCGCTGGGGACCGGCATCGGCCGGGACGAGTTCAACCTGGACAAGCTGCGCTACCACAAGATCGTCATCATGACCGATGCCGACGTGGACGGCGCGCATATCCGCACGCTTCTGCTGACCTTCTTCTTCCGGCAGATGCCGGAGCTGATCGAGGCCGGGCATCTCTATATCGCCCAGCCGCCGCTCTACAAGGTCAGCCGCGGCCGGTCCGAGGTCTATCTGAAGGACGAGGCGGCGCTGGAGGATTACCTGATCGAGCAGGGCATCGACGGCGCCAGCCTGCGGCTGGGCAATGGCGAAACCCTCAGCGGCGCCGACCTGGCCCGGGTGGTCGAAGAGGCCCGCACCGCGCGGCGCGTGCTGCGCGCCTATCCGACGCATTACCCGGCGCATATCACCGAACAGGCCGCCATCGCCGGCGCGCTGGTGCAGGGCCGGGTCGATGCCGATGCGCAGGGCGTGGCCAATGCCGTGGCGCAGCGCCTGGACATGATCGCCGAGGAATACGAGCGCGGCTGGACCGGCCGCCCGACTCAGGATGCCGGCATCCGCCTGACCCGGCTGCTGCGCGGGGTCGAGGAAAGCCGCACCCTGGACGGGCCGATGCTGCGCAGCGCCGAAAGCCGCCGGCTGGGCGCCATGACCGATGCGCTGCACGAGATCTATGGCCAGACCGCGCATCTGATCCGCAAGGACCGCGACATCCCCATCCACGGACCGATCAGCCTGTTGCAGGCCATCTTCCTGGAAGGCGAGAAGGGCCTGTCCTTGCAGCGTTACAAGGGCCTGGGCGAGATGAACCCGGAACAGCTGTGGGAGACCACGCTGGACCCGGCGGCGCGGACCATGCTGCAGGTGCGAATCGAGGATCTGAGCGAGGCCGACGACATCTTCACCAAGCTGATGGGCGATGTGGTCGAACCGCGTCGCGATTTCATCCAGCAGAACGCGCTGAGCGTGGAAAATCTGGACATCTGAGTCGCACCGTCGTCAAATCGCCACAGGCGAATCATCGTTTCTTGTTACAACCTATGGTTTATTGTTGCCATCATGCCGCGCATTGCGCGACAGAGTGACCCCATCGCGACGCCGTTCTTGCAGCCTGCCGGTTGCAGGGCTAGCAGTTAGGAAATTCGATGCCTCGGGACGCTGCGCCCTGCCGGCATCACCATCTATAGGAGATGTGGACATGTGCGCTGTTTGTGTTAAGACCCCTCGCGCCGCCGCGGTCGCGGCCTCGCTGGTCCTTGGCTCGGCTCTGGCTGCGAATGCGGGCGGCTATACCCCCCCGGTCGTTGACACCGGCGTCGTGGCCCCGGTCATCGAGGCCGCCCCGGTTGGCGACTGGGCCGGCGGCTATGCCGGTCTGACGCTGGGCTATGCCTTCGGCGGCGACGACGAGGTCGGCGTGGACCAGCCCGAAGTCGGCACCCCCGCTTCGCTGGAGATCAGCGGGGCGAATGCCGGCCTGCGTCTCGGCTATCGCTGGCAAAGGGACCGCTGGGTCTTCGGCCCCGAACTGGGCTATGAAGGCGGCAAGATCGAGGACAGCTTCTCGACCGGCGGCTACGAGGCCGAATCGGAGATCAAGAGTGTTCTCGCCCTGCGCATGAAGACCGGCTATCTGACCGGCAATGACATCCTGGTCTACGGGATCGTCGGCGTCGCCCGCGCCAAGGTCGACTACCGCGTCGAGGGCGACGGGGACCATGGCCCGATCGCCGTCAACGACTCCTATTCGAAGACCGGCTACATCGTCGGCCTGGGTGCCGAGAAGAAGCTGACCGAACGCCTGTCGCTGACCGGCGAATACGAATATGCCAATTTCGGCAAGGAAACCCTGGAAGACGGCCTCGGCGCCTCGACCCGCGCCACCCCGGATTTCCACAATGTGAAACTGGGTCTGAACTTCAAGTTCTGATCCGCCGTCCTGATCCGGCTCCACGGATTGAAAGGGTCGCCTTCGGGCGGCCCTTTTTCGTCAGCGCCGGGCCAGCGGCATGGCGATGGCGCGGGCCCCGCAGGCAACGGCCAGCCCCTGCGGCACCAGCGCGCGCAGTGCCGGATCGTCATGCATCAACCCGCCGGTATAGGCGCCGAAGGCCGGCAGCAGCAGATGGTCGCGCCCGATCAGAAAGGCGCGGCGGCGCTCGCCCGCCAGCCGCACGGCGGGATGGAAATGCCCGGCGATGTCAGGGCCTTCCGCCGGCTCGTGCCGCAACGCGACGCGGCGCAGGGTCGCACTGTCCGCCACCCGCCCCGGTATGCCCGACGGCGCGCCGGGATCGTGGTTTCCGGCGATCCACAGCCAGCCCCGCCCCTGCGCCAGCCGCGCCAGCGAAGCCGCCACCAGCGGGTCCAGCGCCTCGGCCGCCGCCAGATCGTCGAAACCGTCGCCCAGGCTGACGACGCGCTGCGGCTGCAAAACCGCGATCTCGGCCGCCAGCCGCTCCAGCGTCGCCAGCCCTTCATAGGGCGGCAAAAGCGGACCGCCGCGCCGGGCCAGACGCTCGGACTTGCCCAGGTGCAGGTCGGCCACGATCAGCCAGCCACCATCGGCCCACCACAGCGCGCCCGAGGCCCGCGCCTCAAGCCGCAAACCATGGAAATCAAAGGCGTATCCGCTCATGCGATCCCTTCCAGCCCGGCCTCGGCCATCAGCGCCTCGGCCTCGATCTGCGCCAGCCGCTCGCGCCCCTCGCCGCGGATCGGCACCCGGCCGACCTCCAGCAGCAAGGGCGCGGCCATGGGCGAGACCCGGTCGAGCATCCGATGCTCGCGCCGGGGCGAGCGGTCCAGCATTTCCTCGATCCGGCCGAAATCGACAAGGCCCCGCCCGGCCTCCTCGCCGGTGATGCGCAGCAGCAGGTGGCCGGGATCGTATTTGCGCAAGGTGTCGTAAAGGATGTCGCTGGAAAACGTCGCCTGCCGCCCGGTTTTCCGCTGCCCGGGCATGTTGCGCTGGATCAGCCCGGCGACGGTGGCGACATTGCGGAAGGTGCGCTTCATCACCGCATTTCCGCCCAGCCAGTCGCCCAGGCCCGCCCGCAGCCGCGCCCGATCCAGCAGCGGCGGCGGATCGCGCAGCGGATCCAGCGACCAGACCAGCAGCGCGTAATCGGTGGACAGGAAACCCAGGGGACCCAGCCCCTCCTCCTCCATCTCGCGGGTCAGCAGCAGGCCCAGCGTCTGCAGGGCATTGCGGCCGGCGAAACCGTAAAGCGCGAAATGCCACAGCCCGGCATGGGGAAAGCTTTCCGACAGCAGCAGCCCCGGCTCGGGCAGGGCCGAGACCCGGGCCTGCAGATCCAGCCAGTCGCGGGTCTGCTCCGGCAAGGCCCCATGCCGCGCCGGATCGCCGATCAGCGCCAGCACGCGATGCGAAAGCTGCGTGGACATGGCCAGCTTGACGCCGGAATAGACCGCGATCTTGGGCTGCCGGGTGGGATCTGGCGTGACCTCGATCACCATCTCGCGCATCGCGTCCATGCGCACCACCCGGCCGCCGATCAGGAAGCTGTCGCCGGGGGTCAGGCTGGCGGCGAAGCCCTCCTCGACCTCGCCCAGCGGCACGCCGCCGCGGCCGCGCAGCCGGACCTTCACCATCTCGGCCTCTACGATGGTGCCGACATTCATCCGCAGCAGCTTCGCCGCCCGCGGGTCGCGCAGCTGCCACAACCCGTCCCGCAGCATCAGCCGCTGCCAGCGGTCATAGGCACGCAAGGCATAGCCTCCGGTCGCGGCGAAATCCAGGCAGGCATCGAAATCCGGCCGCGTCAGGCCGCGATAGGGGCCGGCCGTCACCACCTCGGCATAAAGCGCATCGGCGTCGAAGGGCGCAGCGCAGGCGGTAAGCCCGATATGCTGGCACAGCACGTCCAACGGCCCCGGTCCGCGCGGATCGCCATCGAGGTCGCGTTCGCGCACCGCCTCCAGCGCCGCGACGCATTCGATCTGCTCGAAGCGGTTCGCCGGCACGATCCGCGCCTTCGAGGGCGCGTTATAGCGGTGGTTCGCCCGGCCGATGCGCTGCACCAGCCGCTTGACGTTCTTGGGCGCGCCGACCTGGATCACCAGATCGACGGCGCCCCAGTCGATGCCCAGGTCCAGGCTGCCGGTCGCGACCACGGCGCGCAACTCGCCCGCCGCCATGGCCGCCTCGACCCGGGCCCGCTGCTCGCGCGCCAGACTGCCATGGTGCAAGCCGATGGGCAGGTTCTCGTCATTCTGGGCCCAGAGCGCCTGGAAGAACAGCTCGGCCTGGGCGCGGGTGTTGATAAAGATGATGGTGGTGCGGGCCTCGCGGATCGCCGCCAGCACCTCGGGGATGGCATGATGCCCGCCGCCGCCCGACCAGGGCGCGGGCCGGGCGGTGGGCAGCATGGCGATGTCGGGATCGGGGCCGGGATCGGCCTCGACCACCGTCACCGGCTGCGCGCCCGCCATGAATCCCGCCAAAGCCTGCGGATCCTCGACCGTCGCCGACAGTCCCGCCACCCGCAACCCGGGCGCAAGCCGCCGCAGCCGGGCCAGCCCCAGCATCAGCTGGTCGCCGCGCTTGCTTTCCGCCAAGGCATGCAATTCATCCAGGACCACCCGGCGCAAGCCGCCGAAGATCGCCGGCGCCTCGGGATAGCTCAGCATCAGCGCCAGGCTCTCGGGCGTGGTCAGCAGGATCTCGGGCGGATCGATGCGCTGGCGGCGGCGCTGGCTCTGGCCGGTATCGCCCGTCCGGTCCTCGACCCGCACCCCCAGCCCCAGCTCCGCCACCGGCCGCGCCAGGTTGCGGCCGATATCGGCGGTCAGCGCCTTCAGCGGCGAGACATAGAGCGTATGCAGGCCCTTTCGGCCTTCTCTGTTTTCCAAATACCCATCCGGCCGCGCCGCCTGCGCCAGCTCCACCAGCGAGGGCAGGAACCCCGCCAGCGTCTTGCCGCCGCCGGTCGGCGCGATCAGCAGGCTGTCCCCCTCGGCGGCCAGCAGCGCCAGCTGATGCGGATGCGGCTGCCAGCCCTGGCGGGCGAACCAGTCCTGGAACGCGGCCGGCAGGATCACAGCATCGCCTCGAGCGTTTCCAAGTGGTCCGCCTCGGCTGCCGGCTTGTCCCAGCGGATGCGGCTGATGCGGGGAAAGCGCATTGCCACGCCCGAACGGTGCCGGGTCGAGCGGTTCAGCCCCTCGAAGGCCACCTCGACCACCAGCTTCGGCGCCAGCGCCCGGACGGGCCCGTAACGCTCGACGGTGTTCTGGCGCACGAAACGGTCCAGCTCGCGCAGCTCGACATCGGTAAAGCCGAAATAGGCCTTGCCGACCGGCACCAGCTCGCCGCCATCCCACAGGCCGAAGGTGAAATCGGAATGAAAGCCCGAACGCTTGCCATGGCCCCGCTGCGCATAGATCAGCACCGCATCGACCACCATCGGGTCGCGCTTCCACTTGAACCAGGGCCCGCGCGGCCGGCCGGCGACATAGGCGCTGTCGCGGCGCTTGATCATCACCCCCTCGATCACCGCCGCGGGCGGATCGGCACGCAGCGCGGCCAGATCCTCCCAGGTGGCGAAATCCAGCAGCGGCGAGATGTCGATGCGGGTGCCGAAATCCACCGCCTCCAGCACCGCGCGGCGCATCTCCAGCGGCTCGGCGCGCAGGTCGCGGCCCTCCCACAGCAGCAGGTCGTAAAGCCGCAAACCCGCCGGATGGCTGGACAGCAGGCCCTTGCCGACGGTCTTGCGGTTCAGCCGCTTCTGCAGCTCGCCGAAGGGCGCGACCTCGCCCTCGCGGCGCACGATCAGCTCGCCATCGGCGCTGCCCTCGAACTCCATCGCCTCGACGACGTCGGGAAAGGCATGCGAGATGTCCTCGCCGGTGCGGGAATACAGCCGCCGCATGCCGCCTTCGCTGACCGCCTGCACGCGGATGCCATCCCATTTCCATTCCGCGAAATACGCGCCGGGGTCCAGCGCGCGCAGCTCGTCCAGATCGGTCGGCGTGGACAGCATCACCGGGCGGAACGGCGCCAGCGCCGCGCTGTCCGGCCGCGTCCCGCCGCCCAGCCAGCCGAACAGCGGCCCATAGGGCGGCGCGAGCCCGTGCCAGATCTCCTCGATCTCGGGGACCGAGGGCGCGCCCATCCCCGCCAGCGCCATCCGCGCCATGCGGGCCGAGACGCCGACGCGCAGGTTGCCGGTGGCGAGCTTCAGGAAGGCCAGCCGCTCGGACGGGCCCAGCCGGTCCAGCATCGCGGCAATGGCGCCGGGCAGCGCCGCCTTGCCGGTGCCCTGCAGCAGCGCCACCGCCTGGGACAGCGAAGGATCATCCTCGGCCCCCTCGGGCCAGATCAGCGCGATGGTCTCGGCCAGGTCGCCGACAAAATCATAGCTCAGCGCCAGAAGCTGGTCGTCGACCCGCTCGGCCGCCAGCCCGCGCAGAAGCGAGGGCGTGACCCGGCGCAGTTCCAGATCGCCGGTCAGCGCCGCCAGGGCCCAGCCGCGATCCGGGTCCGGCGTGCGTTCCAGATAGTGCTGCAAAAGCTGCAGCTTGGCATTGCGCGCCGGCGTGAAGGCCAGCCGTTCCAGCAGGGCGGCAAAGGCCTTCATTCCGCCTCGTCCTCGTAACCCACCAGCCGCAGCGGCCGGGCGGGGATCTGCGCCAGCTCGCACCAGCGGATCACGCCGTCCTCGGCGCCATGCGTGACCCAGACCTCGGCGGGCGCCAGTTCCGCCAGCGTCGCGGTCAGCGCCGGCCAGTCCACATGATCGCTGACGACCAGGGGCAGTTCCACCCCGCGCTGCCGCGCCCGCGCCCGCACCGCCATCCAGCCCGAGGCGAAGCCGATCACCGGGTCGCGGAACCGCTGCACCCAGGGACTGGCGAAGGCCGAGGGCGGCGCGATCACCAGCTGCGCTGCCACATCCTCGGCGGTGGCCGGCACCAGTGCGCCCAGATCGACGCCGCGGGCCGCATAGAAATCGCACAGCACCTTCAACGCGCCATGGATGGCGATGGGCGCGTCATAGCCGGCCTCTCGCATCAGGGCGATGACATGCTGCGCCTTGCCCAGCGCATAGGCGCCGACCAGATGCGGGCGGTCGGGAAACTCGGCCATGCTGGAGAGCAGCTTTTCCACCTGCGTCGCCGGGTCGGGAAAGCGGAACACCGGCAAGCCGAAGGTCGCCTCGGTCACGAAGACGTCGCAGGGCACCGGCTGGAAGGGCGCGCAGGTCGGGTTCGGCTGGCGCGCGTAATCGCCCGAGACGACGATGCGGCAGCCCCCCGCCTCGACGGCGATCTGGCTTGAGCCCAGCACATGCCCGGCCGGGTGGAATCCCACGGTGACGCCGCCGATGCGGGTTTCCCCTTCAGCCACCTGGACCGAGCCCGCGAAGCCGTCGCCCATGCGCAGCCGCATGATCTCCAGCGTTTCGGCCGTGGCCATGACCGCGCCATGGCCGAAGCGGGCATGGTCGGAATGGCCGTGCGTGATCAGCGCGCGCTCGACCGGCTTCAGCGGGTCGATATGAAAGCCGCCTTCTGGGCAGAAAAGGCCGGCTTCGGTCGGGAACAGGATGGAATCGGCGCGCATGATCCGAAGATGTAGAACATTTCGTGAAAATCAAGCCGGGGACAGCGGCCGGCCCTCGAAGATCGTCTCCATCGAGAAAACGCCGGTGACGCGTTCCAGATCCATGTCGGCGATCAGTTGCTTGTAAAGCGCGTCATAGCCCGCCATGCCGCCCACCACCGCCTTGGCCATGTAGTCCCATTCGCCGCCGATGCGGTGGAACTCGGTGATCTGCGGCAGCGACTCGATCCGGGCGCGAAAGCGCCGCGCCCAGGCGTCGTCGTGATGGCGGGTGCGGATCATGATGAACACCGTCAGCCCCAGCCCCAGCGCCGCGGCGTCGATGACCGCGCGGCTGCCTTGCAGCACCCCGGCCTCGGTCAGCCGCTGCAAGCGCCGCCAGCAGGCGTTCTGCGACAGGCCCACCCGCTCGGCCAGCTCGCGTTGCGACAGGCTGGCATCGCGCTGCAGCAGCGCCAGCAGGCGGTTGTCGATTTCATCAATCAAGAAAGTTTTATCGTTCATTTGACAACCAAAATACAGGATATCGGCTGATATTAAGAATGATTCCTCGGCCTTTGCGGGTCAAGATGCGCGCATGAAGACGAGGAACCCGATGCCGCCTTTCGACAGCTACCTCGCCCGGCTGGGCAACGATCCGATGCAGGTGATCCATGACGGCGTGATCGGCCGCGACGCGGTGATCGACGGCCCTTTCGGGCCGCGGCGGATGATCTATGCCGATTACATCGCCTCGGGCCGGGCGCTGCGGCCCATCGAGGACTGGGTGATGGAAAACGTCCTGCCCTGGTATGCCAACAGCCATACCGAGGCCAGCCATTGCGGCGGCACCATGACCCGGATGCGCCGCGCCGCACGCGAGGCGATCGGCGCGATCACCCATGCCGGGGCAGAGCATGCGGTGATCTTCACCGGCGCGGGCGCAACGCAGGGCATCAACCGGCTGGTGCACCTGCTGGGCGCGGGGCCCGGCACGACGGTGCTGATCGGACCTTACGAGCATCACTCGAACATCCTGCCCTGGCGCGAAAGCGGCGCCGAGGTCGTGACCATCCCCGAAGCCGCCACCGGCGGGCCGGATCTGGCGGCTTTGCAGCAGGCGCTGGTGCGGGCCGAGGGGCCGGTGATCGGCAGCTTCTCGGCCGCCTCGAATGTCACCGGCACGCTGACCGACGTGGCAGAGGTGACGCGCTTGCTGAAGGCGGCTGGGGCCAAGGTGGTCTGGGACCATGCCGGCGGCGCGCCCTATCTGCCCATCGACATGCGGCTGGGCATGGATGCGGTGGTGATCTCGCCGCACAAGTTCATCGGCGGGCCGGGCGCCTCGGGCGTCCTGATCCTGCGCCGCGAGGCGGTGATCGCCGACCGCCCCAGCCTGCCCGGCGGCGGCACGGTGCGTTTCGTATCGCCCGAGAGCCACGACTATGCCCTGTCGCTGGAGGCGCGCGAGGAAGGCGGCACCCCGAACGTGATCGGCGACATCCGCGCCGCGCTGGTCTTCCTGACCAAGGCCGCCGTGGGTCAGGACGCCATCGACGCGCGCAATGCCGAATGGCTGGCGCTGGGGATGGCGCGGCTAAGGAACCATCCGAGGATCGAGCTGCTGGGCAATCCGGACGCGCCGCGCCTGCCCTTCTTCAGCTTCCGCATCCGCGACGGGCGGGGCGGCTTTGTCCATCAGCAATTGGCGACGCGGATGCTGTCGGACCTTTACGGCGTGCAGGCGCGCGGCGGTTGCGCCTGCGCCGGGCCTTACGTCCATCACCTGCTGGGGCTGGGCCCCGAGGATTCGGCCCGGCTGCGCGCCGCCATCCTGGCCGGGGACGAGATCGAGAAGCCCGGTTTCGTGCGGCTGAACCTGTGCTGGGCCGCCCCGCTTGCCGAAATCGAGGCGATCCTGGACGCCGTCTGCGACCTGGCCGAACGCGCGCCGGATCACCTGGCGCATTACCGCTGCGACCGCGCCACGGCGATCTTCACCCCGGTGGCGGCGGAGTAGCGCGGCAGGCGACATAGTCGCGCACCAGGGCCACGCGGCGGGGCCGGAAGCTTTCTCCGCCCGGCCGCATGGCCCGGATGCGCGGGATGTGGAAGGTGCGGAAATCCTGCCGCAGCCGGCAATGCGCCAGCAGCATCATGTGATTGTCGCTGTAGGACATGCCCAGCGGCCAGATCTCGCGCGTGCTGGCCCGGCCCTGCAGGTCCAGATAGTCGATGATCAGGCTGCGCTCTTCCCACAAAGCCTGACGCAGCAGGGCCATGTCCACCTGCGGACTGGGACGCTGCGCCGGCTCGCGGAACAGCCGCATGGTGGCGTGCATGGCATGGCGGCCCTGGCTTTCCGGCAGGGTGGCGATGATGCGGGCCATGGCATCCTCGCCCGCGCGGGTCAGTTCGGGATCGCCCAGCGTGCGCAGGCCCGAGATGGCGAGCAGCAGCGCCTCGATCTCCAGCCGCGAGAAGCTTTGCGGCGGCAGGGCGGGGTCCTCGGTCAGCGTATAGCCCAGCCCCGCCTCGCCGTCGATCAGCGCGCCGCCGGCGCGCAGCGTGGCGATGTCGCGATAGAGCTGGCGGAGGGAGACGCCGGTCTCCTCGGCCAGCCGCGCGGCGGTCACCGGCGCGGGCAGGCGGCGCATCGCGTCCATCAGGCGCATCAGCCGGTCGGTGCGGGACATGCTGTCACCTTCTGTCAGGGGGCCGGCCCCATCATGCCCCCGCAACCAAAGGAGGCCAAGATGCTGACCCTATACCATGCCCCGAAAAGCCGCTCTTCCAGCATCCTCGTGCTGCTGGACGAATTGGGGATCAGGGACAAGGTGGATATCCGCACCGTCACCATCCCGCGCCAGGACGGCTCGGGCGGGCGCGATCCGGCCAATCCGCATCCCGAGGGCAAGGTGCCCTATCTGGTCAACGGCGAGGACTGGGTGCGCGAGCGCGGCGCCGTCGTGCTTTACCTGACCGACATGTTTCCCGAGGCCGGGCTGGGCCCGCTGCCGGGCGACCCGAGGCGCGGCCAGTATCTCAGCTGGCTCAGCTGGTATCAGGGCGTGCTGGAACCGGTCGCGATCCTGAGCTTCTTCAGGATCGAGCATCCGGCCTTGACCGCGACCCTGCGCGACTACGACACCGCCCTGCAGCGGCTGGACGAGGTGCTGTCGGGGCAGCCCTACCTGCTGGGCGGCGATTTGTCGGCCGCCGACCTGCTGGTCGCAGGCCTGTTCCTGTATTTCGGCGAAAGCATGCCGCGCACGCCCGCCGTCGACGCCTGGGCGCGGCGGATTCAGTCCCGCCCCTCGATGGCACGCGCGGCCGAGGGCGACGGCTGAGACGCGGCCGCGGCGGGCAGCTTGGCCAGCTGCACCATCAGGATGCCCGCCGCCACGATCATCGCGCCGATCACGTCCGAGGCGCCGAATCGCTCGCCCAGCATCACCGCGGCGATGGCGACGCCGAAGATCGGCGACAGGAAGTGAAAGGTCGCCGCCCGCACCGCGCCGATGCGGTTCACCAGCCGGAACCACAGCAAGGTCGCGCCGATGCCCGGCACGGCCACGGTATAGGCAAAGGCCCAGAGCAGGCCCGCGCTCCACGCCACCGGGCGACCCCATTCCATCAGCACCGCCGGGACCAGCAGCAGGACGGCGCCCACCGCCATCTGCAGGCCCACCATCATCATCATGTTGCGGCTGCCCCCGGCCCCGCGCGCCGCCAGCGTGGCGAAGGTCAGCGCCACCATGCCGATCAGGCACAGGATCACCCCGGGCACGTCCAGCCCGTGCTGCAGCCGCACCCCCATGATCAGCGTGACGCCGGCCACACCCGCGACCAGCCCGGCCACGGCGATGGGGCGCAGCCGCTCGGCATAGAGCAGCCAGCCCAGGAAGGCGACGACCAGCGGCATCATCGAGGCGATGATGGCCGAGACCGAGGCCTCGACATATTGCATGGCGACCCAGCTGAACCCGAGGTAGAGCGCGTTCTGGCACAGGCCGAACAGGACCACCGTGCGCCATTCGCCGCGGCTCAGCCGCCAGCTCTGGCCCATGGCGCGGGCCAGCGGGATCGCCACCAGGGCGGACAGGCCGAAGCGAATGACCAGCGCGGTCAGCGGCGGCGCGGCCGTGACGATCATGCGTGTCGAGGTGAAGGCCGAGGCCCAGAGGACCGCGAAGCCGAAACCCATCAGAATGGCCCTGAAATCCATCTCGCCCCCCCTGCCCTTGCCCCCCATGGGCTAGCAGATGGGCCGGCGGGCGCAAGGGCCCGGACCGGATCGGCGCCGGATCGGCGGCCGGAAAAGAAAGAAGCCGCGCAGGTCATGCGCGGCCCCTTATGCGGCGAAAGCCGAAACTCAGGCGTTCACGCTGTCCTTCAGCGCCTTGGCGATGGTGACCTTGACCACCTTGTCGGCCGGCTTGGTCATCATTTCCTGGGTCTGCGGGTTGCGGACCTGACGCTCGGGGCGGGCGCGGCAGGCGACCTTGCCGATGCCCGGCAGGGTGACGGCGCCACCTTCGGCAACGGTGCGCGACACGACGGCCGAAAGCGCGTCAAGAGCCGCGGCGGCGGTCTTCTTGTCGCTGCCCATTTCATCGGCCAGCGTGGCGACGAGCTGAGTCTTGGTCATCGGTTTCGAAGCGGCCTGGGCCATATTCTGTCTCCTCGTTGTTCCCCGTTCGGGAAATTTTCGGACGCCACCTTGGCGGCACGCCTGCCGCTACACAAGCTTTTTCGGCGCAGATCAAGCTTTTTCGGCGGTTTTCCCCAGCAAACGCTGCGAAATTCGCCGCCAAAGCGCGGTTCTAGAGGAAGGCCGTCTCGTTGAAGGACCTCAACTTGCGCGAGTGGATGCGTTCCAGGGGTGTCGCGCGCAGCTTTTCCATGGCGCGGATGCCGATCAGCAGGTGGTTCGCGACCTGGGTGCGATAGAAATCCGTGGCCATGCCGGGCAGCTTCAGCTCTCCGTGCAGCGGCTTGTCGCTGACGCAAAGCAGCGTGCCATAGGGCACCCGGAAGCGGAAGCCGTTCGCGGCGATGGTGGCGCTTTCCATGTCCAGCGCGATGGCGCGCGACTGCGACAGGCGCTGCACCGGGCCGGACTGGTCGCGCAATTCCCAGTTGCGGTTGTCGATGGTGGCCACCGTGCCGGTGCGCATGATGCGCTTGAGCTCGTAGCCGTCCAGCTGCGTGACCTCGGCCACCGCCTCCTGCAGGGCGACCTGCACCTCGGCCAGGGCCGGGATCGGCACCCAGACCGGCAAATCGTCGTCCAGCACGTGATCCTCGCGCAGATAGGCATGGGCGAGCACGAAATCGCCCAGGGACTGGCTGTTGCGAAGGCCGGCGCAATGACCGACCATCAGCCAGGCATGCGGGCGCAGCACGGCGATGTGGTCGGTCGCGGTCTTGGCGTTGGACGGTCCCACGCCGATATTGACCAGCGTGATGCCGTCGCCGTCCGGGCGCTTGAGGTGATAGGCCGGCATCTGCGGCATCTTGGCGCCGGTGGCGATGATATCCTCGGGGCGTTCCAGGATCTGGTTTCCCGGCGCGACGAAGCCCGTATAGCCCGAATCCGGATCGGCCAGCGCGCGGCGGGCGAAGGCCTCGAACTCGTCCACATAGAACTGGTAGTTGGTGAACATCACGAAATTCTGGAAATGCTCGGGCAGGGTCGCGGTGTAATGCGCCAGCCGGGCCAGCGAATAGTCGACGCGCTGCGCGGTAAAGGGCGCCAGCGGGTGGCTGCCGTCCGGGTTCGGCCCCGCGGTGCCGTTCACGATATCGTCGTTCATGGTGTTCAGGTCCGGCACGTCGAAGACGTCGCGCAGCGAATAGTCCAGCACGCCTTCCTGCGGGACGTTCAGGTCGCTTTGCGTCGCCACGGCGAAATGCACCGGCATCGGCGTGCCGCTGTCGCCGATCGCCACCGCCACGCCGTGATTGCGCATCAGCAGGCCGATCTGCTCGGTCAGGTAGCCGCGGAACAGGTCGGGCCGGGTGATCGAGGCCGAATAGGTGCCGGGCAGCGCGACATGGCCGAAGGACAGGCGCGAATCCGTCTTGGAATGCACCGGCACGGTCATGCGCAGTTCCGGGTAGAAGGCGCGATAGCGCGCCGCCGGCCGGCCGCCCTGCAGCGTGGCCAGGAACCGGTCCAGCAGGAAATGCGACGCCCGCTCGTAAAGCGCGATCAGCTGGGCCACGGCGGCGGCCGGGTCGTCGAAATAGACCCGCTCGGCAGGCTCGGGCGTTTCGATGGGAAGTCTCCGGCGGTCGGTCATCATGCGCGCTCTCCAGTTTCGGCGGAGAGTGCCAGCGCCGCCGCGGGCTGGCAAGCCGGCAGCGCAGGCCTTATCTGACAGGGGCAAAGGAGTGATCCGCATGGAATTTTCCATTCTCGACCTGGCGGTGGTGGCCGAAGGCTCGGACGCGCGGCGGGCCATCGCCAATTCCGTCGCGCTCGCGCAAGCCGCCGAAGGCTGGGGTTACAGCCGTTTCTGGCTGGCCGAGCATCACAACATGCCCGGCATCGCCAGCGCCGCCACCGCGGTGCTGATCGGCCATGTCGCCGATCATACGCAAACCATCCGCGTCGGCGCCGGCGGGGTCATGCTGCCGAACCACGCGCCGCTGGCCATCGCCGAGCAGTTCGGCACGCTGGCGACGATCCACGGCGACCGCATCGATCTGGGCCTGGGCCGCGCGCCGGGCGGCGACGGCGCGGTGATGCATGCGCTGCGCCGTTCGATGCAGCGCAACGAGGATTTCCCCAACGACGTGGTCGAGCTGCTGCGCTATCTGGGCCCGCCGCGCCCCGGCGCCCCGGTGGCGGCGCATCCGGGCGAAGGCACGAACGTGCCGGTCTGGATCCTCGGTTCGTCGCTCTATGGCGCCAGCCTCGCCGCCGCGCTTGGCCTGCCCTATGCCTTTGCCAGCCATTTCGCGCCGGGCGATCTCGACCAGGCCGTGCAGCTTTACCGCGACCGCTTCGAGCCGACCGAATTCGGCACCCGGCCGCGCTTCATGCTGGCGGTGAACGTCATCGCGGCCGAGACCGATGCCGAGGCGCAGCGCCTGCGCACAAGCCAGATGATCAGCTTCGCCCGGCTGCGGCTGGGCATGCCCGGCCTGCTGCCGCCGCCGGTCGAGGACGTGCTGGACGCGATCCCGGTGCGCATCCTGCCCGCCGTCGAGCATGCGCTTTCGGTCAGCGCGGTCGGCGCGCCGGAAACCGTCGCAGCCCGGCTGGAGGAGCTGATCGCCCGCCACCGCCCCGACGAGCTGATCCTCGTCGGCAATATCCACGACCAGGCCGCGCGGCACCGTTCCTTTGCCATCGCGGCCGAGATCCTGCGGGGGCGCGCATGAGGATGCTGGTCTTCGGTCACGGCTATTCGGCCGGTTTCCTGACGCCCTTGCTGCTGGCCGAGGGCTGGCAGGTCGCCGGCACCACCCGGGAGGCGACGGATCGCGTCGCGCAGACCGGGGCCGAGCCGCTGCGCTGGCCGGGGCAGGAGGAGGCGCTGCGCGAGGCCATCGCCCAAGCCGACGCGATCCTGGTCTCGGTCGGCCCGGACCGGGGCGCGGACCCGGTTCTGGCGGCTTTCGGCGCCGAGATCGCCGCGGCGCGGCCGCGCTGGCTGGGCTATCTTTCCACCACCGGGGTCTATGGCGACCGCGAGGGCGGCTGGGTCGACGAGGAAACGCCCTGCGCCCCCTCGACCCGGCGCGGGCGCGAACGGGTCGCCGCCGAGCAGGGCTGGCAGCGGCTGGCCGCCCAGCATGGGCTGCCGCTGCATATCTTCCGCCTCGCCGGGATCTACGGGCCGGGGCGCGGCCCCTTCGCCAAGGTCCGTGCGGGCACGGCGCGGCGCATCGTCAAGCCGGGACAGGTGTTTTCCCGCATCCATGCCGAGGACATCGCGCAGGTGCTGCTGGCCTCGATCCGCGCCCCCCGGCCGGGGGCGATCTACAATGTCTGCGATGACGACCCGGCCCCACCCGAGGCGGTGATCGCTCATGCGGCGGAACTGCTGGGCCTGCCCCTGCCGCCCGCCGAGGATTACGCCAATGCCGAGATGACCCCCATGGCGCGCAGCTTCTATGCCGAGAACAAGCGCGTCGCGAACGACCGCATCAAGCGCGAGCTGGGCGTGAGGCTGCGCTATCCCGACTATCGCGCCGGGCTGGCCGCGCTGGCCCGCGCCGAGGGGACCCCCGCCTAGCGGGCGATCGTGCAGCAGCCCGTCAGCATGCGCGAGGGCTGCTCCTGCCCGTCCAGGATCACGCTGACCGCCAGCGCATGGCCGCGGTCCGACATGCCGTCCGAACATTGCTCGGGCCGCAGGAAGGCGGTGAGCCGGCCCTTGTCGTCGCCGGCGATGATGCCGCGCGTCGGCTCCCCCTCGATGCCGCGATCCATGACCTTGCGCAGCGAAAGCTGGCGCTCGGGTTGGTCGGGCTCGCTGAAGACCAGCCCCTTCTGGACCGTCTTGACCGACCAGAAGGGCTCGGTCCCGCTGCATTGCAGCGACAGCGGCAGCTCGGCTGGCTTCCAGACCGTGGCCTGCGGCTTGAGAAAGCGCAACGCCACCCAGCCCGTGGTCTCGCCCACGTTCACGAGGCCCCATTTGCCCGAGGCGTCGCGGTCCAGCAGCTCGACCCCCTTGGCGGTCGAGGCGAGCCGGCCGATGATCTTGGCCTGTCCATGCGGCGCCTCGCGCACGTTCAGCTTGTCCCAGGTCTCGACCACGGTGACGTCGAACAGGTTCGGAAGATAGTCCTGCGCCTGCACCGCCAGCGGGGCGGCAAGCACGAGGCCGGTCAGAAGGATACGCAGCATTGTCACCTCTCAGGCACGTTTCGCCAGCGCCACGCCCAGAACCTCCAGCACCTTGGCCTCGATATCGGGGGCGGACATGCGGGCGCAGCGATACATGGCCTCGGGGCTGGCATGGTCGATGAATGTGTCGGGCAGCACCATCTGGCGGAAGCGCAGCCCGCCGTCGAAGACGCCCTCGTCGGCAAGCAGCTGCGCGACCAGGCTGCCGAAACCGCCGACCGCACCCTCTTCGATGGTGATCAGCGCCTCATGCGTGCGGGCAAGGCGCAGGATCAGGACGCGGTCCAGCGGCTTGGCAAAGCGGGCATCGACCACCGTGGGCGTGATCCCGCGCGCCAGCAGCGCCTCGCGCGCCCGCATGACCTCGGCCAGCCGGGTGCCGAAGGACAGGATGGCGACGCGCTTGCCCTCGGCCATGACGCGGGCCTTGCCGATCTCCAGCACCTCGCCGCGTTCGGGCATCTCGACCCCGGTGCCCTCGCCCCTGGGATAGCGGAAGGCGATGGGGCCTTCGTCATGGGCGGCGGCGGTGGCGACCATATGCACCAGCTCCGCCTCGTCGGCGGCGGCCATGACCACGAAGCCGGGCAGGTTCGCAAGAAAGGCAATGTCATAGGCGCCGGCATGGGTGGCGCCGTCGGCCCCGACCAGACCGGCGCGGTCGATGGCAAAGCGCACCGGCAGGCGCTGGATCGCCACATCATGGACGACCTGATCGTAGCCGCGCTGCAGGAAGGTCGAATAAAGCGCGCAGAACGGTTTCATCCCCCCCGCCGCCAGCCCGGCCGAGAAGGTCACGGCATGCTGCTCGGCAATGCCCACGTCGAAGCAGCGGCGCGGAAAACGCTCGGCGAAGAGGTTCAGCCCGGTGCCGTCCGGCATGGCGGCGGTGACGGCGACGATGCGGGCGTCGCGGCTGGCCTGATCGACCAGCGCCCGGGCAAAGACCGAGGTATAGCTGGGCGCGTTCGACTTGGCCTTGGCCTGCGCGCCGGTCTCGACATCGAATTTCGCCGTGGCATGGCCCTTGTCGGCGGCGCGTTCGGCCGGGCCGTAGCCCTTGCCCTTCTTCGTCACGGCATGGATCAGCACCGGCCCGGTGGCCCGTGCCTTGACGGTGCGCAAGAGCGGCAGAAGCTGGTCGAGGTCGTGGCCATCGACCGGGCCGATATAGGAGAAGCCCAGCTCCTCGAACAGAGTGCCGCCGACGGTCATGCCCTTCAGCATCTCCTTGGCGCGGCGCGCCCCCTCCTGCAGCGAGGGCGGCAGGAAACCCACGGCGCCCTTGGCCACGGCCTTCAGGTCCTGGAACGGCCCCTCAGCATAAAGCCGGGTCAGATAGCGCGACAGCGCCCCGGTGGGCGGCGCGATGGACATCTCGTTGTCGTTCAGCACCACGAACAGCCGCTTGCCCAGGTCGCCCGCATTGTTCAGCGCCTCGAAGGCCATGCCCGCGCTCATTGCGCCGTCGCCGATCACCGCGATGGCGTCGCCCGGATCGCCGCCGAGTTCGCGCGCCATGGCGAAACCCAGCGCCGCGCTGATCGAGGTCGAGCTATGACCGGCCCCGAACGGGTCATAGGGGCTTTCCGACCGCTTGGTGAAACCGGAAAGGCCGTTTTCCATACGCAGCGTGCGGATGCGGTCGCGGCGCCCGGTCAGGATCTTGTGCGGATAGCACTGATGGCCCACGTCCCAGATGATCTTGTCGCGCGGCGCGTCAAAGACCGCATGCAGCGCCACAGTCAGCTCGACCACGCCCAGCCCGGCGCCCAGATGGCCGCCGGTGACGGAAACGGCGCTGATCGTCTCGGCCCGCAGCTCGTCGGCAAGCTGCCGCAGTTCGCGATCCGACAGATCCTTCAGGTCGGACGGCAAGGCCACCCGGTCCAGGATCGGCGTCGAAGGGCGGTCGGAAGTCTCTTGGGTCATGGCTTGCCCCTCTCCGGGCGGGCTGTCAGGCGTCGCGCTCGATAACGAAACGCGCGAGCTGCCGCAAGTTTCCTGCGGCCTCGCCATAGGGATCAAGGGCGGTTTCGGCATCGCGGACCAGCTGGCGCGCCTGGTCCTGCGCGCCCTGCAGGCCCAGCAGCGACACGAAGGTCGCCTTGTTGGCGGCGCCGTCCTTGCCGGTGCGCTTGCCCGTCTCAGCCTCGGTGCCGGTCACGTCCAGGATGTCGTCCTGGATCTGGAAGGCAAGGCCCAGGCGGCGGGCATAATCCGCCAGCGGGCCGGGATCCTCGCCGGCCATGACCGCGCCGGCAGTGGCCGAGAACTGGATCAGCGCGCCGGTCTTGGCCTGCTGCAGCCGCGTGATGGCGGCAAGGTCCAAGGGCTCGGCGGCGGTCTCGGCGGCGATGTCCAGCGCCTGGCCCCAGACCATGCCGCCCCCGCCGACCGCCTCGGCGAAGCCGCGCACCAGCGCCAGCCGCCTTTCGGGCGCGCCGATCCGCGGATCGGCCAGCAGGCCGAAGGCCAGGGCTTGCAGCGCGTCGCCGGCCAGGATCGCGGTCGCCTCGGACCAACGCAGATGCACGGTGGGCAGGCCGCGCCGCAGGTCGTCGTCGTCCATCGAGGGCAGGTCGTCATGGACCAGGCTATAGGCATGCAGCGCCTCGACCGCCGCCGCGACGGGCAGCGCCGCCGGGTCGGCCAGGCCGAACAGCCGCGCCGATTCCATCACCAGGAAGGCACGGATGCGCTTGCCGCCGGTGCAGGCATAGCGCATCGCATCGGTCAGCTCCCCCTCGGGCAGGCCGGCCATGGCCTCGTCCAGCGCGGTCTGGACCTGCGCCTTCACCTCGGCAAGGCGGTCCCGCATCACAGCCCCTCGGCCGGAACGGTCCCGTCGGGCTGGCCGTTGGCCGCCAAAGTGATCTTTTCCACCCGCTCCTCGGCCTCGCGCAGGCGCTTGTCGCAATGCGCCCGCAGGGCCGCACCGCGCTCGTAGAGCTTGATCGATTCCTCCAGCGTCGCCTCGCCGTGCTCCAGCCGGCCGACCGTCGCCTCAAGCTCTTTCATCGCCTCCTCGAAGGACATGTTCTCGATCTCGGTCACGCGGCAGTCTCCCTCAGCACATCGACATGGGCGCGCGCCGAGCGGCCCAGAGCGGCGAGATCATAACCGCCTTCCAGCGCCGATACCACCGGGGCCGAACAGGCCGCCGCCGTGTCGCAGATCATCCGGGTGATGGCGGTGAAATCCGCCTCGCGCCACATCAGCGCGGCGAGGGGATCGTCGGCATGGGCGTCGAACCCGGCCGAGACCAGCACCAGCTGCGGCCGCCAGGCCGCGACCCGGTCGCAGATCGCCCGCCAGGCCGCGCGCGCCTCGTCCCCGCCGCTGCCCGGCGCCAGCGGCATGTTGACGATCTGGCCATGCGCACCCCGCTCCGAGGCCGCGCCGGTGCCGGGATAAAGCGGAAACTGATGCGTCGAGGCGAAGAGCGCGCGTTTCTCCTCCCACAGCACGTCCTGGGTGCCGTTGCCGTGATGCACGTCGAAATCCAGCACCGCCACGCGGTCCAGCCCGTGATGGTCCAGCGCCCGCAAGGCCCCGATGGCGACCGAGGAAAAGATGCAGAAGCCCATGGCCCGCGCCCGCTCGGCATGATGTCCCGGCGGGCGCATGGCGACGAAGGCGTTGGGCGCCTCGCCCGCCAGCACCGCATCGACCGCCGCGCAGACCCCGCCGACGGCATGGCGCGCGGCTTCCAGGCTGCCGGGCGACAGATAGGTGTCGGAATCCAGCATCATCCAGCCCTCGGCCGGCGATTTCCGGCGCAGCCCGGACAGGTATTCCGGCGGATGGGCGCGCAGGATGTCCGCCTCCGCCGCCTCCGGCGCCTCGCCCCGGACCAGGTCAAGCCCTCCCAATGCGTCCAGGACGGCATCCAGCCGCGCCACCTGTTCAGGATGGCTGGGCGGCGTCACATGCAAGAGCCCCGAGGGGTGCGTATAAAGCAAGGTCATCGGCCAAGGATTATGTGCGGCTTTCCCGCGCGGCAAGCCAATCTTGCGCGACCGGCCCGATCCCATGGCGACCACCCCGCCGGAAACCCCGTCCTTCTCCGTTTTACAAATACCCTCGGGGGTCCGGGGGCAGACAGCCCCCGGCGCAACGGCGAAGGATCAGACCGTCAGCCGCTGACCGTCATGGCCGGCGATGCGCAGCTCCATCAGCGTGCCCTCGGGCATGTCGCGCTGGAAGGCCACCTCGGTGAAATGCTCCGTCCGCCCCAACCGCGGCCCCTCGGTCAGCACCATGCGCATCTCTCCGACCTGCGCGGCCAGATGCCGGGCCAGCGCCGCGTCGCCCGCCGCACGCAGGCGCGCCGCACGTTCCTTGATCGCCGGGCCCGGCACGCGCGGCATCCGCGCCGCCGGGGTGCCCTTGCGCGCCGAATAGGGAAACACATGCAGGAAGGTCAGGCCGCAATCCTCGACCAGTTTCAGGCTGTTTTCGAACATCGCCTCGGTCTCGGTCGGGAAACCGGCGATGATGTCGGCGCCGAAGACGATTCCCGGCCGCAGCTTGCGCGCATCCTCGCAGAAGCGGATGGCGTCGTCGCGCAGGTGGCGGCGCTTCATCCGCTTCAGGATCATGTCGTCGCCGGCCTGCAGCGACAGGTGCAGATGCGGCATCAGCCGCGGCTCGCTGGCGATGGCCAGCATCAGGTTCTCATCCGCCTCGATCGAATCGATCGAGCTGATGCGCAGCCGCGGCAGGTCCGGCACCAGCCGCAGGATGCGCATGACCAGGTCGCCCAGCCGCGGCGTCCCCGGCAGGTCGGCCCCCCAAGAGGTCAGGTCGACACCGGTCAGCACCACCTCGTTGAAGCCGCGGTCCCGCAGCCGCTTGATCTGGTCCACCACCACGCCCGCGGGCACGGAGCGCGAATTGCCGCGGCCATAGGGAATGATGCAGAAGGTGCAGCGATGATCGCAGCCGTTCTGCACCTGCACATAGGCGCGGTGCCGGCCGAAGCCGTCGATCAGATGGCCCGCCGTCTCGCGCACGGACATGATGTCGTCGACCTGCACTTTCTCGGTCTCGCCGATCAGGTCGGGGGCCTGCATCGCGGCCCAGGTCGCCGGCTGCATCTTTTCATGGTTGCCGATGACGCGGCTGACCTCGGCCATGGCGGCGAAGGTCTCGGGCTCGGTCTGGGCGGCGCAGCCGGTGACGATGACCGGGGCGCCGGGATTCTCGCGCGCCAGCCGCCGAATCTCCTGCCGGGCCTTGCGCACCGCCTCGGCGGTCACCGCGCAGGTGTTCACGATCACCGCGCCTTGCAGCCCGGCGGCCTCGGCCATCTCGCGCATCGCCTCGGTCTCATAGGCGTTCAGCCGGCAGCCGAGGGTCGCGAAAACGGGCGGCTTCAGGTCCTTCATCCCCGCCAGACCCCGTCGAAGACATGCGCGGTCGGCCCGGTCATCCAGACCCCGTCCTCGCGCCAGTCGATCTCCAGCACGCCGCCCGGCACGTTGACCTTGACCCGCCGCCCGGTCAGCCCGCGCCGCGCCGCCGCGACCACCGCCGCGCAGGAGCACGAGCCCGAGGCCAGCGTGATGCCGGTGCCGCGTTCCCAGATGCGCAGCACGATCTCGCTGTCCGAGACGACCTGCACCAGCTCGACATTGCTGCGTTGCGGGTAAAGCGGATGATGTTCGTGCGCGGGGCCGAAGCGTTCCAGGTCGACCGCCGCGGCGTCTGGCACGAAGAAGGTCATGTGCGGGTTGCCCATCCCCGTCGCCACCGGATCGCCTTCGATGGGCAGGTGCAGCGTATCGACATCCTCGGCCAGCGGGATCCGGGCCCAGTCTAGGACCGGCGCGCCCATATTGACGCGAGTCAGGCGATTGCCCGCATCCTCGGCCGCGAGCACGGCATGGTCGGTGGCGAGCCGCAGGGCCGAGGCGCCCGATTCGTCCATCAGGAAGCGGGCCACGCAGCGCGTGGCATTGCCGCAGGCGGCCGAAAGCGAGCCGTCGGCGTTGAAGAACACCAGCCGCGCATCGGCATTCTCGCCGGGGAGGATGACGGCCATCTGGTCGAAGCCGACGCCGCGATGGCGGTCGGCGATGGCGGCCACGGTCGCGGCATCGGGCAGCGCGCCCGAGCGGCGGCCGTCGATCACCACGAAGTCGTTGCCGAGCCCGTGCATCTTCATGAAGGGCAGAGGGGCGCTCTGGCCGGGGTTTTGCTGGTGTTCCATGGCGGTGACATACTCCTGCCGGAAAGATTCTGCCAGAGGCGGCGATTTTTCCGCTTGACCCTGTCCGCCGCCGACCGTAGTTAGCCCCCCGTGCGATGGGCCCGTAGCTCAGTTGGTAGAGCAACTGACTTTTAATCAGTGGGTCACAGGTTCGAATCCTGTCGGGCTCACCACTGAATTTCCTTACATGACAAGCGGTTACGAGAAATTGCCTGCGAGGCGGTTTCTGCGCTAACAATGTGCCAGCGGACAGCCAGCGGACATTTTCACGGCGATGCCCTGGCTCGAATCTACCGCCATCGCGTCGCGCGCCAACCGGCGGCGATAGCCTCGGCCTCGTCGCAAAACCAGCGCTCGCCCCTGCTCTCATCGATCCGGGTCTTGGCATAGGCTGGCGACCAGGGCGTGTGATAGATCCGCTCGCCCTTGTTCGAGATGTTGCCCTTGATCGGACAGCCCTCGGGCGCCTCTGCGGCAGCCCGCGCCCAGCGGTCGGCGCGATACTCCCAGGCGGGCAGAGATTCGCTCTGCCAGACGCCCCGCCCGGCGGCGCGGGCCATGCGCTCAGCATCGGCATAGTCGTCGGAATAGCGCAGGTAGGCCCAAGCGAGGCCTCGCCCGACTATCTCGCCGCCCAGATCCATACCCGCGGCATGGCAACGCGCAACGATCCGCCGGTAGGCATCGATATCGAGCGGCACGCATTCCACGACCTGATCCCTGACCATCTCGGCCATGGCCTCGGTGGCAACCTCGCCGCAGTTCCATTTCCGTCCGCCGCTCTTGCTGCACTGCTGGCCCTGCTCGGGTGCGTCGATGCCGTGAATGCGGATGGCAACCGGGCCGATCTTGAGCGTGTCGCCGTCCACCACCGCGGCACGGCCGACAATCAAAGGGCTATCGTCAGTCGCGGCCCAGGTGACGGCGGGCATCGCCAGGAGCGCGCCAACGACCAAAGCCCTAACCGCTGCGATTCCCGCGATTGTCGCGATTCTGCCGCGCGCATCAGAGGAAAAATCGCGAGAATAGCGATAATCGCAACGGCCCGCCGCCAGGATTGCGGCGGAGAGCGTGGCCCGTCGATCAACCATCGCAGGTACAGCCGACGCCTTTGCGGCATTGCTTGTCCCGGCTGATGCAACTGTCACCGCAGGCTTTGCCCTTGCTGCACATCTTACAGCAGGCGGCATCCAGAAGGGCCGCATCAGGGCCTCTGAGGTCCAGCAGGCGTTGCCGGGCGTCCTGGATGTCCTCTGCCGTAAGGGCCCCGAGGACGGGCGCGGCGCCGTCATTCGCGAAGGAGGGAAGGGAAAAGGAGACGAGGAAAGCAATGAGGAAAGGGCGCATCGGACTTCTTAACGATTTGTTAACCTTTTCCTGATAAGCGGCTTTCCGCCGATTCGCCAAGAAGCAGGAGCAGTCGCCTGGGCCTCTGGATCAGCCGCGCGAGACGGCGGTGCGAGGCCCGGATTGTCAATCGGCACGCAACTTTGACCCCCTTTCGGCGCCCAATAATGACCCCGCTTGGTCAGCACGGGTAGCTGGCCCGATGCGGTGTAGCCTCCATACAGCGCAACCGGATCGGGCCAGCGGCGTCTCGGTCATTCCCGCGTCTTGAAGCGCCAGCTCTCGTTGCCGGTCTCGACGATGTCACAGTGATGGGTCAGTCGGTCGAGGAGCGCCGTTGTCATCTTCGCGTCTCCGAAGACGGTCGGCCATTCGCCGAAGTCGAGGTTCGTCGTCACGATGATCGAGGTGCGTTCGTAAAGGCGACTGATGAGGTGGAACAGGAGCTGGCCACCCGTCTGGGCGAACGGCAGATATCCCAACTCGTCGAGGATCAGGAAGTCGAGGCGGCACAGGAGATCCGCAGTGCGTCCCTGTCGGTCGGCGCGGGCTTCGGCGTCCAGCTTGTTCACCAGGTCCACGACGTTGAAGAAGCGGCCGCGCTTGCCACGGCGGATGCAGGCCCGGGCGATGCTGACGGCAAGGTGGGATTTGCCGGTCCCGGTGCCGCCGATGAGGACGACGTTACGCTGATGCTCGAGGAACTCTCCGGAGGCCAGATCGCGCACCAGCGTTTCGTTTACGGGCGTGTCTTCGAAGCTGAACTCGTCGACTTCCTTGGCCAAGGGCAGCTTGGCGATGGTCATCTGGTATTTGATCGAGCGAGCTTGTTTCTCGCTGATCTCGGCGTTCAGCAGGTCGCCCACGATTTGCTGCGGTTCGTGCTGTCGCTTCACCGCCGTGGCGATGATCTCATCGTAGGCGGCCTTCATGCCGTAGAGCTTCAACTGGCCCATCGCGTCCAGCACCTGTGATCTTTCCATGGCGGGGTCTCCTGAGGCTGTCGTAGCGTTTGCAGTCGGCCACGGGCTCGCAGGTCAGGCGCAACGCGTCCGGCGTGGCGATGGTCAACGGAGGTGGTGGCTCGCGATGTCGGGCCAGGATGTTCAGAACGACCGATGCCGCCGGGGCGCCTTCGGTCAGGGCCTCGACGCAGGCAGCCTCGACGGCTTCCAGTCCATCCGTTGGGATCATGCTCAGGATCTGGACCATCTGACGGTCACCGTTCGGCACGCGCCCCAGCTTACGCTGGACGCGTCGTATCGCCGGCGGCAGTTCCCATTCCTTGAAGGGAGCGCCGTTTCGAAGGGCGCCGGGCTTGCGGGCCAGCACCGGGATGTAGTGCAGCGGGTCATAGATGGCCTTGTCGCGCCCGAAGGCGCGGTCGTGCCGGCCGACGATCTTGCCGTCCTGCCAGACCTCGACCCGCTCGGCATAGGCGCGGATCTCGACCGGACGGCCGACGGCGCGACCATCGACCGAGTAGCGGTTCTTGTCGAACCTAACGAGGCAGGTCTTGGACACCGAGGCCGGCACGGCATGGAATCCGTCGAAAGGGCCGACGTAGGGCACCAGGCTCGCCCGCTCATCCTGGAACACGTCCCAGATTGTCCGATCACGCAATTCCTGGTGCGGATGGGCCTTGGCCCAGGCAATACAGCGATCCTGAAGCCAGGCGTTGAGTTCCGCGTAGCTCTTGAAGCGCGGCCGCGGCACGAAGAACCGCCGCCGGACAACGCCAACCTGGTTCTCTACTTGTCCCTTCTCCCAGCCGGACGCGGGGGTGCAGGCGACGGGATCGACAAGGTAGTGTCCGCACATCTGCTGGAACCGGCGATTATACGCGCGGTCGCGGCCGACGAAGATCGTGTCCACCGCCGTCTTCATGTTGTCGTAGATCCCACGCGCACAGGCGCCGCCGAAGAAGGCAAAGGCCTTGTCATGGGCATCGAACACCATTTCCTGCGTCTCTCGCGGGTAGGCCCGGACGAACAGCATCCGGCTATGACAAAGCCGGACGTGAGCCACCTTCACCGTGGTGGTCACGCCGTCGATCAGAACGACCTCGTGACTCCAGTCGAACTGGTAGGCTTCACCCGGATCGAAGCTCAGTGGCACATAGGCGGCGGCTGACGCTTCCTGCTCCGCCTGCGACCACGAAGCCGCATAGCGTCGGACCGCGTCGTAGCCGCCGTCATATCCGAGGGCCCTGAGCTCTTCGAAAATCCGGATGCGGGTCAGCCGCTCGCGCTTCGGCTTGCGCGCATTCGCCGCCAGCATCTCGTCGAGCTTGCCTTTCCAGGGACCGATCTTCGGCTGCGGTTGGACGGTTCGCTCGTAAGTCATCTCCGTTGCGCCGGACCGGATCACCTTCCGAACCGTGTTCCGCGATACCCGCAGCTCTCGGCAGATATGCTTGATCGACTTCTTGTCCTGGAAATACGCCCGGCGGATCTTCGCAATCGTCTCCACAACCAGCATCCCACACTGTGCCCCCCGATAGCCTCGGAGGCATCATGACCATCAGCGTAAGGGGGTCATTTTTGGAAGCCGATTACCCCGTTACGGGGTCAATTTTGCACGCCGGTTCACAGGCATGGGCGCGCATTGGGCTCCGCTACGGCGTCATCGCACTCGCGATCCTGCTGTTCCTGCTTTCCCTGCGCCGCTCCGGCGAGCGCGCCGGCCGACTGACCGAGCAGCTCGAAACCATGGAGAAAACCTATGACGCCCAAAAGCGAATGCTCGAGGCAGCGGCGCGCCGTCCTCGTTCTCGCGACGATCTGGCTGAGCGGCTGCGCGACGGTCGGTTCTGACGGTAGCGGGCCAGGGGCGTGTCCGCCGGTCGTCGAGTACAGTAGGAAGTTCCAGGCGCGAGCGGCAGGGGAGCTGGACCTCCTGCCGGAGGGCTCGGCGATCGCAGAGATGATGAGCGACTATGCGGTGTTGCGGGAACAGGCGCGGGTGTGCTGATCCTCCGGCACTTGTCGCGGATTACGCGTCGCGCCCGGCGCCGAACCTGGGGCTATCGGTCGGCAAGATGAGTGATGCCTCTAAGCCGGAGGTTGCGCCAGGTCGCGGCGATTTCAGAACGAGCGAGCTTCCGATCCGGTTGGCGATGGCGGCGACGATGGCGAGGCCAAGCCCGCTGCCATCGGTGCTTGCGTTCGCCCGTTCGAAACGTGCCGTCAGGCGGTCGAGCATCTCGCGCGGCACCACGGGACCATCGTTAGCGACAACGAGGCGGCCGTCCGCCGTCAGCGTCACCTCGACTGCCAGATTCTCCGCCCCGTGACGGAGGGCGTTCTCCACAAGGTTCCGGCACAGGATGGCGAAGGCATCGGGGTCGATGTCCGACTGGACAGCCGCGTCGGGAAGAGTGAGCCCAATGCGGCCAGGCGCGGTCGCGCGTCCGAGATCGTCCACCACCACACGGGCGACCGCCCTCAGGTCGGCGCTCCGGTCCATCCGCAGCCGCCCGCCTTCGGCCCGCGCAAGCTGCATGAGGCGTTCGGAAAGCCGGGTCAGGCGCTTGAGCGTCGCCTCAATTTCGGCGGCACGCACTTCGGTGGCCGGCTCGTGCGTCTCCGCCCTCAGCCGCTGCGCCTGAGCGATTGCTCCGGCCAGCGGCGTTCTCAACTCGTGGGCCGCGTTCGCGGCAAAACTGCGCTCGGCCTCGAACGCCGCGCGCAAGCGGGCCAGAAGGCCGTTGAGCGTCTTGGCCAGTGGACCAATCTCCGTCGGCAGATCGCTGGCAGGAACCTCCGACAGGTCGCGGGCGCCGCGCGCCTCCAGCCGAGCACGGAACCGACGCAGCGGATCGAGGCTGAAGCGAACGGCAAGAATGATCGCCACCAGCGCGATCGGCAGCACGATGAGCAGCGGCAGGCCGAGGCCCATCTGGATCTCCCGCGCAACCGACGCGCGATGGGCCAGCGGCTCGGCCACGGTGATCCGGATCGTGTCCTGAAGCGCTGCATCGCTGTAGAACCGGTGGGTGGCGGTCTGACGGAAACCGGGTCCGTCCCAAGGCGGGAACACGGCAGGGTCGGCCGCATGAGATTGCAGCAGGATGCGCCCCTCGCCATCGCGCACGAGGTAGGTGAAGAACTCGTCGTGCTCCCGGATGGGCGCGAGCCGCTGCGTCACGCCCTGATCTTCGCGGCCCACGATATCGGTCACCGCCAGCGGGAGGATGCGTTCCGCTGTCTCCTGCAGGGCGCTGTCAAAGACCTCGTCCAGCTCGCCCCGGACGATTACGGCCGTCACCGTCGCAGCGAGCAGCCACAGCACCGTCAGCGCCAGGCCGAGCGACAGGCCGAGTCGGCCCTGAAGGCTCGCGGGCCATCTCATGATTTGCCGAGCCTGTAGCCCATGCCGCGCTCGGTCTCGATGACCGAAGCCCCGAGCTTCTTGCGCAGGCGGCTCACATGGACCTCGATGGTGTTGCTCTCCACCTCCGCGTCGAAGGCGTAAAGCTTCTCCTCCAGCTGTGCCTTTGACAGCAGCTGACCGGGGCGCGCGAGAAAGGCTTCGAACAGCGCCCATTCCCTTGCGGTCAGTTGCACCGGCTTGCCGTCGCGGTGAACGCTGCGGGCGGCAAGATCGATTTCCAGCGGCCCGTGGGTGACGATGGGGTTCGGGTTGCCGCTGTAGCGTCGAGCGACAGACCCGATCCGCGCGGACAACTCAGCGAGATCGAAGGGCTTCACGAGATAATCGTCGGCGCCCGCGTTCAGCCCCTCGATCCGGTCCGACACCTGGTCGAGCGCGGTCAGGATGATGACCGGCGTCACGTCGCCCTGCGCGCGCAAGCCTTTGAGGAACCCGATCCCGCGACCGTCCGGCAGCATCAGGTCGAGCAGGATCAGGTCGTAAGACGTGGATTTCGCAGCGCCGCCGGCCGCATCGAGGCGCATCACCCAATCGACCGACTGCCCATCGGCCGTGATCTGGTCGCGCACCGCCGCGCCAAGCACCGTGTCGTCCTCGATCAGCAGGATGCGCATCCTCGTCCCCGTCCTCTTCCGATGACCCTCCATGATCCGTCTGGCTGACAAGAAGCTGAAGCGGGTGGCTGCGTCCCTTCAGGCTGCCGTCAGCTTCGCCGCGCATGAATTTCGTCAAGATGGCCGCAGCGAGGAGTTTGGCCCATGAAGAAGACATTGACAATTCTCGGCTTTCTCGCGGTCTTTCCGGCCGGTGCCGCGCTGGCGGACGACGACTGCTTCGTGCCGATGGCCGACTGGCAGCCGCGCGACGCCGTCGCCCGGCTGGCCGAGGAGAACGGCTGGACGGTGCGCCGGATCAAGATCGACGACGGCTGCTACGAAATCGACGGCCGCGACGCCGAGGGGCGCCGGATCGAGGTGACCGTTCATCCGGCGACGCTCCAGGTGATCGAGTTCGAATACGAGGACAAGGACGACGGCGATCGCCCCCGCCGGGATCGCGAAGCAGGCGACGATGACTGACGCAATCTCACACCAGGCGCCAGAGATGAACACGGCGCCGAGCAGCAAGGTCCGTGTCTGGGATCCGCTGGTCCGGGTTTTCCATTGGGGTCTGGTCGCGGCCTTCGCGACCGCATGGCTGACTGCGGACGAGCTGCAACCTGTCCACGAGGTCGCAGGCTATACCGTCGCCGGACTTGTGGCCTTCCGGCTGGTCTGGGGCCTCATCGGCAGTCGCTACGCGCGCTTCGCCCAGTTCCTGAAAGGCCCCCGCGAGACGCTGGCCTATCTCGGGGACATGACCCGCGGACGCGAGCGGCGCCACCTCGGCCACAACCCGGCGGGCGCGGCGATGGTCGTGGCGCTGCTGGTCACGCTGTCCGGGACGGCTTTCACCGGCTGGCTCATGGAGGATGAGGCCCGTCTGGCGATACTTCCGTCCATGCCCGCAATTGTGGCGCTCGCCTGGGCCGACGACGACGGCGACGAGCGGGAATACGGCGGGCGGGGCGAGATCGAGGGACCGCTGAAGGAGGTCCACGAGACGCTCGCCAACCTGATGCTGCTGCTTGCCGCGCTGCATGTTGGCGGCGTCGTCCTAGCCTCCTTCAGGCACCACGAGAACCTGGCGCGCGCCATGGTGACGGGCGACAAGCGCGGCGCCGGTCCCGGCGACATCGCCTGACGGCACCTAACCCCAAGGCCGACCGTCCCTTCGGTCCCGCCTGGCCTCGCCCTCACGGGCGGGGCCTTTTTCGTCCGAAGCCGCTCTCTTCCTGACGGCAAGCTGAAGCGGGAATCGCCGACGCGTCAGGAAGCCCTCAGGTCGTGTCTCCAGATTGTCCTCAGCAGATGACAAGGAGACCCTGCCATGAAGAAGACCCTGACACTTCTGGTTGCGTCCACGGCGCTGACCGCCGCGATCGGCGTCCCCGCCTGGAGCGCGATGCAATCCCCGCCCGGCGTCCTTCGGCCCGTCGCCGCTCTCTTCGATGACGCCCCGCAAGCGATGCCGCTCGTTCTCGCAAGCGACGATGACGACGACGATGACGACCGCTGGCGGGACGGTTCTCGTCGCGGCCACGACGACGACGACGATGACGACGATGACGACGATGACTGCGACGACGATGATGACGACGACGATTGTCAGGGCGGCGCTCGCAATCCCGCGCCCGCCGGCACGGTCGCCCCTCCGCAGAACGGCCTCTTCGGCAACGGTGCGCCGCCGCAGGTTCAGGTGAACTGAACCGCTCCGAAGTTCCTCTCCGAACAAGGATCCATACGATGAAATCGCTTCTCGCCACGCTCGCGCTGACCACGGCGCTGACGCTCCCCGGCCTCGCCATGGCGCGTCCGGTGACGCTCACCACGATCCTCAACAATTACGGCGGCGACGGGGCCTATCTCGCGCTCTACGTCACCGACACCTCGGGCGCCTATGTCGGCAGTC
The DNA here is from genome assembly GCF_020990385.1 of Paracoccus sp. MA. Lineage (NCBI taxonomy): Bacteria > Pseudomonadati > Pseudomonadota > Alphaproteobacteria > Rhodobacterales > Paracoccaceae > Paracoccus > Paracoccus sp. MA. The sequence continues at coordinate 2,212,335 of NZ_CP087598.1, forward strand.
TCTGGATGGCTGGCGGCAAGTCCAAGTACTACGAGCACCTCAGCGACTGGTACCGCGCCACCGGCGGCGACACCGCGCAGGTGAACGGCATCACCGGCGCCAGCGTCGGCGCGGGCCGCACGCTCGAGATCACGCTCGACCTGGCCGACGCGCTCTTCGACGCGGGCTACACGCTCCACATCGACGCGGCCGTCGAGGACATGCGCGACAGCCCGAACGAGGTGGCCGTCCCGCTCACGACCGACGGCGCCGGCACGCCGGTGCAGGGCCGCCGCTACATCGCCAGCTTCGCCTACGACATGTGAGGAGCGGGGCCATGATCCGTGCACTCCATCGCTGGCCGGGTCTTCTGGCCCTTGCGCTCGTCACCATCCTGAGTCTGAGCGGCGCGGCGCTGTCGGTCTTCCCAGCGGCCGAACGGCTTGCCGCACCGCAGGCGGAAGCCGGACTGACCGTCGCCGCCCTCGCGGACCGCATCCAGACGGTCTATCCGGGCGTCGAGCAGATCCGCCGATCACCCTCGGGCCGGATCACCGCCTACTGGTTCGACCAGGGCGCGCCGGGCGCTGCCGTGATTGACCCGGTGACCGGTGAGGGCGTGGCCTCGGCCGACCCGAACCAGGCCGAACGCTGGCTCACCAACCTGCACCGGTCGCTGTTCCTCGGGGACGGCGGGCGCATAGCCATGGCTGCAGGGGCTGCCGCGATGCTGATCCTCTCGCTCTCCGGTGCGGCGCTGGTCGCGCGGCGGACGGGCGGCTGGCGGCACTGGTTCGCGCGCCTGCGCGGTCCGCTCGCGGGCAGGCTGCACGTCGAGATCGCCCGGATCGCCGTCGTCGGCTTCGTTCTGTCTTCCACGACCGCCCTCTGGATGACGGCGTCGACCTTCGATCTCCTGCCGGATGGCAGCGCCATCCCGGCCATGCCGACCGAGGTCAGTGGAGCGACGGGGTTTGCGCCGGACCGAATGGCCACGCTGCAGCAGACGCCCGTCGCCGAGTTGCGCGAACTGAGCTTTCCCTATCCCGGCGACGCGACGGACGTGTTCACGCTCAAGACCGACCGGGGCACCGGCTATCTCGACCAGGGCGACGGAGACCTCCTGGCCTGGGCCGACCTCACGGGATGGGAGCGCGTCTCGGAGACCATCTACATGCTGCACACCGGACAGGGCGCGGCGACGCTCGGCCTGGTGCTCGGCCTCATGGCGCTCGGCGTGCCCGCGATGGGCGCGACCGGCGTGCTGATCTGGCTCGCCGGGCGGCGCGGTCGGCCGCGCATCCGAGGCAATCAGCCCGCGGGACGTGCCGAGACGATCCTGCTCGTCGGCAGCGAGGGCGGCAGCACCTGGGGATTTGCGGCCACGCTCCACACCGCACTGACGCAAGCCGGGCAGAAGGTACACACAGCACCGATGTCGGCCTTCGCGCCAGAACGCTACGCTACGGCCCAGCGGATCATCCTGCTCGCCGCAACCTATGGCGACGGCGCGGCGCCCGCCTCGGCGAAGGGCTTTCTCGAGCGGCTAAACGCTTCCGACAGGGCGCCGGACATTTCTCTGGCGGTGCTCGGCTTCGGCGACCGCAGCTTTCCGGCCTATTGCGCCTTCGCAAGGGACGTCGCGGCAGCGGCGCAGGCGAAGGGTTGGCCCGAGCTTCTGCCGCTCGACACAATCGACCGGCAATCGCCGCAGGATTTCGCGCGCTGGGGCCGGGCGCTCGGAGACGTGCTCGGCATTGCGCTCGAACTGACGCACCAGCCGGTCCAGCCGCAAACGACCACGCTGACCCTCGTCTCGCGGCGCGACTACGGCGCTGAGGTGCAGGCCCCGACGGCGATCCTCCGCTTCGCGTTTCCCCGCGTCTCGCTCGGGCAACGGCTGCTCGGGGGCGGGTTCGCACGGTTCCAGGCGGGTGACCTGATCGGCATTCTGCCCGAAGGCGGGACCGTCCCGCGGCTCTATTCGCTCGCCTCTGGGCGCCGCGACGGCTTCATCGAGATCGTGGTCAAGAAGCATCCCGGCGGCCTCTGCTCGGGTCAGCTCACAGCGCTGGAACCTGGCGACACGGTGAGCGCCTTCTTGCGCCCCAACCCCGGTTTCCGTCCGGGGCGGAGCCGGGCGCCCCTGATCCTGATCGGCGCAGGGACCGGCATCGGGCCGCTAGCGGGCTTTGTGCGCGGCAATACGCGCCGCAGGCCGATCCACCTGTTCTTCGGCATGCGCCATCCCGACAGCGATTTCTTCTACGGCGAGGAGTTCCCCGGATGGCAGGACGAAGGGCGTGTAAGCCGGCTGGTCACCGCCGTCTCGCGCGGGGCGCGTCCCCATTACGTCCAGGACGCGCTGCGCAGCGAGGCCACTCAGGTCGCAGAGCTCATCCGCAATGGCGCGCGCGTGATGGTCTGCGGCGGACGGGACATGGCCGCCGGCGTGGCCGAGGCGCTGGCCGAGATCCTCGCACCGGCCGGGCTGACGCCGGCGGTCCTGAAGGCGGAGGGGCGGTATGTCGAAGATGTCTACTGAGCTGACGAGGCACGCCCTGAATGGGGCGACCATGGGCACGCGCTGGTCGGCGCTGTTCTTCGCAGGGCCCGGTCTCGACACGGCGGCGATCCGCACGGCGCTGCAGGCGGCCGTGGACGAAGTGGACGGACAGATGTCGACCTGGAAGCCCGACAGCGGCCTGATGCGGCTCAACGCGGCGCCGGTGGGCGAATGGATCGCGCTTCCCGCGCGGCTCGCCGAGGTGCTGCGACTCGGCCTAAAGATCGGGCGCATATCCGGCGGCGCGTTCGACATCGGCATGGGTGACGCGGTGACGGCCTGGGGGTTCGGGCCGAAGACGGCCGCGCCCGAGGGCATCCGCGCCGCGATGAAAACCCCGCGCCGCCCGGCGGATCAGGCTCTGGAGTTCGAAGGCGACCGCATCTGCAAGGTCGCTCCCATAGCGCTGGATCTGAACGGCATAGCCAAGGGCTACGGCGTGGACCGTTTGGCCGAAACCCTGCGCGATTACGGGATCGCCGACGCCCTCGTCGGGGTCGATGGCGAGATGCGCGCGATGGGTCTCCGGCCTGACGGCGAGGCCTGGAGCATTGCGGTCGAGGCGCCGGACGCGGAACGCCGGACGCCGCATTCGATCCTCGCGCTGCAGGATGCCGCCGTCGCCACCTCCGGCGATTATCGCCACTGGGTCGAGGTTCAGGGACGACGCCTGTCGCACACAATGGACCCGAGGCGCGGTGCGCCGCTGATCGCATCGCCGGCCTCCGTCACCGTCGTTGCCCGCAGCTGTGCCGAGGCCGATGCCTGGGCGACGGCGCTCATGGTGCTCGGTCTCGGCAAAGGGGCCGAACTCGCAAGAAAAGAAGGGCTCGACGCCCTGTTCCTCTTGCGCGAAGATTGCGGGAGCGTGAGGGGCGTGGGAGTCGGACGACTTTTTTCCGAAGAGCCAGCGGCGATTACCCCTGCAGAGGGGAGATAGGCCGCATGGAGACGACAAGGACTGACCGCTTCAAGACCGCTATCCTGCTCATTGCCGCGACCGGCCTGTTTGCGGGACTTGCGTTCTACTTTTCCGGCCGACCCAACGCTGCGAACCTGATCTGGATCGCCGGCGTCGTTCCAGCGCTCGCCGCGCTCGTGGTCGAGATCCTGCGCAGCCTGCGCTCCGGCGAGGTGGGCCTCGATATCGTCGCAGCGCTGTCGATGTCGGCGGCGCTCGTCTTCGGCGAGACCCTCGCCGCGGCGGTGGTCGCGGTGATGTATTCCGGCGGCACATTCCTCGAAGCCTTCGCCGAAGGCCGCGCCCGGCGCGAGATGCACGACCTCCTCTCCCGCGTGCCGCGGACCGCGACCCGGCACCGCAACGGCGGGCTGGAGGAGATCCCGCTCGACCACATCGCGCCCGGCGACCGCCTCCTGATACGTCAGGGCGACGTGGTGCCGGTGGACGGCACGGTGGCCTCGGAGACGGCCTTCGTCGACACCTCAGCGCTGACGGGCGAGTCCCTGCCAGTGCGCCTCGCCCACGGCGCCGAAGCCATGAGCGGCTCCACAAACGCAGGCGAGGCGTTCGATCTGACGGCGACGAGAGAAGCCAAGGACAGCACTTATGCCGGGATCGTCCGGCTGGTCGAGGAGGCGCAGGCCTCGAAGGCGCCGATGTCGCGGCTGGCCGACCGCTGGTCGCTGGGCTTTCTCGCGGTCACGGTCAGCATCGCCTTCGCGGCCTGGTGGTTCACCGGCGATCCAATCCGGGCCGTCGCCGTGCTCGTTGTCGCCACGCCCTGTCCGCTGATCCTCGCCGTGCCGGTGGCGCTGGTGGCCGGGCTGTCGCGTGCCGCGCATTTCGGGGTGCTGATCAAGGGCGCGGGACCGCTCGAGACGATGGCGCGCATCCGAACGCTGATCCTCGACAAGACCGGCACGCTGACGGACGGCCGGCCGCAGATCGTCTCGATCGATAGCCACGACGGGATGGCGGAGGACGACATACTGCGCCTCGCTGCAGCGCTCGACCAGGCGTCCAAGCACCCCGTGGCGCAGGCCATCGTTGCGGCCGCGAAGGCGCGCGGCTTCACGCTGCCGGTTCCGTCGGACGTGGCTGAGATCCCGGGTGAAGGCGTCGTGGGCCATGTCGAGGGCCGGAAGGTCATCGTCGGTGGCGACGGCTTCGTGGCCGCGCGCGTGGGGCGCCAGCCGGGCGATCATTCCGCCATTGCCGCCGGTTCGGTTCTCGTCGCCGTCGCCGTCGACGGGCAAATGGCAGGGCACCTCGTGATGTCCGATCCGCTGCGCGAGGGTGCGGGCGCCATGCTCGACGGTCTGCGCCGCGAGGGCATCGCGCGTATCCTGCTCGCCACCGGCGACCGCGCGGACGTGGCTGAGCGCGTGACCGAGGGGCTTGGCCTCGACGGGCTGCGCGCCGGGCTCACGCCCGACCAGAAGGTTCTGCTGGTTCTCTCCGAGCGCAAGCGCGGGCCCGTGATGATGGTGGGCGACGGCGTCAACGACGCGCCGGCTCTCGCAGCGGCCGATGTGGGTGTCGCGATGGGCGCACGCGGAGCCGCTGCATCGGCGGAGGCGGCAGACGTCGTGCTGCTCGTCGACCGTATCGACCGGCTCGGGCCGGGGATCGAGATTGCGCGCGGTGCGCGCCGCATCGCTGTCGAAAGCGTTGTCGCCGGAATCGGCCTGTCGGTCATGGGCATGATCGCCGCGGCTTTCGGCTATCTCACTCCGGTGCAGGGGGCGCTCCTGCAGGAGATCATCGACGTCGCCGTGATCCTGAACGCCCTGCGCGCGCTGCGCATCGCGCCCCATGAGCCCACTATCCCGAATCCAAAGGCTGTCTCCTCCGGGCAGGCCGACATCGCGCAAGGAGCCACGCCATGAGCCGCCTCTCGCATTCCGAAATCCACATGGTGCATCGCATCGGCTGGCTGCGGGCCGCCGTTCTCGGAGCCAACGACGGACTGGTGTCGACTGCGAGCCTCGTTGTCGGCGTCGCCGCGGCAGGATCGGGAAAGCCGGAGGTCCTGATCGCGGGGCTGGCTGGCCTCGTGGCCGGTGCGATGTCCATGGCGGCAGGAGAATACGTCTCGGTCAGTTCCCAGACCGATGCGGAACAAGCCGATCTTGCCCGCGAGACCCGCGAGCTGGCGGAAACGCCTGAGGCAGAGCTCGAGGAGCTCACCCGGATCTACGTTGACCGGGGGCTGGATCGCGACCTGGCGGAGAAGGTGGCCCACCAGCTGACCGAACGCGACGCGCTCGGATCGCATGCCCGCGACGAACTCGGCATCTCCGAGACCGTGACGGCACGCCCGATCCAGGCGGCGCTGGTCTCGGCTCTAACATTCGCCCTGGGTGCGGTCGTTCCGCTGATCGTCGTTCTATTGGCGCCCGAAACGTCGATCGCGCTGTTCGTGGCGGCATCGACGATCGTCGGCCTTGCGGTCCTCGGCGGTCTGGGCGCCTCCGCCGGCGGCGCTGGTGTCGTTCGGGGCGCCGCGCGGGTCACCCTCTGGGGCGCTCTCGCAATGGCTGCGACAGCAGCGGTGGGAGCGGTGTTTGGCGTCACGGTTGGGTAGCAATTATTGGGTTTCTGGGTGGAGAAGGTTGGATTTGAGGCCCATCCCCTCCGCCACTTGCCCTCGCGAAAGCGTTCTCCCGATCCGGCTGCGGCCGGATTTTTCCGTTGTTTTCGAGGGTTATGCGGGAGGGGCTCTTAACCGGCCAACGCCCCAACGGGCGCGCACGCGTTCTCTCCGGGCCGATATTCTCCGGACCTGTTAACCGGACACTTTCCGGTTATGCCGTGTAAGTGTCCGTTTTTGTGATATATTGCGCCCGCGCTGACACTTAACCTTTGGAATGGCACACGCCTGCCGCGCGCCGCTCAAATCGAAAAAAGAACGGCTCAGACCAAGTAGTCCGACGCATGCGCCCCCTCATATAGCGCTTTGATGGATGTGGCAGCCAAGACTGCTGCACGCGTTGCCGCTTCCTTCAGGTCAAGGACCCTGAATGTATCGCCGATCTTCGCGACCGCATCTATCCGTCTATACTGGTCGCCGAAGCGTTCTGCATACTGGGCAAGGCCCTTCAACTTTGGGATGGCATCACCGAACTGGATGCCGTGCGGATCAACGATGTCTGCCGTGAATGTGCCGTCGCCTTGTTGACCGAAAAACACGAAGTCTGGCCGCACGATCTTCGGCTCCCCGCCATCATCATAGATGATCCCAAGCGAGTCCTGGCTGGCGCGCGACGGGTTACGATACCATGCGACGGTGCCTGAACGCCCAAGCTCAGCTCGGACCACTTCGCCCTCCCAGGAATTGAAATCCTCGGGGAACAAGCCCTGCTCATCACAGAGAAGATGTCTCTCGAAGGTCGGGAGGGGTGTTTCGGTGCCGTTCGCCTCGCGGATTGTGGTCGCCTGCATCCATGATGTCGGGCGAGCGAGGTCCACATCCATCGGATTGGCGCTCATCTCTCTGATCTGGCGATAGACGTCCTGGCGTTCGTCGGACAGATCCTTGATCTCGACGCGGAACCGGGTGAGCCACTGATTGGCGAGCTTCTCGGCTTCAGCCTCGAGCGTTTCACGAACCTGTGGGACCAGGCCCAAGGCTGCGATACTGACATGCGCGTCCATGAGCGCCGTTTCCATGTCGTCGGTTTTGCCTTCGTTCCGAGCGAGGTAATCGCTGTATGTCGTTGCAAGATCGGGGCTGATCGCCCGACCGGCACGGCGGTAGGCGTCCTCGATGACGGCGTAGTCAGCCTCTTCCAGAAAGTCGTCGAAGGTCATCGCGCCGCCCTTCAGGTCGGCTTTCAGGCTCTTGCCCTCGACTGTCATGACAGATTTTCGGGCGGCCTCAATTTCGGTCTTGAAGCGCGCGCGGATGCCGTTCAGCACTTTGTGCATTTCTGAATGGGCCAGCTTCCCCGCATCTGGCAGCAGGCCATCGACCGCCAACTCGTGTGCGAGAGAAGTCAGCCGCTTTACAGGGCGCGCATGCCGCTTCGGCAGCGTCTGTGACGGAAGTGCAAGCAGCTTGTCCCAGACACCCTCGGGGATTGCCGGGTTAGGTCATGTTGACAAATGGCGGAGCCAGAGCCTGATGCAGGCGACGTCGACGAAGCCAAGGAAGCTTTCGGCGGTTTTGTCGTAGCGGGTTGCAAGGCGGCGGCTATTTTTCAGCTTGTTGAAGCAGCGCTCGACCATGTTGCGCAGGGTGTAGATGGTCATGTCGACAGCCTTGCGCACCCTTCGGTTCCTTCGCATCGGTATCATGGGCAGGGCGTTGCGGCTCTCGATGTCTTCCCGAATTTTATCAGAGTCATAGCCCCTGTCGGCGACCAGAACTGCTGGTTGCGGCAGGTTGTCGGCCATCACCATATCATAGCCGGTGTAGTCGGAATCCTGCCCCGGCGTGATCTCGGTCCTCATCGGGAGGCCTGCGCCGTTGACGCGGAGATGGATCTTGGTCGAGAAGCCACCTCTCGAACGGCCAAGAGCCTCTTTCGGAGTCCCCCTTTTGCGCCCGCCGCATGATGATGGGCGCGGATCACAGTGCTATCAACCATCTGGAGCTTGTCTGGCGCGATCCCAGCGTGGTTCAGCGCATCCAGGATATCCTCCCACAGTCCCGCCAAAGTCCAGCGGCGGAACTGACGGTAGACCGAGGACCACTTGCCAAACTCTTCGGGCAGATCGCGCCATGGCGCACCAGTCCTTGCGATCCAGAATATACCATTCAGAACAAGACGATGGTCCGCAGGTTTCCGCCCGTTAGGGTGCCGGACGGCACGAATGAAGCCCTCGAAGAAGGTCCACTCATCGTCGGATATCAGGTTGCGTGCCAAGTTCATCTCCCACGTAGAGATGAGCTTGAATCATAGGACGACTGCCAGAGGAATCCCTTTTGTCAACACGACCTAGGACGTGGGTCGTAATCGCCGCATTTTACCGGATCGGGCTGCGTATGGCCGGGCAGCCGGGGCATCAGCATCCGCCCAAACGTACCAAAGAGCCGCTCATCGGTACCGCGCAGTTCGGCGCATTTTACCGGGGCAGATTCCATGGCCGCTGCCATATCATTGGCCCGCTCGATGGATCCGGTCGCGATGAAGTTGGAACCGGTATCGGTGGCGATGGTCATCGGGCGACCACACTGATGCCATGCCCCCTGAGCACCGCAGGCGCGCGCCAGAGCGGACTTGTCGGAAACGACCATTTCCAGCAGTTTCCTGAACTCTTCCGCCGATGGTGCGGCAGCGATCCGCAGGCCGAGGATGCATCCCGAAGCAACATCAATGGCGACGCAAACCCACTCACCTCCAACGTTTCCCGCGGTTGATCGGGCGACGGCAGCTTCCGCGTCAAGGCCAGCCCTGAAGCCGCCGCCCGCAGAAGCAGGAAAACAGCCGCCCAGCCATCACCCGCCAACCATATTCTCAAGATGGGGCAGTTCTCGGTGAGAAAGCCGGGTCGCCTCTCAGGGGAAATCAGCAGGCAAAGGCCCGGTCCTGGTTCCGAATCGCCTGCATCGTTAATTTACGGAAAACTCGCTAGTTTTTATCGTGTAAAAATCGCTTGGAATCCGCTATGATGAATTCGTCGCGCAGCCCACGCGCTGCCGGTTTCGGAGGATCTGAAATGACTAGCAAGCCAGACAGAAGCCAAGTGAAACAGGCGGTGTTTGACGAGCGCCGCCAGCTCAGGGGGGCGGCCAATATGCTGGACGACAGCGCCGCCATCGACGAACGTCAGGAACTGGCCGTCCTGCGCCTGACGGAAACCTGGGAGCGTCGCTATGACGCGCTGGGCAGGTGACAAGGCTCCGCGAAAGCCTTCTCGGCGGGGGCGCCATGCCCCTGCCAACAACAGTGAGGGCGCGACGCGACGATCATGCCAGCTACCCGGCCCGCCGGCTGCATCGGTTCCGGCCCAGCAGGCAGCGCAATCCGGTGCGGATCGCTCCGCCGGAAGCCATAAGCCTTGCAGCGGACCGGGTGGCCTTGGCACGCTGACGGTCAAAGGCGTGAAGCGGCGGCCCATCGGGAGATGGAGCAACCGCGCAAAATTCCTGGGGCAGATGCTCTGCATCGGCCGTCCTGCGCATCGCCCGAGCCCTGACGGACGCCAAGGAACACCTCGACCGCTTCCATTGCAAAGCCGCCCATAAATTCACCCGGCCGGCGCGGAAATTGGAAAAGGGCGGGCAAGACCGGAAGGCCCATCGAAACCCTCTGGCGATCTGGAAGGAAAGCAATGGTAGGCCCGGAGGGACTCGAACCCCCAACCAAGGCGTTATGAGCGCCCTGCTCTGACCATTGAGCTACAGGCCCTGACCGGCGACACCATTGATCGAGCCGGCCGCCCGCGTCAAGGATCGGATCGCCCCGGCCAGCCGGAAAATGCCGCAACCCGCGCCTTCGGCAAACCCCTTGATCCGGCGCAGCACCTGTGGGCTGATAGCGCATGAAGCCGCAAGCCGCGGCCCGCCCGCAGCACGAAACCGGAGTTCCGATCATGTCAAGAACCACGCCGCTGTCCCTGCTCGCCCTTGCCCTGGCCGCCACGCCCGCCCTGGCCGAGGATCCCGCCAGCTGCCGTACGGTCCGCTTCTCGGATCCGGGCTGGACCGATATCACCGCCACCAATGGCGTCGCCACCGCCCTGCTGCAGGGACTGGGCTACCGGCCCGATATCCGCACGCTCTCGGTGCCCGTGGGTTATGAGGCGCTGAAGAACGGCGATACCGATGTCTTCCTGGGCAACTGGATGCCGGCCCAGCAGAGGTTCCGCGACGACCTCGAAGCCTCGGGCAAGACCGAAGAGCTGGTGCAGAACCTGGAAGGCGCCAAGTTCACCCTGGCGGTGACCGATGCCGCCGCCGGGCTGGGCGTCGCGGATTTCGCCGATCTCGATGCGCATAGGGACGCCTTCCAGGGCAAGATCTACGGCATCGAACCCGGCGCGCCTGCCAACCAGACCATCCAGGCCATGATCGAAGCCGACAAGTTCGGCCTCGGCGACTGGGAGCTGGTCGAATCCAGCGAACAGGGCATGCTTGCCCAGGTGCAGCGCAACGATGCCGTCAGGACGCCCTCGGTCTTCCTGGCCTGGGCGCCGCATCCGATGAACGTCACGCTGAACATCACCTACCTGTCGGGCGGCGACGAGGAGTTCGGCCCGGATTACGGCGGCGCCACCGTCCACACCCTGGCCCGCAAGGAATGGGTCGCCGCCTGCCCCAATGCGGCGAAGCTGTTCAGCCAGCTGGTCTTTACCGTCGATCAGGAAAACATGCTGATGGCCAATATCCTCGACGAGGGCGCGGATGCCACCGCAGCCGCAAAGGACTGGATCAGCCAAAATGCCGAGACGGTGGCGAAATGGCTTGACGGCGTGACCACGCTGGACGGAAAACCCGGTGCGGAAGCAGTCATGGCATCGGTGAACTGATTGAAGAAACCTAATATTCTGGTCGTCATGGCCGATCAGCTGTCGGGGGTGCTGTTCCCCGACGGCCCGGCCGAATTCCTGCATGTGCCGCATCTGCGCCGGCTGGCGGAGCGTTCGACCCGCTATGCCAACTGCTACACCGGCAGCCCGCTTTGCGCGCCCGGACGCGCCAGCTTCATGTCCGGGCAGTTGCCGCGCCGCACCCGGGTCTATGACAACGCGGCCGAGTTCTGCTCGGACATCCCGACCTATGCCCATCACCTGCGCCGGGCCGGCTATCACACCTGCCTGTCGGGCAAGATGCATTTCGTCGGCCCCGACCAGCTGCACGGTTTCGAGGAACGGCTGACCACCGACATCTACCCGGCCGATTTCGGCTGGACCCCGGATTACCGCAAGCCGGGCGAGCGCATCGACTGGTGGTATCACAACCTGGGTTCCGTGACCGGCGCCGGCGTGGCCGAGATCACCAACCAGTACGAATATGACGACGAGGTCGCCTATCACGCGACGCGCAAGCTCTACGACCTGGCGCGCGGCGGCGACGACCGGCCCTGGTGCCTGACCGTCAGCTTCACCCATCCGCACGACCCCTTCGTCGCCCGCCGCAAATATTGGGATCTCTATGAGGGCATCCCGGAACTGGGACCGCCCGAGGCGATCCCCTACGAGCGGATGGACCCGCATTCGCAGCGGCTGATGGATGCCAGCGACTGGCGCGGCCTCGAGGTCACGCCGGATCACATCCGCCGCGCCCGCCAGGGCTATTTCGCCAACATCTCCTATATCGACGACAAGCTGGGCGAGATCCTGGACGTGCTGGAGCGCACCCGGCAGGAGGCGATCGTGGTCTTCCTCTCCGACCATGGCGAGATGCTGGGCAGCCGCGGCATGTGGTTCAAGATGAGCTTCTTCGAGGGCTCGGCGCGGGTGCCCTTGATGATCGCGGCCCCTGCCATGGCACCCGGCCGCGTGGAGACGCCGGTCTCGACCATCGACGTGCTGCCGACGATCTGCGACCTCGCGGGGATCTCGATGGCCGAGGTCGCGCCCTGGACCGACGGCCGCTCGCTGGCGCGGGGCGCCGAGGGGCGCGGGCCGGTGGCGATGGAATACGCGGCCGAGGGCAGCGTCGCGCCGCTGGTCTGCCTGCGCGACGGCGACTGGAAATACATCGCCTGCGCCGCCGACCCGGAAATGCTCTACAACCTGGCCGAGGATCCCGAGGAACGGCAGAACCGCGCCACCGACCCGGCGGCGGCCGAGGTGCTGGCACGGATGCGCGCCATGGCCGGCGAACGCTGGGACCTCGCCGCCTATGACGCCGAGGTGCGCGAAAGCCAGGCCCGGCGCTGGGTGGTCTATGAGGCGCTGCGCAACGGCGCCTATTTCCCCTGGGATTACCAGCCGCTGATGAAGGCTTCGGAACGCTACATGCGCAACCACATGGACCTGAACGTGCTCGAGGAATCCAAGCGATTCCCGCGGGGCGAATGATGGTCCCGCTCTCCTCCGGCCGCTATGCCACGATCCGCCTGCGGCCGGGCGAGGACCCGCTGGCGGCCCTGCGCGCCCTGCAGCGCCGGACCGGGGCGCCGGCCATGGCGCTGGTCACCTGCGTCGGCAGCCTGACCCGCGCCATGATCCGCCACGCCAACCGGCCGGGAGGCACCTGCCACCAGGGCCATTTCGAGATCACCGCGCTGACCGGCACCATCGACCCGGCCGGCCAGCACCTGCATCTGACCATCGCCGACGGCGAGGGGCGGGCCTTCGGCGGCCACCTCCTGCCGGGCTCGGCGGTCCATACCACGGCCGAGATCGTGGTGCTGATCCTCGACGACCTCACCTTCAGCCGCGCGCCCTGCCCGCTTTCCGGCCATGACGAGCTGGTCATCCGGCCGGCCGCCGGACAGGAATAGCCGCCGCCGGGCCAGGACCCCGGCCTGGCTGCGCTTCTTTCTTGAGAAATATCCTCGGGGGTCCGGGGGCAGACGGCCCCCGGTCCGGCGGTTCAGGCAAGGACGCGGGCGAAATCCTGGCGCAGCAGATTCTTCCGCACCTCGCCCTTGCCGTTGCGCGGCAGTTCCGCGCCCGGCCAGCAGCGCCATCAGGGCACCGTAAAGCGGAATGCCCATTACCGGCTTCCTCCCTGCCTGTCAGGCCCCTGTTCCGGCCAAGGCCCGCGCGCGCGTAAGGCCGTTTCGTGACCCCGCGTCGCGGCGGGAACCCGCCAGCCCGCGCCGGCGTTGCGCCCCGTCATCAGTCAACAAGGATCCCGCCATGTCCGACCTGCTTGTCATCGCCTTCGACGACGAGGCGACCGGCTTCGAGCTGCGCACCGAACTGGTCAAGATGCAGAAGGAATACCTCATCGAGCTCGAGGACGCGGTGGTCGTCACCCGCCCCTCGGCCGAGGACATCCAGCTGCATCAGGCCGTGAACCTGACCGCCGCGGGCGCGCTTGGCGGCGGCTTCTGGGGCACGCTGGTCGGGCTGATCTTCCTCAATCCGCTCTTGGGCGCCGCGGTGGGCGCGGGCGCCGGCGCCATCGCCGGCAAGCTCTCGGATATCGGCATCAACGACGATTTCATGCGCGATCTGGGCCAGTCCATCCCGCCGGGCGGCTCGGCCGTGTTCATCCTGGTGCGCAAGATGACCGCCGACAAGGTGCTGGCGCGGCTGGAAGGCTTCCACCTGCGCGGCCGGGTGCTGCAGACCTCGCTGCCCGAGGCCGAGGAAGAGCGCCTGCGCGAGGCCTTCGCGGGCGGCAGGCTGGGCGCGGCGCTCGGCGTGCCGCAGATCGATCATCCCGCGCCCGCGGGCACGACGGCGCCCCCGGGCTCGGCCTGACGCTTGACGCAAGGGGCATGGGCGTGACAGGACGCCTCCATGCCCCGACGCATGGAAACCCTTGACGACCCCGAGGCGCTGACCGAGGCGCCGACGACCCGCGCCCGCCGGCGCTGGCGGCCGCTGCGCCGCGCGGCGCTGTGGCTGGGGTCCTGGCTGCGCTGGATCGGCTTGCGGCTTCTGGGGCTGATGGCCGTGCTGGTGCTGCTGTTCTCCTTCGTCAACCCGCCGACCACCTGGACCATCATCCAGGGCCAGCGCGAGTTTCCCGGCCGGGCGGCGCGGCAATGGGTCGATCTGGATCGCATCTCGCCCCATATGGTGCGCGCCGTGGTCGCCGCCGAGGATGCCAATTTCTGCAACCACTGGGGTTTCGACATGGTCGAGATCCGCCGGGTCATCGCCTCGGGCTCGTCGCGCGGCGCCTCGACCATCACCCAGCAGACGGCCAAGAACGTGTTCTTGTGGCAGGGGCGCAGCTGGCCGCGCAAGGTGATGGAGACGGTCTATACGCCGATGATCGAGGCGCTCTGGTCCAAGCGCCGCATCGTCGAGGTCTATCTGAACATCGCCGAATTCGGCCGCGGCGTCTTCGGCATCAAGGCGGCGGCCGAGCATTACTTCCAGACCACGCCCGACAAGCTGACCCTGCGCCAGTCGGCGGCCTTGGCCTCGATCCTGCCGGCGCCGCGAACGCGCAACCCGCAGACTGGCTCGGCCCGCACCCGCTCGATCGTCAGCGGCGCCGAGACGATCCGGGCGGATGGCCGCGATTTCTGCCTGAGGTTGCCGCGCTGATCCGCCCATGCCCGCCATGGCGGTTGAAACCGGGCGCCCCGGGGCGTATCAACCGGAAGCCCGAGAACGAACCGGTTTTCCCCTGATGAACACGCCCTCGCCCAGTTCCACGATCCGCCTTTACCATGTCGCCCTGTCGCCCTTTTGCCGCAAGGTCCGGCTGGTGCTGGCCGAAAAGCGCATCGAGGTCGAGCTGGTCGAGGACCGTTTCTGGGAACCGGGCTCGGAAATCATGCGCCGCAACCCGGCAGGCAAGCTGCCGGTCCTGCGCATGGACGGGCGGCTTCTGGCGGAAAGCCAGGCGATCTGCGAATACCTGGACGAGATCCAGCCGCAGCCCTCGCTGATGCCGTCCCTGCCGGCCGAGCGTTACGAGGTGCGCCGGCTCTGCGCCTGGTTCGACGACAAGTTCAACGCCGAGGTGACCCGCCCGGTGATGACCGAACGGGTCTGGAAGAAGGTCATGCGCCTGGGCTACCCGGACAGCCGCACCGTCAAGGCCGGCCTGTCGGCGATCCGCTATCATCTCGACTACATGAAAAGCCTGCTGGAACACCGCCGCTGGCTGGCGGGCGACGTGATGACGCTGGCCGATTTCGCCGCCGCGGCGCATCTGTCCTGCCTCGACTACATCTCGGACGTGGACTGGACCCATTCGGCCGAGGTGCAGGAATGGTATGCCAAGATCAAGTCGCGGCCGGCCTTCCGCAGCCTTCTGGCCGACCACCTGCCGGGCGTCCACCCGGCGCCGCATTATGCGCTGCTCGACTTCTAGGCCGACCGACCCGGCGGAGATCCGTTCCCGGCTGGAACAGCAGGCGCGGGCCGAGGGTTTCTCGGCCCTTGGCATTTGCGCCCCCGACGCCAACCCGCAACTGCCCGAGCGGCTGGCCGCCTTCCTGGAACGGGGCCGGCACGGCCAGATGGGCTGGATGGCCGAGCGCGCGCATTGGCGCGCCTCGCCCGCCAGCCTCTGGCCCGAGGCGCGCTCGGTCGTCATGCTGGCCGAGCTCTACACGCCCGAACACGACCCGATGGAGGCCATCCGCCGCAAGGATCGCGGCGCGGTCAGCGTCTATGCCCAGGGCAAGGATTACCACGACCTGGTCAAGAAGCGGCTGAAGCGCCTTGGCGGCTGGCTGGTCGGGCTGACCGGCTGCGAGATCAAGGTCTTCGTCGACACCGCCCCGGTGATGGAAAAGCCGCTGGCGCAGGCGGCAGGGCTGGGCTGGCAGGGCAAGCACACCAACCTGCTGTCGCGCGAGCTGGGCAGCTGGTTCTTCCTGGGCGCGATCTTCACCACGCTGGACCTGCCGAAGGATGCGGCGGAACGCTCGCATTGCGGCTCGTGCAGGGCCTGCCTCGACGCCTGCCCGACCGGGGCCTTTCCGGCGCCCTACCAGCTGGACGCGCGGCGCTGCATCTCCTACCTGACCATCGAGCACAAGGGGCCGGTGGACCCCGAACTGCGCCCGATGCTCGGGAACCGCATCTATGGCTGCGACGATTGCCTGGCCGCCTGCCCCTGGAACAAGTTCGCCCAGGCCGCGACCGAGCTGCGCTATCACGGCCCGCACGGCGCCCCGGCGCTGGCCGAGCTGGCGCAGCTTGACGATGCGGGCTTCCGCGAGCGTTTCTCGGGCAGCCCGATCAAGCGCATCGGCCGCGACCGCATGGTGCGCAATGTTCTTTACGCCATCGGCAATTCGGGGCTTGCGCATCTGCGGCCGCTGGCCGAATCCTTGCAGCATGACCCCGACCCCGCCGTTGCCGATGCGGCACGCTGGGCCTGCGAACGATTGCCATGATCCACACGCACCCAAGCCCGCTGCGCGGCATCCTGCTCAAATGCCTTAGCGTGCTGGTGTTCACCATCATGGCCTCGATCGTCAAGGCGACCGCCGAGGGCGGCTTGGGCGTGCCGCCGGGCCAGCAGGTCTTCTTCCGCTCGTTCTTCGCCATTCCGGTGATCCTGCTCTGGCTGGCCTTCCGGCATGAGCTGGGCGTGGGGCTGAAGACCTTTCGGCCGATGGGGCATTTCTATCGCGGCATCATCGGCACCGCCGCGATGGGGCTGGGCTTCTGGGCGCTGGCGCTGCTGCCCTTCCCCGAGGTCACGGCCATCGGCTATGCCGCGCCGCTGCTGACGGTGATCTTCGCCGCCATGTTCCTAGGCGAGGACGTGCGGCTGTTCCGCCTGTCCATGGTGGTGCTGGGACTGGTCGGCGTGGTCATCGTGCTGTCGCCGCGGCTGAGCTTCGGCGCCGACATGGGCTACAAGGAAAGCCTGGGCGCCATGGTGACGCTCTCCGGCGCCGCCTGCGCGGCGCTGGCGCAGATCTTCGTGCGCAAGCTGGTGCAGGAGGAGCGGACCTCGGCCATCGTCTTCTGGTTCTCGGTCACATCGACGCTGCTCGGACTGCTGACCATTCCCTTCGGCTGGGTGATGCCGGATGCCGGGACGGCGGCGCTGCTGGTGACCATCGGCCTTCTGGGCGGGCTGGGGCAGATCCTGCTGACCTCGGCCTATCGCTATGCCGACGCCTCGCTGGTGGCGCCCTTCGAATATGCCTCGATGCTGCTGGCGCTGCTGATCGGCTGGTCCATCTTCGACGAGGCGCCGACGCTGGTCATGCTGGCCGGCGCGGCGCTGGTCATTACCGCCGGCATCCTGATCATCTGGCGCGAGCGACAGCTGGGGCTGGAGCGCAACCGCCAGCGCAAGGCCATGACCCCGCAGGGCTGATCAGGGCGGGGCCGGGTCAGGGCGGGGCCGGGTCAGGGTTGGCCGCCGAAGCCGAAGGCGACGTAATCGCGCAGATAGGCCTTCTTCGCCGCGCCGCGCAATTCCTGCTCGTTCAGGAAGTCCGGGAAGGGCTCCGGGTCCGGGAAATCGGCCGGCGCCTTGATCCCGGCGCTGGCGGCAAGCCAGGACAGGTCGCGCGGCAGGTCCGATTCGCGCAGCAGCATGTCGGGGGCGCCGAAGCGTGCGAAACCCGCCAGCACCTCGGACTGGCTGGCCCAGCCGGGATAGGTCGGCAGCGTGGTCTGGCCGTTCAGGTTGCGGCGCAGGAAGTCCAGGAAGGCCGCGAACAGCTCGGCCTTGCGGCCCTGGTCCAGCGCGCCCAGCTCCGGATCCGGCGGCAGGGCGACGCGATGGATCTGCCGCATCAGCTGGCGCAGCTCGGCATTGCGGCCGCCGATCAGTGATTCGAAGGCCGCCCAGGCGCGCAGCAGCGGGTGGCGCAGCACGGTGAAGCTGCGATGGCCGACATGCTGCCGCTTCCATTGCCGCAGGCTGTTCTGGTTGAAGTCGCCGACGACCTCGCCCATGCCGCGCAGCCAGCGCGTCACGCTGTCCGCAGGCCCGCCCTTGACCGGCATGAAGATCAGCCCCCTGCCCGCCTCGGCCCCCAGGAACGAGGGCACCGCCGGGCCCTTCCTCGGCTCGAAATTCGGGATCTTGCGCAGCATGAACGGGTCGAGCCGCGCCAGTTCCGCCTGCATCTCGTCGAAATTCTCGACCTTCTCGGACAGTTCGCGCGGGTTCTGCGGCACCTGGTCGCTGGCCGGCTCGACCCGTTTCAGGTCGGTGCGGCCCAGCCAGTGCAACAGGCCGGTCATCACCTCGGCATCGCGCAGGTCCTCGTAGCCCAGCCAGAAACCGGCCTGGCCGGTCACCTGCAGCCGGTGCATGACCTTCAGCTGGAACTCCTCGATCTCGCCCGCCACCTGCCGGAACTCGGCGCCGTCGAAGCGCACGGCGGCGGGAATCGGCGTCTCGGTCTCGTTGAGCTTCCACTGGTTGGTGGCCCGCGCCAGCGCGGTCGAGACATAGCTGTCCACCGGGTTGCGGGTCAGGATGATCTTGGCGCAGGCCCGGTCCTCGATGATCGCGTCGAAGACCCGCGGGTCGTGGTCGTGGAAATAGCGGAACCCCGGCAGGTGGTTCGGCTTGTCGAAGATCGCCGCCAGCAGCCGGTGCGGATCGGCCTCGCGCTCGGCCATGGTGATGCCCTTGAGCTCGTCCTTGTCGGGCCAGCCCATCATGTAGGGGTTGAAGGCCTCGCCGAAGCAGGTGACGCGCTTGATGGCGTTCAGCGTCGCCTCGAGCAGGTTCGAGCCGGTGCGCATCTCGGCGAAGATCACGAAACTGCGGAAAGACTGGGTCATGGCGCGGTTCTTTCATGGACGGCGGCGGTCGGCGGGTCGGGATCGGTGGCGGGGAAATCCCCCATCAGCTGCGGGCGCAGCCCGGCATTGCGCAGCCTTTGCAGGAACCGCCCCATGCCGGCGATGTCGCGCATCGGCGGCAGGTCGGCCGCGGCCTCGGGCTCGCCGCCCAGCCGCTGCAGGATGCTGCCCAGCACGGCCGAGGGCCGGGCGCAGAAATCGGCCAGGTCCCAGATCTGCGTCTGCGCCTTGAGCCAGACCGAATTCAGCGCCTCCATCTGCGCCAGTTCGGTGCGCTGCAGGATGGCCGCGACGCGGCGGATGTCGTCGAATGGCATGTCGGAATGCAGAAGCGGCACCGCCCAGGCACCGGTGACCACGAAGATGCGCGCATTGGGATCGGTGGCGAGGAACCAGTTCATCTCCTGCCCGTCGCGCGGGCTGAACTGCCAGACCTGCATGCGCGTGGCGATGCGGATCAGGTTGGCCAGAAAGCCGCGCTGGTCCAGGTCGCGCAGCGGGGCGCTGTCCGAAAGCGCCCCCGGCCCGATCGGCCGGCGGCCGGCGAATTCCACGCCATGCACCGCGAAAAGATGGCCATGCACATCGGCGTCGATCCGGCTGGCCAGCCAGGTTTCGAAGCCGGGAAACAGGTCGGTGAAGCCCTGGAACATGGCATAGGGTGCCGAGGTCTTGCCGTTCTCGCGGTCCTTCAGCGGAAAGCGGCTCTGCATGTAAAGCCCGGGCCGGCCCAGCCGGCGGCGCGCGACTGCATGGCTGATGATGCGGTCCACCCGCTCGGGGCGCGGCTCGGCGGCGGACGGTTGCGCGCCGTCGCCAGGGGGGAAATGGTCGTGCAGCCGACCGGCGCCGCGCCAGATCTTGCGGGCGATGAAGCAGCGCGATTGCTGCAGGATCTCCAGGTGGTCGTCGTAGAAGATATAGGGCTTGCCCTGGTTGTCGAACTTGGCCAGCGTCAGCGAGCGGCTTTCGATCCTCATCGAATGCCGCCGGGCAAGGGTCTGGAAATAGCTCTCGTCCGGGATCCAGACCCGGGCGAAATAGCGGTCGAACTCGGCCCGGCGCGGGTCGGTCAGGATGGCCTGCAGCGTGGCCCGGGTCAGGCACCACCATTGCGAGCCCAGATGCGGCACCAGCCCCTGCGGGATGCGCCGCCTGTAGCCCAGCCGGCGCTGCAATTCGACATAGCGGTCGAACAGCTTGCGCCGGCGCCGGAACGAGAAGGGAAAGCGCAGGGTGAAGCGTTCCTCGTTCAGCCCGCCGACGGTCCAGCCGACATCCTCGGCGGTGACGCTTTCGATGAAGTCGCGCGTCGGATGCAGCGCCAGATAGGCGCAAAGATCCTGCACCGGCCGCAGGGGCAGGCAGGCGCCCGAGACGACCAGCACATGCGTGACCTCGCGGAACCTGTCCAGCAGCAGGCCGGCGGCGTCCTGGGTGGCGCGCACCAGGCTGAAGGTGCCCCATTCGCAGGGATGGCGCCGGCTGAACAGCACCTGCCGCAGGTCGGCAAGGTCGGCCTGCATGGTCTCGACCGCATCCGCAGGCGCCTTGGCATCGACATGGACCGCGACCGCCGCCCCGCCCTGGGCCCAGACCCGGGCCATGCGCGCGGCGATGGGCAATTCGTCATGGCACAGCATGACCACGCCCAGCCTGACCGTCCCGCCGCTCATGCCCAGTTCCCCTTGGAGATCAGCCCCAGATCCTCGAGCTGGCGCCAGTCCTGCAGCTCGCAGGATTCCTCGCACCAGAAATCCGGGTCGTCCCGCAGCCCGGCGTGATAGGCTAGGTATTCCTGGCTGTTGGCGTAATGCTGGCGCCGGGTCAGTTCCTCGGCGGATTTCTCGACGAAGGTCGACAGGAACTTGGCGTGAAGCAGGCAGCCCGAGGCCTTTTCGCCGCCATTCTCGTCATAGACCATGTTCAGCGAGCGCGGCAGCAGCATATGGGTCGAGCTGACATAGGCATGCCCCCTTTCCCAGCGGACCAGCGGGATCTTGTTCAGCGCCGGGGCGCTTTCGGGGTCGTCCCGGAAGAAAGCCCGCGCCCGCGGCCCGCCCTGGATCCAGAGATTGCCGTATTCGCCGTTCTTGCGGATGGCGTAATTGGCCGGATCGAACCAGCGCGCGATCTGGAACGGGTCCTGTCCGGCGCGATAGGGCTGCGCGGCCAGCGAGCCCTTGGGATACATGTCCAGCAGCATGGCCGAGAACGAGCGGATGTTGCTGGCATCCAGCCAGTCGGTCAGCGCCTGCAGGGGCCGGGTGTCGTGATGCGGATAGACCAGGAACTCGTCGGGATCGACGGTCAGGCACCAATGCCCGCTGCCATGCCGGCGCAGCAGCCCGTTCATCCAGTCCATGCCGAAGCGCGAGGCCTTGTAGCTGGCGCGGGTCAGCCAGACCGAGACATCCTCCTGCTGGCCCAGATAGTCGCGCCCGCCATCCTCCGAGCCGTTGTCGACCACCAGGAAATGCCGGACACCCATCGCCCGGTAGTAGTCCAGGAACCAGGGCAGGCGCGGCGCCTCGTTGCGCATGACCATGAACAGCAGGATATCGCCCGGCCGGATGCGCGCGGTGCGGTCCCATACCGGCCGCAGCCGGCGGCGACGGCGAATCGCGCGCCCCAGCAGCCATTGACGGCGGGCGCGAAGCATCAGCTTTCGCCTGATAATCCTGAACGGGCGCGGCACGGACCTTCTTTACCTTTTACCGGCGTCACATAGCGGCAACGGTCAGGTCGCGCAATGTGTGACACAACCCAGCGTAGCAAAGCCGGAAATGCCCTTGCCAGTCCGGCACCGGCAGGGGCGGCAGCCGCCGGGCCGGCGCGCCGGCCAGCCGCGCCACCTCGGCCGCCCAGTCGGCCGGGGCGTCCGGGGACAGCCAGGTCGCGTAATCGCCCAGCATTTCGCGCGCCGCCGGCAGGGGGCTGGCCATGACCGGCACGCCGCGGCCGGCGGCCTCGGTCAGGGGCAGGCCGAAGCCCTCGGCCCGGCTGGGCATCAGCAGCCCGTGGCTGCGGCCGATCAGCGCGGCCACCGCGCCGTCGTCCAGGTCGCGCAGCTCGCGCACCGGGCCGCCGGGCGGCAGGCGGTCGAGCCGGGCAAAGACCTCGCGGTTCTCCCAGCCGCGGCGGCCGATGATGAACAGCTGCGGCGGCCGCGCCTGCATCTGCCAGGCGTCCAGCAGCAGCGCGTGGTTCTTGCGCGGCTCGATGGTGCCCAGGGTGACGAAGAACGGGCGCGACAGGTCCAGATCCGCCGGCAGCCCGGCAGGGTCGGGCGCCGCCAGCCGGGTGCCGATGGGCGCGGCGATGATCGCCGCGCGCCCCGGCAGCCCCAGCCGCCCGCGCCAGCGCAGCACGTCGGCGCGCGTCGCCGCCGAGACGGTCAGGATCAGTTCGGCCTGTTCCAGCGCGGCCGTGAAGCGGGCGCGGAACTTCTCCGCCTGCCCGGCGCGGGTGAATTCGGGATGATCAAGCGGGATGGTGTCGTGGATCAGCACCGCCCGCCGCAGAGGGCGCAGGTTCGCAAGCAGGCCCGGCAGCAGATTGGCATGGCCGACATTCACATAGGCTGCCGGCCCCAGATGCGCCTGCGCCGCGCGGCCAAGGCCCCTGCCCTGGCGCCCGGCCCGCACCAGCGCCATCCGGCGCAGCGCCGCCTCAGCCCGCGCGGGCAGGGTGCGCCGGCCGCGCAGCCGGTCCAGCAGGTCCGGCGGCGGCAGATCGTCCAGCGCCCCGCCCAGCCACCGCAGGATCGCCGCGCCGGCGCGGGGCGGCAGCAGCAGCTGGCCGCGCCGCACCCGGCACAGCAGCAGATGCGGGCGGTCCTGCAGATGGGCCAGCCATTCGGCCTCTACCCGGTCGATGCCCGTCGCCGGGCCGCCGCCAAGCCGCGAGATCAGCCGCGAGACATCCAGCACGATCGCCGGATCAGGCCTCATATCCGCCGTTCTGGTGCCAGCGCCAGGCGTCGCCGATCATCTGCGGCAGGGTCGAGCGCGCCGGGTTCCAGCCCAGCACCGAGACCGCCTTCTCGCTGCCCGAGACCAGCTTGACCGCATCGCCGCCGCGGCGCGGCCCCTCGGTCAGCGGCACCGCGCGGTTGGTGACATGCCGGGAATGGTCGATCACCTCGCGCACCGAAAAGCCGTTGCCGGTGCCCAGGCAGAACACCTCCTGCCCGCCATCGGCGACCTTGCCGTCCAGCAGGTATTGCAGCCCCAGCACATGCGCGTCCACAAGGTCCATCACATGGACATAGTCGCGGATGCAGGTGCCGTCCGGCGTCGGGTAGTCGGTGCCGTGGATGGTCAGCGCCGCGCGCTTGCCGTCGATGGCGTCGAGGATCAGCGGGATCAGATGCGTCTCGGGCTGGTGGAACTCGCCCACCTCGGCATCCGGGTCGGCGCCGGCCACGTTGAAATAGCGGAAGATCACCGAGCGCAGCCCGTCCGAGGCGCCGAAATCCTTCAGCATATCCTCGATGGCGCGCTTGGAGGCGCCATAGGCGTTCAGCGGCGTCTGGGGCGTCGTCTCGTCCAGCACCACGCCGTCATGGTCGCCATAGGTGGCGCAGGTCGAGGAAAAGACGAAGTTCCGCACCCCCGCCGCCAGCGCCGCCTCGATCAGGTTGAGCGAGGCGCAGACATTGCCGCGCCAATACCTGCCCGGCTCGCGCATGGCCTCGCCGACCTGGCTCAGCGCCGCGAAATGCATCAAGGCGACAGGGTGGTGACGGGCCAGAACCTCGTCCAGCCGGGCACGGTCCAGCAGGTCGCCCTGCTCGAAAGGCCCGAACTTCACCGCCTGGCGCCAGCCGGTGCAGAGATTGTCGTAGGTCACAGGCTCGAAGCCCGCCGCCCGCAACGCCTTGCAGGCGTGCGAGCCGATATAGCCCGCGCCGCCCGTCACCAGAACCCTGTCGGCCATTCGGGTTATTCCGCCGCCTTGCGCATCGCCAGGACGTCGGAAAGATAATCCGCGAATTCACCCTTGAGGTCGTCGCGCGCCAGGCCGAAGGCCACGGTCGCCTGCAGGAAGCCGGCCTTCGAGCCGCAGTCGAACCGCTGGCCGCGGAAGCGCAGGCCATAGACGTCGCGGCCCTCGGCGATCTCGTCGGCGATGGCGTCGGTCAGCTGGATCTCGCCGCCCGAGCCCTGCTTGAGCTTGTTGAGGTTGGCCAGCACCGACGGCGCCAGGATGTAGCGGCCGATCACCGCAAGGTTCGAGGGCGGGTTTTCCTTGGGCTTTTCCACCATGCCGCGGGCGCGGACGATGGCGCCCATGTCCTCGGCCACGTCCAGAACGCCATAGGCCTGGGTCTTTTCGGCCGGCACTTCCATGGTGGCGACCATGCTGCCGCCGGTTTCCTGATAGGCCTCGATCATCTGCTGCAGGCAGGGCGGCTCGCCCATGATGACGTCGTCGGTCAGGATGACGGCGAAGGGCTCGTCCCCGACCAGGCGGCGGGCGCACCAGACGGCATGGCCAAGACCCAGCGCCTTGTGCTGGCGCACATAGGCGATGGCGCCCGAATCCATGTTGGTCGAGCGCAGGATGTCCAGAAGCTCGGTCTTGCCGGATTTCTTCAGGCTCGATTCCAGCTCATGGGCATGGTCGAAATAATCCTCGAGCGCGCCCTTGCCGCGCGAGGTGACAAAGATGAACTCCTCGATCCCCGCGGCGCGCGCCTCGTCGATGGCGTATTGGATCAACGGGCGATCCACCAAGGTCATGATCTCCTTGGGAATGCTCTTCGTGGCGGGTAGAAAGCGGGTGCCCAGTCCAGCCACGGGGAAGATGGCCTTGGTGACTTTGCGCGTCATGAATTCGGTCTCCTGATTTCTGCGCCAACGGCCCGGAGGTTATCCCTCTTTGTCGACGCCTGCGCAACAAGCGCCTGGTTGGCCCAGTCGTTCCTAAAAAATGTTAAAGCGAGTCAATTCTGCCGTTTGCGGCAATATTCTGCTTGTTCACCCCCGGCGTCTAGGCAAATTTCCCCGCTCGCGCAAAATGCGCGCGGTCTTGCTCAGAAATATGACAGGCGAATCTCCGGGGCGCGACGCGCCCCAAAGCCCGCCGCGCTGTTCCCACCAGCCGCCCGGGACCAGAGTCAGCCGATGCGGCAGGAAACTGGGCGTCAGCAGCAGCAGCGCCGCCAGCCGCCCCTCGGCCACCGCCCGCGCCGCGCGGGCGCGCAGGGCGCGGGCCTGCCAGTGCCAACCGGCCAGGAACAGCGGCTCCTCCGCCAGGCCCGCCGCCACGCGGGGCATCGGCCGGAAGGCCGGCGGCGCGGCCCGGTCCCAGACCGGCGGCGCGGGCGCCGGGCCCTGCCCCTCGGCCAGGCCGCGATCCAGCGTCGCCAGGATCGTCCGGACCCTGAAGGGATCGAGCCGCCCCGCCACCATATGCCGCAGCAGCCGCCGCCGCTGGCTGTCGCGCAGCCAGCCCGGATCGCCGCCATGCCGCGCGGCGAAGATCGCGGCAGAGCGGCCGATGGCGGTCAGGTCGCACGGCACGCCCGCCTCGCCCCGGTCCGCGCCGGGCGCGACGCCATGGATAACCTGCGCCGCCGGGACCACCGCCGTCAGCCCCTGCGGAAAGCGCGCCGCCATGCGCAGGTTCACGTCGCTTTCGTCCAGATGATAGGCAAAGGCCGGGTCGAAGCCGCCGATGGCGACCAGCGCCTCGCGGCGAAAGCCGCAATTGGTGCCGATGGTGCTGACCGGGCAGCCGTCCTTCGGCCCGAGCAGGGCGGTTCCGGCAACTTCCAGCGGCAGGGCGCGGCCCGAGGGCGCGATCCGCTCGGCCCGGACCTGCCAGCGCAGGCCGTCGGGGCCGCGGGTGAAGCCGGTGGCGGCGATCACGCGCGGATCGGCAAGGGGCGCGGCCAGCGCCTCGGCCCAGCCCGGCTCGGCCAGCGCGTCGTCGTCGATGAACAGCACCGCCTCGCCCGCCGCCAGCGCCAGCCCCTCGTTGCGGGCCGCCGAGACATTGGCGCGGTCGAAGGCCAGCCGCTTCAGCGGCAGGTCGGGGCGGATGCCGGCCGCGGCCGGATCGGCCACCAGCACGATCTCGAAATCCGGGTGGGTCTGGCCGGCCAGCGCGGTCAGGCAACGCTCCAGCGCCTGCGGCCGGTGGCGCGAGACGACGACGATGCTGGTCCTGGGCGCCCGGCCGGGCCGCTGCGGCATCAGGCGATGCCCATGCGGCTCATCATCGCCTCCAGCTTGGGCACGTCCGAGGGGTTGTTCAGTTCCCAGAACTCGCGGCCCTTCGCCTCGACCTCGACGCAAAGGATGCGGCGGCCGCGCTCCAGGAAGCGCAGCTGCTCAAGCCCTTCCAGCGCCTCCAGCCGGCCCTCCTCCCAGGTCGGGTATTCGGCCAGCGCCCCGGGGCGATAGGCGTAGACGCCGACATGGTGATAGACCGGCGTCGGGTCGCTGGGACCGAAATCCGCGCCGGCATAGGGGATCACTTCCTTCGAGAAATACAGCGCCCGGCGGTCATGGCCGAAGACCGCGGTGGTGCCGCCGACGCGGCCCGCCACCCGGTCGGCGATCAGGTCCGAGCGCATGGCCCCCGAGCAGCGCAGCACCGGGGTCGCCACGTCGGCGCCGGGATCGGCCTTGAGCCCGGCCACCAGCTCCTCGACGAACCAGGCGGGGGTCAGCGGGGCATCGCCCTGCAGGTTCACCACGATCTCATGCGTCAGCCCCAGCTTCGCCACCGCCTCGGCGCAGCGTTCCGTGCCGTTGCGGGCGGCAGTCGAGGTCATGGCGACCTCGGCCCCGAAGCCCTCGGCATGGTCGCGGATGCGCTCGTCATCGGTGGCGACGATCACCCGGTCGATGCCCCGGACGGCGCGCGCCGCCTCCCAGCTGCGGCGGATCAGGCTCAGCCCCTCGCCGGTGGCGCCGCGCAGCTCGACCAGCGGCTTGCCGGGATAGCGCGTCGAGGCGTGGCGGGCGGGAATGACGATGACGACCGACATGGGGATCAGTCCTTGACCAGCAGCACGCCGGGGGCGAAGGCGATGAAGAACGGGTTCTCGAAGCCGGGCTTGCCGTATTTCAGCGCCGTGTGGTCGTCGAAGCGCACCACCTCGCCGCCCGCGCCGCGCAGCACCGCGTCGCCGGCGGCGGTGTCCCATTCCATGGTGCGGCCGAGCCGCGGGTAGAGGTCGGCCTCGCCCGTCGCCACCAGGCAGAACTTCAGCGAGCTGCCCGCCGAGGTCATGTCGCGCACCCCGTAGCGGGCGATATAGTCGTCGGTCGCGGCGTCGCGATGCGATTTCGAGGCGACGACCATCAGCGCCCGGTTGTCGGGCGTCGAGGTCACGCCGATCGGCGTGACCTCGCCCGGCTCGTCGCCGAAGGGACCATGTTCCTCAACCGAGCCGCCCTCGGCATTGGTATAGAACAGCCGGCCCTTGGCCGGGGCATAGACGACGCCAAGCCGCGGCACGCCGTTCTGGACATAGGCGATGTTGACGGTGAAGTCGCCGCGGCGCTGCACGAATTCCTTGGTGCCGTCCAGCGGATCGACGATCAGGAAGGTGGACAGGCTCTGGCCGTGGGTCTCGGCCTGCTCCTCGGTCACCAGCGGGATGTCGGGAAAGGCGGCGCGCAGCCCGGCCGAGATCAGCGCGTCGGCGGCCTCGTCGGCCTGGGTCACCGGCGAGGCGTCGGATTTCGCGCGCACGTCGAAATCCTCGGCGCCATAGACCTGCATGATCTCGTCGCCGGCCCGCAGGGCGAGGCGGCGCATTTCGGCAATCATTCGATCGAATTGCATGGTTTTTCCTTTCCGTCCCGAAGCCTCGGGGATGCGGCGCCGATTGAATACGGCTGTCGGCTTCCTTATGATGCGGCGGATCGCGCAGGGCAAGCGCCCCGCGAAAGCCGCAACAGAAACCCCCGGGCCCCTAACCCCTAGGCAGGAACCGACCCGCCGATGTTCACCCAGCGCCGCAACCGCAACATGGTCGAGGCCGCGTTCACCACGCTGTCGCTGATCTATCATGTCACGGTGAACAACCTGCGCAAGGGCCAGCGCAACGCCGTGGTCGGCCTGATCATGACGGTCACCCAGGCCATCGCCATGATCGCGGGCTTCTACCTGATCTTCGCCATGATGGGGGTGCGCCGGGCGCCGATCCGGGGCGACTACATCGTCTATATCATGTCCGGCATCTTCATGTTCATGGCCCATTCCCAGGCCATCGGCGCGGTGGCGGGGGCGGGCAGCCCCAGCAACCAGATGATGAAGCACGGGCCGATGAACACCGCAGTGATGATCTCGGCCGCGGCGCTGGCCTCGCTTTACCGGCAGACCTTCTCCAGCATTGTGGTGCTGACCGGCTATCACTACCTGATCCAGCCGATCCAGATCGACCGGCCGCTGGCCTGCTATGCCATGCTGCTGCTGGCCTGGTTCTCGGGCTGCTGCATCGGGCTGATCTTCCTGTCGATCCGGCCGTGGTGGCCGCAGGCGGCGCAGGTGCTGACCCAGTTCTACCAGCGCATCAACATGGTGTTCTCGGGCAAGATGTTCGTGGCCAATATGATGCCGACGGTGATGCTGCACATGTTCTCGTGGAACCCGCTGTTCCATGTCATCGACCAGACGCGCGGCTTCGCCTTCATCAACTACTCGCCGCGCAACTCGTCGCTGGACTATCCGCTCTATGCCACGCTGACGCTGCTGATGATCGGGCTGATGGCGGAATTCGTGACCCGCAAGGCGGTCTCGATCAGCTGGTCGGCCGGCCGGTGAGCGTGTCCCGCCCCCCGCCCCCTCTGTGCCCGCGCGCGGCGTTCCGCCCGCCCTGGCGCAGGCATGCCAAGCGCAGGCGCAGGCGGGATGTTTTCTGCCATCCGGTCTGCTTGCAGCCCGCCAGACCCCTTCCTATATAGGCCCATGAAGCTCGGAGGGCCCTGAACAGGGTCCCTTCGGTCAATCCAGGGATCGGGCTTTCGGGGGCCGATTGAGGACCCGAGGCCCAGAATATCGCCGCAAGAAAGGTTATTGCATGTCCAAAGTCATCGGCATCGACCTCGGAACCACCAACAGCTGCGTCGCCATCATGGATGGCAGCCAGCCCAAGGTCATCGAGAATTCGGAAGGCGCGCGCACCACGCCCTCGATCGTTGCCTTCACCGACAGCGAGCGTCTGGTCGGCCAGCCCGCCAAGCGCCAGGCGGTGACCAACCCCTCGAACACCATCTTTGCCGTCAAGCGCCTGATCGGCCGCCGCACCACCGACGCGGAAGTCGAGAAGGACAAGAAGCTCGTCCCTTATGCCATCGTCGACGGCGGCAATGGCGACGCCTGGGTCGAGGTCCGGGGCGACAAGTATTCGCCCAGCCAGATTTCCGCCTTCATCCTGCAGAAGATGAAGGAAACCGCAGAATCCTACCTGGGCGAACCGGTCACCCAGGCGGTGATCACGGTGCCCGCCTATTTCAACGACGCCCAGCGTCAGGCCACCAAGGATGCCGGCAAGATCGCCGGGCTGGAAGTGCTGCGCATCATCAACGAGCCGACCGCGGCCGCGCTGGCCTATGGGCTCGACAAGAAGGACAGCAAGACCATCGCGGTCTATGACCTCGGCGGCGGCACCTTCGATATCACCATCCTGGAAATCGACGACGGCCTCTTCGAGGTGAAATCCACCAACGGGGACACGTTCCTGGGCGGTGAAGACTTCGACATGCGCATCGTCAACTACCTGGCCGATGAGTTCAAGAAAGAGCATGGCGTCGACCTGACCAAGGACAAGATGGCGCTGCAGCGGCTCAAGGAAGCCGCCGAGAAGGCCAAGATCGAGCTGTCGAGCTCCAGCCAGACCGAGATCAACCAGCCGTTCATCTCGATGGACAAGGACTCGGGCACGCCGCTGCACATGGTGATGAAGCTGACCCGCGCCAAGCTGGAAAGCCTGGTCGCCGACCTGATCAAGCGCACCATGAAGCCCGTCCAGGACGCGCTGAAGGATGCCGGCATGTCGAAAGGCGACATCGACGAGATCGTGCTGGTCGGCGGCATGACCCGGATGCCCAAGGTGGTCGAGGAGGTGACCGCCTTCTTCGGCAAGGAGCCGCATAAGGGCGTGAACCCGGACGAGGTCGTGGCGCTTGGCGCCGCCATCCAGGCCGGCGTTCTGCAGGGCGACGTCAAGGACGTGGTGCTGCTGGACGTGACGCCGCTGTCCCTGGGCATCGAGACGCTGGGCGGCGTGTTCACCCGGCTGATCGACCGCAACACCACCATCCCGACCAAGAAGTCGCAGATCTTCTCGACCGCCGAGGACAACCAGAACGCCGTGACCATCCGGGTCTTCCAGGGTGAGCGCGAGATGGCCGCGGACAACAAGCTTCTGGGCCAGTTCAACCTGGAAAACATCCCGCCGGCGCCGCGCGGCATGCCGCAGATCGAGGTGACCTTCGACATCGACGCCAACGGCATCGTCTCGGTCTCGGCCAAGGACAAGGGCACCGGGAAAGAGCAGAAGATCACCATTCAGGCCTCGGGCGGGCTGTCGGACGACGAGATCGAGAAGATGGTCAAGGACGCCGAGGCCAATGCCGAGGCCGACAAGAAGCGCAAGGAGCTGGTCGAGGCCAAGAACCAGGCCGAAAGCCTGATCCACACCACCAAGAAATCGCTGGAAGAGCATGGCGACAAGGTGGACGGCTCGACCGTCGAGGCGATCGAGCTGGCGGTCGGCGCGCTGGAAGAGGCGGTCAAGTCCGAGGATGCCGGCAAGATCAAGGGCGGCATCCAGAACCTGATGGACGCCTCGATGAAGCTGGGCGAGGCCATCTACAAGGCCAGCCAGGCCGAGGCGGGCGCCGGCGATGCCGAGCGCGAAGCCGGTCCGCGCGACGTGGATGACGAGATCGTCGATGCCGATTTCGAGGATCTCGGCGAAGACAAGCGCAAGTGAGCGCGATGTAAACCCACCGGCCGGCCCGCTGCAGACCCGCACGGGCCGGTCCTGTCTTGAAAGACCCCGGACGCGATCGACATGGCGAAACGTGACTATTACGAGGTGCTGGGCGTTGCAC
Organism: Paracoccus sp. MA; assembly: GCF_020990385.1. NCBI lineage: Bacteria > Pseudomonadati > Pseudomonadota > Alphaproteobacteria > Rhodobacterales > Paracoccaceae > Paracoccus > Paracoccus sp. MA. Next base: position 2,243,248 of record NZ_CP087598.1, read on the forward strand.
GGGGCGCCTCGGCCGACGAGATCAAGAAGGCCTACCGCGCCAAGGCAAAGCAGCTGCACCCCGACCGCAACAAGGATTGCAAGGTCTCGGAGGCGGCGTTCAAGGAAGTGAACGAGGCCTATGACTGCCTGAAGGACGACCAGAAGAAGGCCGCCTATGACCGCTTCGGCCATGCCGCCTTCGAGAATGGCGGCGGCGGCTTCGGGCGCGGCGGCAACGGTCATGGCGATTTCGGCTCGGCCTTCGCCGATGTGTTCGAGGACCTGTTCGGCGACATGATGGGCCGCCGGCCCGGCGCGGGCGGCCGCTCGCGCGCCAGCCGCGGCCAGGACCTGCGCTACAACCTGCGCGTCTCGCTGGAAGAGGCCTATGGCGGCGTGCAGAAGACCATCACCGTGCCCGGCTCGGTCGCCTGCGGCGCCTGCAACGGCACCGGCGCCGAAGGCGCGGTCGAGCCCGCCACCTGCCCCACCTGTTCCGGCATGGGCAAGGTCCGCGCCACCCAGGGCTTCTTCACCGTCGAGCGCACCTGCCCGACCTGCAACGGCCATGGCCAGATCGTCAAGAATCCCTGCCAGGAATGCCGTGGCGCCGGTCGCGTCCAGAAGGAACGCACCCTGTCGGTGAACATCCCCGCCGGCGTCGAGACCGGCACCCGCATCCGCCTGGCCGGCGAGGGCGAGGCCGGGATGCGCGGCGGCCCGGCGGGCGATCTCTACATCTTCATCGAGGTCAAGGAACACCCGATCTTCCTGCGCGACGGCCGGATGCTGGCCTGCCAGGTGCCGGTCAGCATGGCCACCGCCGCGCTGGGGGGCGAGATCGAGGTGCCGACCATCGACGGCGGCCGCTCGCGCGTCAAGGTTCCGCCGGGCACGCAATCCGGCAAGCAGCTGCGGCTGCGCGGCAAGGGCATGCCGCCGCTGCGCCACGGGCCGGGGATGAACGGCGAATCGGGCGACATGCTGATCGAGCTGACGGTCGAGACGCCGGTGAACCTGACCGCGCGGCAGAAAGAGCTTTTGCGCGAATTCGAGGCGATCAGCGCCGACAACAACCCGCAGACCCAGGGGTTCTTTCACAAGATCAAGGGCTTCTGGGACGAGATGAAGGGCTGAACCGGCCAGGGCGGCGCCCCTGGCCGCCTTGGGATTTGGGTATTTGGACAACAGAGAAGGCCGAGGAGGGCGGGGTCGCGCGCGTTAACCCGGCCTTTACCCCTGCTGTGCCAGTCTGGCGGCATGGAACCGAATCGCGCCTTTCACGAAGCACCGCTGCCGCTTTTCGCCCCCGCCCCGACCGCCGCGGGGGACGAGGCGCCGCTCGCCGGGACCGCCTGCCCGGCGCGCGGCAACCGCCTTCCCAGCTACATTGCCGATCACCGCGCCCGGCTGCGCGACCGCTTCATGCAGGGCGGCGCCGGGGCGATGCCGGATTACGAACTGCTGGAACTGGTGCTGTTCCGCGCCATTCCCCGGCAGGACGTGAAGCCGCTGGCGCGGCGGCTGCTCGACCGTTTCGGCGATTTCAATCGCGTGCTCTCGGCCCCGCCCGCCCGGCTGGCCGAGGTTCCGGGCGTCGGCCCCGCCGTGGTGCAGGAGCTGAAGATCGTCGAGGCCGCGGCGCAGCGGCTGGCGCGCTCGCGCGTCATGCACCGCCCGGTGCTGACCAGCTGGGACGCGCTGCTGGACTATTGCCACACCGCGATGGCGCATCGCGAGATCGAACAGTTCCGCGTGCTCTATCTCGACCGCAAGAACGTGCTGATAGCGGATGAGGAGCAGGCGCGCGGCACCGTCGACCACGTCCCGGTCTATCCGCGCGAGATCATGCGCCGGGCGCTGGAACTGACGGCGAGCGCACTGATTCTGGTCCACAACCACCCGTCGGGCGACCCGACCCCCTCGCAGGCCGATATCGGCATGACCGCCCGCATCGTCGCCGCGGCCGAGGTGATGGGAATCGCGGTCCACGATCACCTGATCATCGGCCGGTCGCGCGAGCTCAGCTTTCGCAGCGAGGGGCTGCTTTAGCGCAATCACCCGAAAAGGCGCCTCTAATCGCGCAGCCAAAATCCCACACCTGCGGCGATTTGCGGCGCGCGGCCGCGCCGGGCCCGCTGGACTGACGGGGATTTGATCGCTAGAACCGCCCGGCGAGGGCTGTGCAACGACACGGCCCGTTCCGTCGTATCGCCCCGATTCCGGGGCATAAATGGAGATCAGACCCGTGTCCCACGCAGACGAACACGCAGGCGATCACGGCGCCACCCGGAGGGACTTCCTCTATTACGCGACGGCCGGAGCCGGCACCGTCGCGGCCGGGGCCGCCGCCTGGACCCTTGTCAACCAGATGAACCCCTCGGCCGACGTCCAGGCGCTCGCCTCGATCCAGGTCGATGTCAGCGGCGTCGAAACCGGCACCCAGCTGACGGTGAAATGGCTCGGCAAGCCCGTGTTCATCCGCCGCCGCACCGAGGACGAGATCGCCGCGGCGCGCGAGGTGCAGCTTGGCGAGCTCATCGACCAGAACGCCGAGAACGCCAACAAGCCGGGCGAGCCCGCCACCGACGAAAACCGCAGCCTGGACGAGGCCGGCGAATGGCTGGTGATGATCGGCGTCTGCACCCATCTGGGCTGCGTGCCGATCGGCGACGGCGCCGGCGATTTCGGCGGCTGGTTCTGCCCCTGCCACGGCTCGCATTACGACACTTCGGGCCGCATCCGCAGAGGGCCGGCGCCGCAGAACCTGCACATTCCCGTTGCCGAATTCGTCAACGAAACCACCATCAAGCTGGGCTGAGGAGGCGCACATGGCCGGTATTCCCCACGACCATTACGAGCCCAAGACGGGCTTCGAGCGCTGGCTGCATCGCCGCCTGCCCATCGTCAGCCTGCTTTACGACACCCTGATGATCCCCACCCCCAAGAACCTGAACTGGTGGTGGATCTGGGGCATCGTGCTGGCCTTCTGCCTGGTGCTGCAGATCGCGACCGGCATCGTGCTGGTCATGCATTACACGCCGCATGTCGACCTGGCCTTCGCCTCGGTCGAGCATATCATGCGCGACGTGAACGGCGGCTACATGCTGCGCTACCTGCATGCGAACGGGGCCTCGCTGTTCTTCTTCGCCGTCTACATCCACATCTTCCGCGGCCTCTATTACGGCTCCTACAAGGCCCCGCGCGAGGTGACCTGGATCGTCGGCATGCTGATCTATCTGATGATGATGGGCACCGCCTTCATGGGCTACGTGCTGCCCTGGGGCCAGATGTCCTTCTGGGGCGCCACCGTGATCACCGGCCTGTTCGGCGCCATCCCGGGGGTCGGCGAAGCGATCCAGACCTGGCTGCTGGGCGGCCCGGCCGTGGACAACGCGACGCTGAACCGCTTCTTCTCGCTGCATTACCTGCTGCCCTTCGTCATCGCCGCGCTGGTGATCGTCCATATCTGGGCCTTCCACACCACCGGCAACAACAACCCGACCGGCGTCGAGGTCCGCCGCGGCTCGAAGGAAGAGGCGCAAAGGGACACCCTGCCCTTCTGGCCCTATTTCGTAATCAAGGACCTGTTCGCGCTGGCCGTGGTGCTGGTGGTGTTCTTCGCCGTCGTCGGCTTCATGCCGAACTATCTCGGCCACCCCGACAACTATATCGAGGCGAACCCGCTGGCGACCCCGGCCCATATCGTGCCGGAATGGTATTTCCTGCCCTTCTACGCCATCCTGCGCGCCTTTACCGCCGATGTCTGGCTGGTGCAGCTGGTGAACTGGCTGTCCTTCCGCATCATCGACGCCAAGTTCTTCGGCGTGATCGCGATGTTCGGCGCCATTCTGGTCATGGCGCTGGTGCCGTGGCTGGACACCTCGCGCGTGCGGTCGGGCCAGTATCGGCCGCAGTTCAAGTGGTGGTTCTGGCTGCTGGCGGTGGACTTCGTGGTCCTGATGTGGGTGGGCGCCATGCCGGCCGAGGGGATCTATCCCTATATCGCGCTGGCCGGCTCGGCCTATTGGTTCGCCTATTTCCTGGTGATCCTGCCGCTGCTGGGCATCATCGAAAAGCCCGATCCGATGCCGCAGACCATCGAGGAAGACTTCAACGCCCATTACGGGCCCGAAACCCATCCTGCCGAGTAAGGAGAGGCAACAATGACCCTGAGAAACGCATCGCTCACGGCTGTTGCGGCCCTGACCGTTGCCCTGGCAGGCGGCGCCGTGGCGCAGGACGCAAGCACCGCGCCCGGCACCACAGCCCCTGCGGGCTCGAGCTATCAAGCGAACGACACGGCCGCCCCGGCGGCCGATGCGGCCCCGGCGGCTGAAACCGCCGCCGAACCGGCCGACGAGCCGGCCGCCACCGAGGCCGAGCCGGCCGAGGGCGAGGCCGAACCCGCGGCCGAGGCGACGGAAGAGCCGGCCGCCGAGCAACCCGCGGCACAGGAGCCGGCGGCAGAGGAACCCGCTGCGGAAGAACCTGCCGCGGAGGAACCGGCGGAGGAGGCTGCTCCGGCCGCCGACGAGCCGGCCGCCGACGAGCCTGCGGCGGAAGAAGCCGCCGCCCCGGCCGAGGAAGCGCCGGCCGAAGAGGCCGCCGAAGAGCCGGCCGCCGAGGAACCGGAAGCTGCCGAGGAAGAAGCCCCGGCGGAGGACGCGGCAGCCGAGGAAGCCCCGGCCGAGGAGGCGCCCGTCGAGGAGGCCGAGGCCGCCGCCGAAGAAGGCCACGGCGATGCCGCGGCCGAAGAGGCCGGCGACAGCCATGCCGCCGGGCATATCGAGGACATCTCGTTCAGCTTCGAGGGTCCCTTCGGCAAGTTCGACCAGTTCCAGCTGCAGCGCGGCTTGCAGGTCTATACCGAGGTCTGCGCCGCCTGCCACGGCCTGCGCTACGTGCCGCTGCGCACCCTGGCGGACGAGGGCGGCCCGCAGCTGCCCGAGGATCAGGTCCGCGCCTATGCCGCGAATTTCGACATCACCGATGCGGAAACCGGCGAGGATCGTCCGCGCGTTCCGACCGACCATTTCCCGACCGTCTCGGGCGAGGGCATGGGTCCGGACCTGTCGCTGATGGCCAAGGCGCGCGCCGGCTTCCACGGGCCCTATGGCACCGGCATCTCGCAGCTGTTCAACGGCATCGGCGGCCCGGAATACATCCATGCCATCCTGGCCGGCTATGACGGCGAGGAAAAGGAAGAGGCGGGCGCGGTGCTCTATCACAACACCGCCTTCCCGGGCGGCTGGATCCAGATGCCGCCGCCGCTCAGCGACGACCAGGTCACCTATGAGGACGGCACGGAGGCCACCGTCGACCAGATGGCCCGCGACGTGGCCGCCTTCCTGATGTGGACCGCCGAGCCGAAGATGATGGACCGCAAGCAGGTCGGCTTCGTCTCGGTGCTTTTCCTGATCGTGCTGACGGTGCTGCTCTACCTGACCAACAAGAAGCTGTGGTGGCCGATAAAGCATCGGCGCAAGCCGGACTGATCCGCCGGACCTGACCTTGAAGCGCGCCCCCCCCCGGGGCGCGTTTTTCGTTCGCGGCCGCCGGTTTCGCCGCGCCCGATATGGACAAGCCGGCCGCGCCCCGCTCAGATGGGCAGAACAGGACGGGGACGGACATGACGATCTACAATCTCGGCTCGATCAACATCGACCATGTCTACCGCCTGCCGGCCCTGCCCCGCGCCGGCGAGACGCTGCACGCGCGATCCCATGCCCTGGGCCTGGGCGGCAAGGGCGCCAACCAGTCAGTCGCCGCCGCCCGCGCCGGGGCCAGCGTCGTGCATCTGGGCGCCATGGGCATGGGCGACGACTGGGTGCTGGAGCGGCTGGCCGCCGCCGGCGTGCAGACCGGCGGCATTCTTCGGCTGCCGGACGTGGCCACCGGCCATGCCATCATCCTGGTCGATGCCGACGGCGAGAACTCGATCGTGCTGCATGGCGGCGCGAACCTGGCCCTGCCGCCCGAGCTGGCGGAGCGCGCGGATTTCCGCCCCGGCGACATCCTGCTGATGCAGAACGAAACCAGCCTGCAGGCCAAGACGGCGGCGCTGGCCCGCGAGGCCGGGGCGCGGGTGATCTATTCCGCCGCGCCCTTCAGCATCGCCGCGCTGCGCGAGGTCCTGCCGCAGGTCTCGATCCTGGCGGTGAACGCGATCGAGGCCCGAGATACCTTCGCCGCCCTGGGCGAGGACCTGCCGGTCGAGGCGCTGCTGATCACCCGCGGCGCCGATGGCGCCGAGTTCCGCGACCTGCGCGGCGGCCAGGTCTGGCGCCAGCCGGCCTTCGCGGTGCAGGCGGTGGACACGACCGGCGCCGGGGATTGCTTTGCCGGCTGGTTCGCCGCCGGGTTGGCGCGGGGCGAGGACCCGCCGACCGCGCTGCGCCACGCCGCCGCCGCCGCCGCGCTGCAGGTCACCCGCCGGGGCGCCGGCGACGCCATGCCCGACCGCGCCGAGGTGCTGGCCTTTCTGAAAGCCCGCGGCTGAGAGCTTGCCCGCAGCCCCGCATCCGCCTATCTGGAGCCCATGAGAATTCCATTCATGAACCGCCCGGCCACCGTCGCCGTCCTGCGCCTGCAAGGCGCCATCGGGGTTGCCGGCCGCGGCGGCCCCGGCCTGTCCGATGCCGCGCTGGCGCCGCTGCTGGAACGCGCCTTCAAGCGGCGCAAGCCCGCCGCCGTGGCGCTGGCGCTGAACTCGCCCGGCGGCTCGCCCGTGCAGTCCAGCCTGATCGGCGCCCGCATCCGCCGCCTCGCCGAAGAGCGCGAGATCCCGGTCCATGCCTTCGTCGAGGATGTGGCGGCCTCGGGCGGCTACTGGCTGGCGACGGCGGCGGATTACATCTGGGCCGACGACAGTTCGGTGCTGGGCTCGATCGGGGTGATTTCCTCGGGCTTCGGCTTCGTCGAGCTGATCCAGCGCCACGGCATCGAGCGCCGCGTGCATACCGCCGGCCGCTCGAAATCGATGCTGGACCCGTTCCGACCCCAGACCCCCGAGGATATCGAGCGGCTGAACCGCTTGCTGGGCCCGATCCACGAAGCCTTCAAGGAACAGGTGCGCAGCCGCCGCGGCAGCCGCCTGCCCGAGGATCGCGACCTGTTCACCGGCGAGATCTGGACCGGCCGCGAGGCGGTCGGGCTGGGGCTGGCGGACGGCATCGCCCATCTGGTGCCGAAGATGCGCGAGCTTTACGGCGACAAGGTGCGCTTCCTGACCTATGGTCAGCGCGTGCCGCTGCTGCGCCGCTTCGGCCTGTCCGCCGATGATTTCATCGACGGCATCGAGGAACGCGCCGCCTTTGCGCGCTTCGGGGCGGGACGCGGATGATCAAGGTCGTCATCCTGTGCCTGCTCATCATCTGCGCGCTGGCTTTGGCCGCCGGACCCGGGGTGCGGCGGATCATCGCCAGGCTGCTGGGGATCGGGCGGAAATGACGGCGCTGGTGACCGGAGGCGCCCGCCGCCTGGGGCGGGCCATCACCCTGTATCTGGCGCGGCGCGGGCTGGATGTGGCGATCCATTACCAAAGCTCGGAGGCGGAGGCCCGGGCCACCGCGGCCGAAGCCCGCGCCCTGGGCGTCCGGGCCGAGATCTTCGGCGCCAACCTTCTGGATCTGGACCAGAGCGAGAGGCTGGTGGATCGCGCCCATGCCGCCTTGGGGCCGCTGACGCTGCTGGTGAACAACGCCTCGATCTTCGAATACGACAATATCGCCACGGCGACGCGCGACAGCTGGGACCGGCATATGGGTTCGAACCTGCGGGCGCCCTTCCTGCTGACCCAGGCCTTTGCCCGCCAGGCGCCCCGGGCCGACCGCAGCGGCGTCGAGCCGGTGGCCCGCGGCCTGATCGTCAACATGATCGACCAGCGGGTGCTGAAACCGACGCCGGAATTCATGACCTATTCCCTGGCCAAGGCCGGGCTGTGGTGGCTGACGCGCACCTCGGCCCAGGCGCTGGCGCCGGACATCCGCGTCAACGCCATCGGCCCCGGCCCGACCATGCAGGGCATCCGCCAGTCCGACAGCCATTTCGCCAATCAGCGCGCCGCGACCATCCTGCAACGCGGCGCCGGGCCCGAGGATGTCTGCGCCGCGCTTGGCTATCTGATCGACGCGCCCTCGGTCACCGGGCAGCTGATCTGCGTGGACGGAGGCCAGCATCTGGCCTGGCGCACCCCCGACGTGCTGGGCGTCGAATAGAGCAAAAAACCGCCGGTCCCCGCCAAGTTGTCCACCTTGCGCAAGGCGTTCACGCAATCTTCACGATTCTGGCAAGAAATTCAGGGGATTGCGCAAGAGAGAAAAAATATCTCCTGCAATCAACGCCTTGCAATACTGCCTAGAATTTGTGCAAAGCAATGAAACCCCAAGAAACGCTAATTGAACGCGTGATACTCCCAAGCTGATTCACAGAGTTATCCACAGATTCCGTGGACAGGATTCAGCTTGAACTTTCGCGTCCGAACTTGCAGCCGAGCCCGAGAATCATTTCGTTAGCAGCATGACCGACTCCACCCCAGAAAAGCGGCCCGCCAAGACGGGCCATGCGCTGATCCAGGACTATCTGAAGACGCTCGACGGCTCGCCGGGGGTCTATCGGATGCTGGATGCGCAGGGGGCGGTGCTTTACGTCGGCAAGGCGCGGAACCTGCGGGCGCGGGTCTCGAACTATGCGCGCGGCAGCGGGCATTCGGCGCGGATCGCGCGGATGATCCGCGAGACCTGCTCGATGATGTTCCTGACCACGCGCACCGAGACCGAGGCGCTGCTGCTGGAGCAGAACCTGATCAAGCAGCTCAAGCCGCGCTACAACGTGCTCTTGCGCGACGACAAGAGCTTTCCGAACATCCTGGTCGCCAAGTCGCATCCCTTTGCGCAGATCAAGAAGCATCGCGGCGCCAAGGCGGAAAAGGGCGATTATTACGGCCCCTTCGCCAGCGCCGGGGCGGTGAACCGGACGCTGAACCAGCTGCAGCGGGTGTTCCTGCTGCGCAGCTGCACGGACGCGACCTTCTCCAGCCGGACGCGGCCCTGCCTGCTTTACCAGATCAAGCGATGCAGCGCGCCCTGCGTCGGCCGCATCGGGCTGGAGGAATACAACAGCCTGGTCGCCGATGCCGAGCTGTTCCTGCAGGGCAAGACCACCCGCATCCAGGCCGACCTGGCGCGCGAGATGGCCGAGGCGGCCGAGGCGATGGAATACGAACGCGCCGCCGCCCTGCGCGACCGCATCAAGGCGCTGACCGCCGTGCAATCGGTGCAGGCGATCAACCCGCGCGGCGTGCCCGAGGCCGACGTGATCGCGCTGCACATGGAGGGCGGGCAGGCCTGCGTGCAGGTCTTCTTCATCCGCGGCAACCAGAGCTGGGGCAACCGCGATTTCTATCCCAAGCTCAACGGCGTTGAATCGGCCGACGAGGTGATGCAGGCCTTCCTGGCGCAGTTCTACGACGGCAAGGTGCCGCCGCGGCTGATCCTGCTGTCGCATGGCATCGAGGATCCCGACCTGATGACCGAGGCGCTGTCGGAAAAGGCCGGGCGCAAGGTCACGCTGGGCGTGCCCCGGCGCGGCGAAAAGGCCGAGCTGGTCGAAAACGCCCTGCGCAACGCCCGCGAAAGCCTGGCGCGCCGCATGTCGGAAAGCGCGGCCCAGCAGCGTCTGCTGGAGGGGCTGGCCGAGGCCCTGGACCTGCCCGCCGTGCCGCAGCGCATCGAGGTCTATGACAACAGCCATATCCAGGGCACCAATGCCGTCGGCGGCATGGTCGTGGCCGGCCCCGAGGGCTGGATCAAGAGCCAGTATCGCAAGTTCAACATCAAGGGCACCGAGATCACGCCGGGCGACGATTTCGGCATGATGAAGGAAGTGCTGACCCGCCGCTTTTCGCGCCTGCTGAAAGAGGACCCGGACCGCCAGACCGACACCTGGCCCGACCTTCTGTTGATCGACGGCGGCGCCGGGCAGGTCTCGGCCGTGCACGAGATCATGGCCGAGATGGGGGTCGAGGACATCCCCATGGTCGGCGTCGCCAAGGGCGAGGACCGCGACCACGGCAAGGAAGAGTTCCACCGCTACGGCCAGCGGCCCTTCGCCCTGCGCATGAACGACCCGGTGCTGTATTTCGTCCAGCGCCTGCGGGACGAGGCGCATCGCTGGGCCATCGGCACCCATCGCGCCAAGCGGGCCAAGGCCGTGATGGCCAATCCGCTGGACGAGATCCCCGGCATCGGCGCCGCCCGCAAGCGCGCGCTGCTGCAGCATTTCGGCAGCGCCAAGGCGGTCAGCCGCGCCGGGCTCGCCGATCTGGTCGCGGTCGAGGGCATCAGCGAATCCATGGCGCAGAAGATCGTCGACCATTTCCACAAGGGCTGACAGGAGGGAAGCATGGAGGACATCATTCGCGCATTCTTCGCCCGCTACGAGCAACTGTTCGCGCGGGCGCTGGCCGGCGAGGCGGATATGGAGGAGGTCGCCGCGCTCTACGCCCCGGAATTCATCGCCGCCTCTCCGGCCGGGGTGAGGGCGGGGCGCAACGACGACGCCTTCCGGCAGGCCATGGCCCAGGGTTATGCGCATTACCGCGCCATCGGCACCAGGAACATGACGATCCGCGAGATCCGGCTGTCGCCGATGGACGCGCTGCATTGCCTTGCGCATGTCGGTTGGACGGCGACCTATGACCGGGGCGACGCGCCCGAGATCGCGATCGGGTTCGAGGTGCATTACCTCGTGCAGGTCCTCGACGGCACGCCCAGGGTCTTTGGCTGGGTGGCGGGGGACGAGCAGGCGCTGCTGAAGCAGCACGGCATCATCTGACCCGCCGCGGTCACAGGCAGGACTCGAACAGCGCGCGGGTGTTCTGGCGCGTCATCGCGACCGGGTTGCCGGCGCAGGACGGGTCCTCCAGCGCCATGGCCGTCAGCTCGTCCAGCCGGTCGCGCCCGACGCCCAGGGCGGTCAGGGTTCCGGGGATGCCCAGCAGGGCGCGCAGTTCGATCACCCGGGCGCGGAACCCGTCGAAACCACCCCCGATGCCAAGATAGGCGGCGGCGCGGGCCAGCCGGTCCTCGATGGCCGGTCGGTTGAAATCCAGCACCATCGGCATGACCACGGCATTGGTGGTGCCGTGATGGGTGCCATAGACCGCGCCGACCGGATGGCTGAGGCTGTGGATCGCCCCCAGCCCCTTCTGGAAGGCGACGGCACCCATGGCGGCGGCGCTCATCATCTGCGCCCGGGCGTCCAGATCGTCCGGCACGGCATAGGCGCGCGGCAGGTATTCGTTGACCAGCCGCATCCCCTCCAGCGCGATGCCCTGGCTCATCGGATGGTAATGGGGCGAGCAGAAGGCTTCGAGGCAATGGGCAAAGGCGTCCATGCCGGTGCCGGCGGTGATGGGCCTCGGCATGCCCACGGTCAGTTCGGGATCGCAGATCGTGACCGTAGGTATCAGCTTGGGGTGGAAGATGATCTTCTTGCGATGGGTCCGGGCATCGGTCAGCACCCCGGCGCGCCCGACCTCGGAGCCCGTGCCCGCCGTCGTCGGCACGGCAATGATGGGCGCGATCCTGTCGGCATCCGCGCGGGTCCACCAGTCGCCGATGTCTTCCAGATCCCAAACCGATACGGTCTGATCCGCCATCAGCGCAATCATCTTGCCCAAATCCAGCGCCGAGCCGCCGCCAAAGCCGATCACCCCGTCATGCCCGCCGGCTTTGTAGGCGGCGATGCCGGTCTCCATATTGCCTTCGTGCGGGTTCGAATCGACCTCGGAAAAGACCGCGCGGCCCAGCCCGCCGGCCTCGAGGATATCCAGGACCTGCGCGGTGATCGGCAGGCCGGCCAGTGCCTTGTCGGTTACAAGCAGGGGACGTGCGATGCCCGCGGCCCGGCAATGCTCGGCCAGTTCGGTGACGCGGCCGGCGCCGAAGCGGATCGCGGTCGGATAGGACCAGTCGGCACGCAGGGTCATTTCTGCACCTTTCGCAGATGATAGGATTTCGGTCGGGTCACGGCCAGATAGCCCAGCCCGGACAGCGCCGCGCCGCGGCCGGTATCCTTGCAGCCGGTCCAGCACAAAGCCGGGTCCAGATAGTCGCAGCGGTTCATGTAGACGGTGCCGGTTTCCAGCCGCGCGCCGATGGCCATGGCGGCATCGGCATCGGCGGTCCAGATCGAGGCGGTCAGCCCGTAGTCGCAATCGTTCATCAGCGCCACCGCCTCGTCATCGTCGCGAACGGGCATGATGCCGACGACGGGGCCGAAGCTTTCCTCGCGCATCACCCGCATGTCATGGGTCACGCCGACCAGAAGCTGCGGCGCCAGATAGGCGCCGCCGTCGTCCTGCGGAAAGGCGGCCGGGTCGATCAGCGGCCGCGCGCCCTGCGCCACCGCCTCGGCGATCTGGCCGCGCACCGCATCGGCGAAACGGCGCTGCGCCATCGGGCCCAGCGTGGTGCCGGGATCGTAGGGATCGCCCAGCCTTTGCCGCAGCACCCAGTCCACTGCCCGCCTGACGAAGGCGTCGAACAGCGAGGCATGGACATAGATCCGCTCGATCCCGCAGCAGCATTGCCCCGAGTTGAACATGGCGCCGTCCATCAGCCCCTCGACCGCCGCATCCAGATCGGCATCGGCGCGGACATAGCCGGGGTCCTTGCCGCCCAGCTCCAGCCCGATGGCGGTGAAGGTGCCGGCGGCGGCGCGCTCGATGGCCCGCCCGCCCCGGACGGAGCCGGTGAAGTTGACGAAGCCGAAGCGGCGCTCGGCGATCAGCGCCTCGGTGGTGGGGTGGTCCAGCACCAGGTTGTGGAACACGTCGGCGGGCACGCCGCCCCGCGCCATGGCCTCGGCCAGCCGCTCGCCGGCCAGCAGGGTCTGGCTGGCATGTTTCAGCACCACCGCATTGCCGGCGATCAGCGCCGGGACGATGGTGTTGATCGCGGTGAGATAGGGATAGTTCCAGGGCGCGACGACCAGCACCACGCCCAGCGGCTCGCGCCGGATCTCGCGGCGGAAGCGGTCGCTGTCCTCGATCTCGGTCGGGGCCAGCGCCTCGGACGCGATCCGGGCCATGTAATCCGCGCGCTCGTTCACGCCCGACAGCTCGCCGCCATAGCGCACCGGGCGGCCGATCTGCCCGGCAAGCTCGGCCACGATCCGGTCCTGCATCGCGTTCAGCGCCTCGATCCCGGCCCGGACCCGGGCGGTTCGCTCGGCCAGCGGACGGCGGGCCCATGCGGGCTGCGCGGCCCGGGCGCGGGTCACGGCGGCCCGGGCCTCTTCGCCAGAGAGCAGCGGCCTTTCGGCAAAGACCGCGCCGTCCACGGGGGAAATCAGCCGGATGGTCTGGGTCATCTGCTCCTCTCTGGGCTGTCAGGCGCGTTCGAAGCCGCGGGCGAGCTCCCAATCGGTGACGACGCGATTCTGTTCCTCAAGCTCCCACGCGGCGGCGTGCAGGTAATGCTCGATCACCGCATCGCCGAAGGCCGCGCGCAGCATGGCCGACGCGTCCAGCGCCCTTGCCGCATCGCCCAGCGTGCGGGGGACCCCGGGCAGGTCCCGCGCCGCATAGGCGTCGCCGGCAAAGGCGGGGCCCAGCTCCAGCTGGCGCTCGACCCCGTCCAGCCCGGCCGCCAGCAGCGCCGCGCAGGCCAGATAGGGGTTCAGGTCCGCCCCGCCGATGCGGCATTCGATGCGGATGGCGCCGCTGCCCGCGCCGCAGACGCGAAAACCGGCGGTGCGGTTGTCCAGCGCCAGACTGCCCTTGTCGGAGCGAACAGCCCGGTCACGAACCGCTTGTAGCTGTTGACATAGGGCGCCAGGAAATAGGTCAGCGCCCCGGCATGGGCAAGCTGGCCGGCCAGATAGTGCCGCATCAGCGCCGACATGCCATGCTCGGCCCCCGGATCGTGGAAGGCGTTCAGCCCGTCGCGGAACAGCGACTGGTGCACATGGCTGGAAGAGCCGGCGCGGCCATGGGCGTATTTCGCCATGAAGGTCGCGGACCGCCCATGCGCCTGCGCGATTTCCTTGGTGGCGGCCTTGACCAGCACATGCATGTCGGCGGTGTCCAGCGCGTCGGAATAGCGGACATTGATCTCGTGCTGGCCCGCCTCGGCCTCGCCCTTGGAATTCTCGACCGGGATGCCGGCGCCGTGAAGCCCGTTGCGCAAGGCCCGCATCACCGGCTCGTCGGCGGCGGTGCCGGTCAGGGCATAGTCGATATTGTGCCGCGCCGTGGGCACCAGGCCGCGATAGCCGGCATCGTGCAGCTGCCGGTAATCGCCCTCGAACAGAAAGAACTCCAGCTCGGTCGCCATCATCGGCTGGAAACCCAGGGCGGCGGCGCGCGCGATCTGGCGGCGCAGGATGTTGCGCGGCGCATGCGGCACCGGCTGGTGGCCATCATGGTCGCGGGGATCGGCCATGCACAGCGCGGTTCCCGGTGCCCAGGGCAGGCGCCGCAGGGTCGAAAGGTCGGGCTTCAGGGCGTAATCGCCATAGCCCGCGGCCCAGCCCGTGGCGCGATAGCCCTGCACCGTCGCCATCTCCAGATCGGTGGCCAGCAGATAGTTGCAGCAATGCGTCTCGCCCGGATTCTCCAGAAAATGCGCGGCGTGGAAGCGCTTGCCCATCAGCCGGCCCTGCATGTCCGCCAGCGCCACGACGACGGTGTCGATCTCGCCGGACAGCACGGCGGTTTCCAGGGCCTCGAAAGTCAGGTTCGCGGGCATGGCCTACTCCGGCAGGACGGGCGGTCCCTGCGCGCCCTGTGATCACAGGCTGCGGCAAGGCGCTGGATTCTGTCAATAATATTCCGCCATGGACGCAGCCTGCCGCAATGGTTACCACTCGCAGAAACAATGCGGGAGGGGGGGACGGGCAGATGCCGCAGCAATCGGCCGCGCCAGAGATGATCGAGGACCGCCTGGCGCAGCGGTTCGAGGCCCTGACCCCTTCCGAGCGGCTGCTGGCCGGCCACCTGACCCGGCACTACCCGGTGGCGGGCCTGGGGTCGATGCCGCAACTGGCGAAAGAGGCCGGGGTCTCGACCCCCACGGTGCTGCGGCTGGTGCAGAAGCTGGGCTTTCGCGGCTATCCCGACTTCCAGACCCAGCTGCGCGCCGAGGTCGAGGCCCGGCTGGAATCGCCGCTGTCGAAACAAGCGCGCTGGACCCAGGGCGTGCCGCGCACCCATATCCTGAACCGCTTTGCCGATGCGGTGCTGACCAACCTGTCGGTGACGCTGGGGCGGATCGACCATGCCGAATTCGACGCCTGCGCCGCGCTTCTGGCCGATCCGGCGCGGCGCGTGCTGGTCATCGGCGGCCGCATCACCCATGCGCTGGCGGATTATCTGGTCACGCAGCTGGGCATCGTGCGCCCGGGCGTCACGGCGCTGCCCGTCCTGTCCAGCGCCTGGCCGCCGGCGCTGCTGGAGCTGCGGCCGGGCGACGTGCTGATCGTCTTCGACATCCGCCGCTATGAAGGCGCCATCCTGCAGCTGGCGGAACTGGCCGCCGAGCAGGGCGCCGAGATCGTGCTGATCACCGATCCCTAGGTCAGCCCGGTTTCGGCCCATGCCCGCTTCCGCTTCTCGGCGCAGGTCGAGGTGCCCTCGCCCTGGGACAGCACGTTGGCGGCCCTCTTGCTGGTCGAGACGCTGCTGGCCGCGGTTCTGGAACATACCTGGCCCGAGACCGAGCCGCGCATGAAGCGGCTGGAAGAGCTTTACGACCGCGCCAGCCTGTTCCGCCGCGGCCGTCCCTCCGAGGCGCGGCGGCCCTAGCGGCAGCGCGCCGGGTTCACGCCCACCGCGCGCAGCCCCCAATCGGTCATCTGCGCGACAAGCTGCTGCCCGGCCGCGTCGAAGGCCGGGACCAGATCCGCGGTCCGGGTGGTCGGCGCCTGGGCCGTGGCGGCGAAATGCCCGCGCGCCACCACGCGGGCGTCCATCTCGCGCACCATCTGGGCATCGACCGTCAGCTTGATGATCGCGCCCTTGCCCGCCACCTCGGCGTTGAAATCGTTGATCTCGCTGATCAGCGCGTAATCGCCCGCCGTGCCCAGCGGCGCGCGGCCGACATGGGTGAAGGCGTCATAGACCCCGAAGCCGCGCACCAGCAGTGTCTGCAGCGTCACCGGCACCGTGTCGCCCCAGCGCGCATCGGGCAGGTATTGCGTCTGCAGCTCGTTCGGCCGGATCATGATGCGGTCGGTGTCCAGCGTGCCGCGCGCCTTGGGCGGCTCGATCACCAGCTCGGCCAGCCGGCCGCGGCCGCAGCTCCGCGGCACGTCCGAGGGCGGGCGCAGCTCGAAGACGTCGCGGTCGGGCTCGCCCTCCAGCACCCGCAGCGCGGCGCAACCCGGCAGGGTCAGGGTCAGGGCAAGCAGGGCGGCGGTGATGCGCATCATGGACTCCCTCAGCGGCGGAACTCGGGCACGCGCGGGCCCGAGAGGACTTGCGACGGATTGCGCCTCAGCGCCGAGACCAGCTCGTTCACATTGCCCACCAGCCCGCGCAGATCGCTGGCCATGCGGGTGAATTGCGGCAGCCCCTCGCGGGTGAAAGCCTGCACCGGGGCGCGGGCGCTGTCCAGCATGCCGCGCAGGCTGGCAAAGGCGGTATCGGCGCTGTCGGCGGCATTGCGCAGGCGGTCGGTGATCTCGGGCAGGTCGGCGACCACGCGGTCGATGGCCTCGTTCGCCTTGCCCAGCGTCACGCGCAGGTCGGCCACCACCGGCTCGACATTGCTGTTGATGACCCGGTCGGCGCCGTCGAAGGCCCGCTCGGCCGAGGCCAGCGTCCGCTGCCCGACCGCGAGCGCGGCGTCGAGATTGTCGAGGCTCTGGTCCGCGCGCCCGGCCAGCCGGGTCAGGTCGGATTCCAGCGTGGCGGCGGTCTGGTCCAGCCGCTGCGTCAGCGCCTTCAGGTCGCCCGAGACATAGGCGCGCACCTCGTCCAGCGTCGCGGTGCCGGAATCCAGCGCCGTGTCGACCTTGGCGGCGCTTTCGTTGAACTTGGCCAGCGCCGTGTCGGCATTGCCCAGCGTCGCCTCGGCCGCGGCGCTGAGCCCGTCCAGCCGCTCGCCGAAACCCGAGATGTCCGAAGCGGCCGAGGCGATGGATTCGGTGGCCGTGGTCACGTCGGCCAGCGCCTTGTCCAGATTGGCGCTGGAGCGTTCGACATTGTCCAGGATGTTGCGCACCCGGCTCTGGTTCTCGTCGCCCAGAAGCTGGGTCAGCTGCTCGGCCACGGTGTTCAGCCGCGACAGCATCTCGGGGCCCTGCTCCGACAGCGTCTGCAGGGCCGAGCGGCTGGCGGCGATCACCGGGATCGAATCCGGGTCGGCATCGCGCAGCAGCGGCGAATCCGGCCGGCCGGCAGAGATCGCCACGTTCGAGACGCCGGTGACGCCCTGGATCTCGATCGCGGCGCGGGAATCGGTGCGCACCGGCGTGTCCTCGGCCAGCTCGACCCGCACCCGCACGGCGCCGTTGATGCTGGGCGACAGCTGCATGTCCACGACCCGCCCGACGGGAAGCCCGGCGAAAAGCACCTCGGAAGACACGCCCAGCCCCGACACTTCCGGGAAATAGATGTCGTAATAGGCGAATTGCCGGTTCAGCTGAAGCTTGGCGAACCACATCAGGAACAGCAGCATCCCCAGGAAGCCGGCGATGGTGAAGGCTCCGATCAGGACGTAATTGGCCTTGGTCTCCATAGGGCTACTCCTTGGCGCGGCCGGTGGTCATGGCGGCGCGGGCGCGCGGGCCGTGGAAATATTCATGCACCCAAGGGTGATCGACCTGAAGCATCTCGGCCATGGTGCCGGTCACCAGCACCCGATTTTCCGCCAGCACCGCGATGCGGTCGCAACAGGCATGCAGCGTATCCAGGTCATGCGTGACCAGGAACACCGACAGGTCCAGCGCATCGCGCAGCTCGACGATCAGCCGGTCGAAGGCGTCGGCGCCGATGGGATCGAGCCCGGCGGTAGGTTCGTCCAGGAACACGATTTCGGGGTCCAGCGCCAGCGCCCGCGCCAGACCGGCGCGCTTTCTCATGCCGCCCGACAGGTCCGAGGGGTATTTGTCATTCGCGCTCCACGGCAGCCCGGCCATCGAGACCTTCAGCTCGGCCAGCCCCTGCCGCGCCTCGGGCGAAAGATCCGGCACGGCGCGCAGCGGCACCTCGACATTCTCGCGCACGGTCAGCGAGGAAAACAGCGCGCCCCCCTGGAACATCACGCCCCAGCGCCGCTCCAGCGCCTCGCGCGCCGGGCCGGTCAGCGCGCCGACGTCCTGGCCGAAGACCCGCACCGTCCCGGCGGTCGGCCGGTTCAGCCCGACGATGGTGCGCAGCAGCACCGATTTCCCGGTGCCCGAGCCGCCGACCACGCCCAGGATCTCGCCCCGCCGCAAGTCGAGGTCCAGCCCGTCATGCACGACATGGCGGCCGAACTGGGTGCGCAAGCCCCTGACCTCGATGAGGTTTTCGCTCACAGCCCCACCTCGGCGAAGAAGACCGAGAACAGCGCATCGACCACGATCACCGCGAAAATGGCGTTGACCACGGCGCGCGAGGTCTCGGCGCCCAGCGATTCGGCATCCTTGCCGACCTTCATCCCGGCATGGCAGCCGATGACGCCGATGATCAGCGCAAAGACCGGCGCCTTGGACAGGCCGACGATGACATGGTCGACGCTGGTATCCGCCAAAAGCCGATAGCGGAACATCGAGGGCGAGATGCCCAGCTCGATCCAGGACATCAATGCGCCGCCGACCAGCCCGGCAAGATTGGCGACCAGCCCCAGGATCGGCAATGTGATCACAAGCGCCAGCACCCGCGGCAGGATCAGCACCATGTCCGGGTCCAGCCCCAGGGTGCGCATGGCGTCGATTTCCTCGTTCATCTTCATCGAGCCGATCGAGGCGGTCAGGGCCGAGGCGGTGCGTCCGGCGACGATGATCGCGGTCAGAAGGATGCCCAGTTCGCGCAGGATCGAGATGGCGATCAGGTCGATGACAAAGACCTCGGCCCCGAACTGGCGCAGCTGCGCCGCGCCCTGGAAGGCCAGCACCACGCCGATCAGAAAGGACATCAGCGCCACGATGGGCACGGCGCGCAGCCCGGTTTCCTGGCAATGATACACCAGCGAGGTGAAGCGGAAATCGCGCGGATGCAGCAGGCCGCGCGCCAGGGCGGCCAGGAAGCGGCCCAGATACTCGGCGATCTCGCGCAGGAACACCAGCGCGGCGACCACGCGGCGGCCGGTCTGTTCCAGCATCAGCCGCCAGCCCGCGGGCCCCCCGGCCTCGGCATCGCGGCGGGGCAGCGCCTGCCGTACGGTGTCCAGCAGCCGGGCCTGCGCCTCGGTCAGCCCGTCCAGCCGCGCGCCCTCGCGCTCGCGCCCGGTCAGATACCAGGCGGCGGCGGTGTCCAGCCGGGTCAGCCCCGACAGCTCCAGCCGGGGCGCGGTCCCGGCCTCGGGCGG
The DNA here is from genome assembly GCF_020990385.1 of Paracoccus sp. MA. Taxonomy (NCBI): domain Bacteria; kingdom Pseudomonadati; phylum Pseudomonadota; class Alphaproteobacteria; order Rhodobacterales; family Paracoccaceae; genus Paracoccus; species Paracoccus sp. MA. The sequence goes on from NZ_CP087598.1 coordinate 2,262,749, forward strand.
CAGCTGGCCCAGCGTCCAGACGCTGAACTCTCCCGACAGCCGCAGCACGCCGTCCGAAACGGTGGCGCTAAGCTTGGGGTCGTCGGGAAGGCTGGCCATGACGGTCCTGATCGCAACGGATGAATCGGATTCATCCGGCGATTGCGGGGGTTTGTCAAATCCGCGCAGCATTTCCGCCCCGCCGCTGTGGCGGATCGGCCCCCCGCCGCAACATGCGGGCCGAGCTGAAGGCCCGCTGCCGGAACCCGGAGGGCGGGCGGATTTACAACGATTTTTGTTACAGATTTTCGCATTGGATATATTGACCAAATGCACGTTAAGGTTTAGTTAGCCACGCATTGCTTCTTCATGCAGGAATGGCGGCAGCCATCCGGTCAGACCGGCCCGGAAACCGCTTCGGATACGCATCCTGGCGCGCGTCGTGATGAAGAAAATCGCTTGCGGCATGGCCCGGTCAAGGCCCTGCCTGGGGAAGGACTCCTCGGGATCTGGCTCAAAGAGTGCCATTGTAACGATGATCCCGAGGATGACCGCCCCCTGCGCCGCCGCGTTCAGCCCTGCGCCAGCGCCCGCATCATCCTGACCGGCTCGGTCCGGGCCAGGCGCAGCACATGCGCCATATAGGGCTGCTGCAGATCCTCGGTGCGCAGCGCGGCGTAAAGCCGGCGCAGCATGCCCTGCCGGCCCAGCGGCAGCAGCGCCAGCTCGGGATTGCCGGCCTGGGCGCGCAGCACCCAGTCGGGCATCACCGCCACCCCGCGCCCCGAGGCGATGAGCATCAGGGCGATGGCCGTCTGCTCGACCTGCCGGACATGGGCGGGCTCGACCCCGGCGGGATCGAGGAATTGCGAGAACACGTCCAGCCGCGCCCGGTCCATCGGATAGGTGATCAGCGTCTCGCCCGCCAGATCCGCCGGCTCGGCATAGCCCTTGGCGGCCAGCGGATGGCCGGCGCCGACCACCATGGTCGGGGCATAGTCGAAAAGCGGCTGGAAGGTGATGCCGGCGATCTCCTCGGGGTCAGAGGAAATCACCATATCGACCTGGCCCCGCTCCAGCGCCGGCAGCGCCTTCAGCGCCAGGCTGGAGCGGATGTCCAGATCGACCTCGGGCCAGGCGCGGCGGAACTGGTCCAGCACCGGCAGAAGCCAGTCGAAGCAGTGATGGCATTCCATCGCCATATGCAGCCGGCCGGCGCGGCCCAGCTCGACGGCGCGGAACTCGGCCTCGGCGGCCTCGACCAGCGGCAGCACCTGCTCGGCGGTGCGCAAGAGCCGCATGCCCGCCGCCGAAAGCCGCAAGGGCTTGGTCTTGCGCAGGAAAAGCTCGACCCCCGCCTGCTCTTCCAGCGCCTTGATCTGATGGGACAGCGCCGATTGCGTCAGGTTCAGCACCTCGGCGGCGCGGGCCAGGCCGCCCTGCTCATGGATGGCGCGCAGGCTGCGCAGGTGGCGAAGCTCGAGGTGCATCTTGATTGGCGCTCATCACGATCTTGAAGATTATGAATTTGTCTCACGTCGCGGCGCATGTCACAAGTCCTGCGACAAAAGGATGAGTGCCATGCCCGTGCCCGCGACCAGCTTCGAATTCTTTCCGCCCCGGAACCTGGACCAGTCGTTCCGACTGTGGGAAACGGCGCGCGCGCTTGCCCCCCTGGGTCCCGATTTCGTTTCGGTCACCTACGGCGCCGGCGGCACCACCCGGCAGCTGACGCATGAGGCGGTGACGGCGCTGGCCAGCCATTACGGGCTGAACGTGGCCGCGCATCTGACCTGCGTCGACGCCACGCGCGAGGAGACGCTGCAGATCGTCCAGGAATACGCGGCCGCCGGCGTGCATGAGATCGTGGCGCTGCGCGGCGACGCGCCCCAGGGGCAAGAGCGGTTCACCCCCCATGCCGACGGTTTCGCCAATTCGGTCGAGCTGATCGAGGCCATCGCGGCCCGCGGCGACATGACCATTCGCTGCGGCGCCTATCCCGAGCCGCATCCGGAAAGCCCCGACACCGCCGCCGACGTGGCCTGGCTCAAGCGCAAGGTGGATGCCGGCGCCAGCTCGGCAATGACGCAGTTCTTCTTCGACGCCGAGACCTATTTCCGCTTTCGCGACGCCTGTGTCGCGGCGGGGATCGAGGCGCCGATCATCCCCGGCATCCTGCCGATCCAGAGCTGGGCCGGCACCCGCCGCTTTGCCGAACGCTGCGGCACCTCGGTCCCGCAATGGGCCGAGGAGGCCTTCGCCGCCGCCGGCAAGGAGGGCGAGGCCCAGCTGGCGCTGGATATCTGCGTTCGCCTGTGCGAGCGGCTGGTCGAGGGCGGCGTGGACAGGCTGCATTTCTACACGCTGAACAAGCCCGAACTGGTTCTGAAGGTCTGCGCCGCGCTGGGGATCGAGCCCAAGGGCGAATTCTCGCGCGTGGCCTGACCGGCCGCGATCGGCCAGGGCCGCCAGCGTCCCCGGGTCGGGCCGCGGGCCGGCAGGAGCGGCAGGCGTTTCCCGGCCCGCAGTGGTCCCTTGTGCCGGCAACGGATCAGCCATCGCCGTTCCGGCCGGTCTGCGCCATGCCGTCGGCCGGCGCCGCCGGCTCGGGTCCGTCCCTGCCCTGCGCCGGAGGCTCGGGGCGCAGAGCGGGCGAAACGGCCGGCCCGGCGGAAGCCATTCCTTCGGGCTGCACCATGACCGGCAGCGCAGCCCCGGCCGATTCCCCGCCCAGCCCCGGCATCGGAGGTCCGGGAACCGGCGGAGCAGGCGATCCGAACCGCACCAGCCGCCGCCGGCGATGCGGACGCGGCGGTGCCGCCTCGGCCAGCGCCCCCGCCAGCAGCGCCGGGCCGGTATAGGGCCGCGGCACGGAAGGATGCAGCATCTCGGAGGGGTCGGCGCCGGCAAGCCGCGGCGCGCGGGCCAGAAACGCCTTGCCCCATCTGCGCCAGGACCCGACCGAGGGCGCGGTGGCGTCGCAGGGGAAATGCCGGCCCCAGCCTTCGGGCAGCGGCAGGCCGAATGCCTCGGCCCGCGTCATCATCCAGACCAGCGGGATATTGGCCAGCGGCCGGGCATATTCCAGCCCGGAAAGCTGGCCCCCCACATCGGGGTGGCAGCCGCGAAACCACATCTGCTCGACCCGGCCGGGGGCCGAGGCGCTGTCCCAGATCAGGGGCTGGAAAGCGGCCCGCGTCTCGTCCAGCGCCAGCGCTTGGACGCCGTGCTCGACCTCGGCCCCCAGATGCGCGTCGTGAAAGCGAAAGCGCGGCTCGGTCAGGATCCACAGCAGCGGCAGCCGGATCCCCAGCGCCATCACCGTGTCGAAAACCCCGATCATCCGGATCGGCACCGTCGGATGGCACAGCCCGGGATCCAGCCTTCGCACCAAGCTGTCGCCGCCGTTGCGGTAAAGCTGCCAGGCCAGCTGCACGTTGCGGCGCGTCGCATGGGCATGGGTCAGCAGCCCCACCCGGCCGATCATCCCGGCCAGCGACCGTACCGCGAAGGCCCCCCGCGAATAGCCGAAGAAGAACAGCGGATTGCCCGGCCGCCATTCGCGGGCGAGCCAGGCATAGGCGTTGCAGATATGCCGCTCCAGCGCCGAACCCATGGTCAGTTCGGGCAGGGTGCGCCAGGCGTCCCATTGCTGGCCGGGGGCGTAATGCATCCGGACCGGCGCCGGCAGCGCCCCGTATTCGCCCGACAGCATCGCATGGATGCGGGCGATGGAGGACCTTCGCCCCTCGGTCAGCGAGGCGAAGGTGCCGTCCATCAGGACGATCTGGCATATCGGCGGAGGCGTTGATTCCATGCGCCGACGCTAGCACGGAAAAGCGAAGCGTCGATTAATGCCTATTCAAGCGCGTTCACGGTCAGGTGTGCCATCAGCCCGAAGCCGTTGAAGCGGGTGTTGGTGACGGTCGAATAGGCGCCGGCGCCGTGGAAGACGACATAGTCGCCTTCCCGGATATTGGCGGGCAAAGTCAGCTCGCCCGGCAGGCGGTCCACCGAATCGCAGGTCGGGCCAAAGATGATGCGGGGCATCGGCTCGTCCTCGCGCGGGGTGCCCTCGGGGGTCAGCACCTGCAGCCGGTCGAGATTGCCGACGATGGGCAGTTCGAACAGCCCGCCATAGACGCCGTCGTTCAGGAACACGTTCTGGCCGTCGCGCACCGCCTTGACGCGGGTGATCAGCGAAAAGGCATCGGCGCAAAGCCCGCGGCCGGGCTCGCAGACCAGCTGCGGCGCCTCGGGGCCGAAGGCCTCGTCGGTCACGCGGCGGATCAGCGCGAAGATCGCGGCCAGGTCGGGCTCGACCCCGGTCACGCGATGCGAGGGGAAGCCGCCGCCGACGTTCAGCCGCCGCGCCTTGACGCCCGCCATGGCGCAGATCTCGGCCGCGGTGGTGATATAGCTTTCCCAGGCATGCGGATCGGTGCATTGCGTGCCCGGGTGGAAGGTCAGCGAAGGGATGTAGCCGCGATCCGCCACCGCGCGCAGCAACTCCGCCGCCAGTTCCGGCGTGGCCCCGAATTTCGAGCCGAAGTCATAGGCCGCGCCCAGCACGGGCAGCTTGAAACGCGGCGAGATCTCGCAATTCTCGGCCGGCACGCGGGCGAAAAGCTTGTCCAGCTCCGAGCGGCTGTCCACCGACCAGGACTTGATCCCCGCCTCGACCGCATGGACGATCTCGGCCTGCGAGCGCACGGGGTTGTGGTAATGGCGCGCCGCATCCGGGGCCAGCCGGCCGATCAGGTCGATCTCATAGGGCGAGGCCACGTCGAAACCCTTGATCCCGGCAGCGGAAAGCGTGCGGATCACCGCCTCGTCCGGGTTCGACTTGACCGCATAGGTCACGAGGCCGGGAAAGCCTTGCAGGAACCGCTGCGCCGTGGCGCGCAGGACCGAGGGGGCAAAGACCATCACCGGATTTTCCGGGCTCAGCCTGCGGATGATCTCGGCGGGATTGTTCCAGACGGTCTTGGGGCCGCGGCCCTCGGTCAGTCCCATCGGCATATCCTTCCTGTGCGCGTGTGGGTGGAAACAAGTCTGCGCCCTATGGGTTCCGATTGCTGCAATGAAAAGGGTGGAAATGGGCCGCAGCTTCGTTAATATGACGAAAGTTTCGGCAAATCGACGGGTGGCCAGGTGGACGAACTTGATCGCGGCATTCTGGCCCATCTGGCGCAGGACGCGCGCATGTCGGTCGCGGTTCTGGCGCGGCGGCTGAAGGTGGCGCGCTCGACCGTGCAGGCGCGGCTGGAGCGGCTGGAAACCTCGGGCGCCATTGCCGGTTACACCCTGCGGCTGGGCGATTCCGCGCGCGAGCATCGCATCCGCGCCACCTGCATGCTGACCATCGAACCCCGCGCCCAGGCCGCGATCCTGGCCCGGCTGCGCAGCCTGCCCGAGGTCGAGCGCATCCATACCACCAGCGGCCGCGTCGATCTTTTGCTGCAACTGGCCGCCATATCGACCAGCCAGCTGGACGATGTGCTGGATCAGATCGGCGGATTGACCGGCGTGCGCTCCAGCGAGAGCCTGATTCACCTGTCCACGAAGCTGGATCGCGCCACCTGATCGTGTCCCGCGCGCAACAATGTGACAAACGTGTCGCCGTATTTGCGCTGGTCGATCCGTTCCAGCCTCGCGACCGGGCCGGGCGGGGCCGATTCCTCCCAGACCACCATGCCGCCCGGGGCGATCCAGCCGCCGGCCAGCGCCGATTCCAGCGCGCGCTCGCCCAACCCCTTGCCATAGGGCGGGTCCAGGAACACCAGCCCATAGGGTGCGCCGCGATTCTCGCCCAGGCTTGTCGCGTCGCGGCGCCAGACATCGGTCACGCCCATGGCGCGGGCCTTCTCGATATTCATGCGCAGCAGCCCGCGCGCCGCCACGCCGTCATCGACGAAGGCCACGCGGGCCGCGCCGCGCGACAGCGCCTCCAGCCCCAGCGCGCCGGTGCCGGCGAACAGGTCCAGCACCCGCGCGCCGGGGATCGGATTGCCATGCGTGCCGTTGATGAGCAGGTTGAAGATCGACTCGCGCACCCGGTCGGTGGTCGGGCGCAGATGCGCCGCCGGATCGCCGGCGCCGATCTCGGCCAGTTTCAGCCCGCGCAGGGTGCCGCCCACGATTCTCATGCCATCAGCGCCTTCAACTCGACCGCCTCGGCCACGGCCCCGGGGCTGGGCGAGCGGCCGCCCTCGATCAGCCGCTTGCCGATCATATAGGCGCGGGCGTCGTTCAGCGCGTCCACGGCGATCAGCCGGCCGTCGCGGAAATACCAGACCGAGCCGCCATTCGCCGCCGGCCGCGTCACCACCCGGTCATAACCCAGGTTCAGCCCGGCGATCTGCAATTTCGCGTCGAACTGGTCCGACCAGAACCACGGCTTCGGCACATAGGCGGCGTTCGCGCCCAGCATGTTCGCCGCCACCGCCTCGGCCATGTCGATGGCATTGCCGACGCTTTCCAGCCGCAGCCTTCCCCCCGCTGCCGGAAAGCTGGCGCAATCGCCCGCCGCCCAGATCGCCGGGTCCGAGGTCCGGCCAAGCGCATCGGTGGCGATGCCGTTGTCGATGGCCAGCCCCGCCGCCTCGGCCAGCGCGGTCTCGGGCGCGATGCCGATGCCGCAGATCACCAGATCGGCCGGCAGGCGGCGGCCGTCGGCCAGTTCCACCCCATCGGCAGCCGTGTCGCCGGTGATGCGGGCGATGCCGGTGCCCTCGACGATCTCGACGCCATGGGCGCGGTGCAGGGCGCGGATCATCTCCGCGGTTTCGGGCGCGGCGACGCGACCCAGGATGCGCGGCGCCGCCTCGACCAGCGTCACCTCCAGCCCCAGCTTGCGGGCCACCGCGGCGGCCTCCAGCCCGATATAGCCGCCGCCGATCACCACCAGACGGCGCCCGGCGACCAGCGCCGGCCGCAGCCCCGCGATGTCGGCCAGGTTGCGCACCACATGCACGCCGGGCAGGTCGCCGCCCATCGCGGCAGGCAGGCGGCGCGGCGCGGCGCCCAGCGTCAGGGCCAGCTGGTCATAGGGATGCTCGCCGCGATCCGTCACCACCACGCGGCGGTCGCGGTCGATGCGGGTCGCGCGCTCGCCCAGATGCAGGGCGATGCCCTGCTCCTCCCACCAGTCCGCGGTGCGCAGGGTCAGCCGGTCCAGCCCCATCTGGCCCAGCAGATAGGCCTTGGACAGCGGCGGGCGCTGATAGGGCGGCGCGGGCTCGTCGCCGATGACGGCGATGCCGCCCTCGTGCCCCAGCGCGCGCAGTTTCGCCGCCAGAGAGGCCGCCGCCTGTCCCGCGCCAAGGATCACGATGTTCATTCTTCGCCCTCGCTGGTTTGCCTGCGGCGCAGAGCCTATAGTCGCCCCCGGAACGATGCAATTGACGGAGGAACCGCGCATGTCCATCTCGAAAGGCGACAAGCTGCCCGAAGGCAAGCTGCTGAAACCGGGCGCCAACGGCCCCGAGGAAGTGGCCACCGCCGATCTGGCCAAGGGCCGCGTGGCGATCTTTGCCGTGCCGGGCGCCTATACGCCGACCTGCACCAATGCCCATATGCCCAGCTTCGTGAAGAACGCCGACAAGTTCCGCGACAAGGGCGTGTCGCGCGTGGTCTGCATCACGGTGAACGATCCCTTCGTCGCCGGGAAATGGGCCGCGGATACCGGCGCGACCGATGCCGGGATCGAGGTGCTGGCTGATGCCGATGGCAGCTTCACCAAGACGCTGGGGATGAACATCGAGGGCGCGGGCTGGGTCAACGGCCGCTCGAAACGCTATGCCATGCTGGTCAATGACGGCACGGTGGAGGAGCTTCAGGTCGAGGAAACGCCCGGCGCCTGCTCGGTCTCCTCGGGCGATTCGCTCCTGGACCTCGTCTGAGTCGCCAGGCAAAACAGCGCCGTGAACTGCTGCGCGGCGCTGCGGTCGCCGCGCAGCGCGATCAGCCCGGCCGAGGCCAGCGCCACCGGCCCCGGCCCATAGACCGCCGCCGCCAGCGCATTGCCCGAACCCTCCAGCACGAAATCCGCCGCCGGCGCCCGCGCCGCCCGGACCAGCGGCATCCCGTCCGCGGAAAGCGTGACCTCGAACCCCTCCTTGCCCGAAACGAAGCCGGCGCGCAGCGGTGACCCGGCGGCGGCCGTGCGGTCCACCGTGGCCGAGATCGAGATCATCAGCGCGGAAAGGCTGATGAATTTCCGCGGATCGTGCCCCGGCATCACCAGCGCCCAGCGGCACAGCTCGCGCAGCACCGGATGCAGCGCCCGGCCGGCCTCGGTCAGCGCGTAGACCCCCAGCACATCGTCATGCGTCACCACCCCCGCCTGCACCAGCTGGGTCAGGCGCTGGGTCAGCACGCTGGCCGTGACGCCGGGAAGCCCGGCGCGGATCATCTGGAAGCGTTTGGGCGCGAACATCAGTTCGCGCACCACCAGAAGCGCCCAGCGGTCGCCGATGAAATTCAGCGCATGGGCGCCAAGGCACCCTTCTTCATAGCGCAGTCGCGAGATCTTGCCAGTGTCAGTCATGTTTCGATATTAACAGTTGCTTTTTCATACTGCAACTGTCAGCCTGCGACTCATTGGCGCATGCCGCGCCCGATGAGGAGGAAGAGACATGACCTACTACTCCGGTTTCCTGCTGCCGGTTCCGACGGCGAACAAGCAGAAATACATCGACATGGCCCAGGGGGCCTGGTCCATGTTCAAGCGTTACGGTGCGCTGCGCATGGTCGAGGCATGGGGGGTGGACGTGCCCCGCGGCAAGGTCAACGATTTCTACATGTCCACCCAGGCCAAGGACGACGAGACCGTGGTGTTCTCGTGGATCGAATGGCCCGACAAGGCGACCGCGGATGCGGGCTTCGAAAAGATGATGTCCGACCCCGAGATGCAGGGGCCGCCCGAGATGCCCTTCGACGGCATGCGGATGATGTGGGGCGGCTTCGAGCCCATCGTGGACGAGAAAGCCTGAAGGGGGCGGCCATGTATCACGGCAAACCCTGCTGGTTCGAGCTCTCCACTGCAAGGGGCGGACTCGACGCGGCCGGGACCTTTTATGACAAGGTGCTCGGCTGGACGACCGCCGATTCCGGGATGGAGGGTTTTACCTATCACCTGGCCAGCCATGGCGGCGACATGATCGCCGGGCTGATGGAGATGCCCGAGGACTGCGCCGAGGTGCCGCCCTTCTGGATGATCTATTTCGACGTGGACGATGCCGACGCCACGGCGGCCAAGATCAAAACGCTGGGCGGCTCGGTCTTCCGCGAGCCGGCCGACATTCCCGGCACCGGGCGGTTCGCCGTCGTCACCGACCCGCAGGGCGCCACCTTCGGCATCCTGCAGCCGGCGCCGATGGACCCCCAGCCCCCTGTCGAATCCGGGGCCTGGAACCAGGGCAAGGAAAGCCGCGGCAACTGGATCGAGCTGATGTCGACCGATCCCGGCGCGGGCTTCGACTTCTATGCCGAGCTGTTCGGCTGGACGAAGTCCACCGCCATGGACATGGGCGAGATGGGCACCTACCAGCTGTTCGCCTGGCAGGGCACCGATATCGGCGGCATGATGGGCCTGGGCGATGCGCCGGTGCCCTGCTGGCTGCCCTATTTCGGCGTGAACGGCGTCGATGCCGCCATCGCCCGCATCCGCGACGGCGGCGGCGAGGTGCTGCACGGCCCTATGGAGGTGCCGGGGCCGGCCTTCATCGCGGTGGCGCGCGACCCGCAGGGCGCGCATTTCGCCGTGGTCGGGCCCAAGGACGAAATGTCATGATCCGCGCATCCCTGATCGCGCTCGCCCTCTGGGCCGCACCCGCTGCGGCCCAGGAGGTGACACCAGAGAGCATCCCCCGCGGCCAGCAGGACTATCATGCCGCAGCCGCCGGGGCCTATCGCCTGGACCCGGCGCATTCGGCGGTGCAGGCCCGCGTGCCGCATATGGGCTTTTCGGTCAGCGTCTTCCGCTTCGGCACCGTCTCGGGCCAGCTCGACTGGAACCCGGACGACCCGGCGCAAAGCCGGCTGGAAGCCGAGGTCGAGATCGCCTCGGTCATGACCCCGGTCGCGGGCTTTGCCGAGATCCTGACCGGCCCGGACTATCTGGACAGCGCGGCGAACCCCACCGCGCGCTTCACCGCTGACAGCTTCACGGCGGAAAGCCCGACCAAGGGCACGGTTTCGGGCCAGCTGACCCTGCTGGGCAAGACCCAGCCCGCGACATTCGAGGTGACGCTGATCGGCGCGGGCAAGGGCTATACCGGCGACGAAGCCGGCAATCCGATCATCCGCGACCTGATCGGCATCCATGCCCGGACCGAGATCGACCCGCAGGCCCATGGCATGAACGAATTCTTCACCGATCCGATCACCATCGAAATCGACGCCGAGTTCGCCCGGCAGGAGTAAGCCATGACATTCGTGATCACCACCTATGACTGGGTGCCGCCCTTTGCCGTCGGCTATGTCCGCGACCTGCGCATCCGCTGGGCCTGCGAGGAAGCCGGCCTGCCCTATGAAATCGAGACCACCAGCGTGCGCGAAAAGACCCCGCAGCATTTCGCCCGCCAACCCTTCGGGCAGGTGCCGATCCTGCGGGACGGCGAACTGTCGCTGTTCGAAAGCGGCGCGATCCTGCTCTATCTCGGCGAACGCTCCGAGGCGCTGATGCCGCGCGAGGCCGCCGCGCGGGCCGAAACGCAGCAATGGCTGGTCGCCGCGCTCAACAGCCTTGAGCCGGCGGTGATGGCCATGGTGCTGGCGCGGATCTTCGATCAGGACGCAAGGGCCGAGGAACTGGCCCTGCCGCGCCTGCACGAGCGTCTGGGGCAGCTGGTCCCGGTGCTGGAAGGGCGGGACTTCATCGCCGCCGGCCGCTTCACCATCGCCGACCTCCTGCTGGCCGATGTGCTGCGCGTGGTGGACAGCGTCGGCGAACTGGCCGCCCATCCGGAGCTTTCCGCCTACATGAACCGCATCACCACCCGCCCGGCCTTCCGGCGCGCCCATGCCGCGCAGCTCGCGCATTTCGCGCAGGCCGCGTGATGCTGACGCTCTATGGCCACCCGCTGTCCTCCTATACGCAGAAGGTGCTGATCGCGCTTTACGAGCTGGGGACGGATTTCGAGTTTCGCCATATCGACCTGGGTGACGAGGGCGACCGGGCGCTGATGCTCTCGGTCGAGCCGATGGGCCGGATGCCGGCGCTGCGCGAGGGCGATCTGGTGCTGTCGCAAAGCTCGCTGATGATCGAATGGCTGGACCGGCACCATCCCGGCCCGCAGCGCCTGCTGGACCCCGACCCCGACGCCTCGCTGCCGGCGCGGCAATGGGACCGCTTCCTGGATTTCCAGGTGATGCAGATGATGCAGCAGATCGTCGATGCCCGCATCTTCATGGCCGAAGGGGCCGAGGAGCGGGTCGCGCCCTTTGCCCGCGGCAAGCTGGACCTGGCCTATGCCGCGCTCGACCGCCGTCTGGACGGGCGCGACTGGATCGCGGGCGGCTTCGGCCTGGCGGATTGCGCCGCCATGCCGGCGCTGTTCTATGCCGGCGCCATCCATCCCTTCGCGGATCATCCGCGCCTGACCGGGTATTTCGAGCGGCTGGTGGCGCGGCCCTCGGTCCAGCGGGTGATCGAGGGCGCGCGGCCCTTCTATGGCTGGTTCCCGTTCAAGGACGGGATCGCGGCGCGGTTTCTCTAGCGCCTCTTGGCCTTTCGCCGTGGTTTCGCTATCCCCTTTTCGATTCGAGGGGTAAGCGACATGGCCATGGACAAGAATTTCGACGCCGGGACCGCCGAGGCGCGGATCGCGCGGGAATGGGCGGCAAGCAATGCCTTCGCCGCGGGCGCCAATGCGAAGCCGGGGGCGGAAAGCTTCTCGGTGGTGATCCCGCCCCCGAACGTGACCGGCAGCCTGCATATCGGCCACGCGCTGAACAACACGCTGCAGGACATCTTGGTGCGCTGGCACCGGATGCGCGGCTTTGACACGCTCTGGCAGCCGGGGCAGGATCATGCCGGCATCGCCACGCAGATGGTGGTCGAGCGCCGCATGGCCGAGCGGCAGGAACCCAACCGCCGCGAGATCGGGCGCGAAGCCTTCCTGCAGAAGGTCTGGGCCTGGAAGCAGGAATCCGGCCATACCATCGTCGAGCAGCTGAAACGCCTGGGCGCTTCCTGCGACTGGTCCAGGAATGCCTTCACCATGTCCGGCGCCCCCGGCGCCCCCGCGGGCGAAGAGGGCAATTTCCACGATGCCGTCATCAAGGTCTTCGTGGACATGTATGAGAAGGGCCTGATCTATCGCGGCAAGCGGCTGGTCAACTGGGACCCGCATTTCGAGACCGCGATTTCCGACCTCGAGGTCGAGAACCGCGAGGTTCCCGGCCATATGTGGCATTTCAAATATCCGCTGGCCGGCGGCGAGACCTATGAATATGTCGAGCGCGACGCCGACGGCAACGTCACCCTGCGCGAGATGCGGGACTATATCAGCATCGCCACCACCCGGCCCGAGACCATGCTGGGCGACGGCGCGGTCGCGGTCCATCCGGACGACGCCCGCTATGCCCCCATCGTCGGCAAGCTGTGCGAGATCCCGGTCGGACCCAAGGAACACCGCCGCCTGATTCCGATCATCACCGACGAATATCCCGACCCGGATTTCGGCTCGGGCGCGGTCAAGATCACCGGCGCGCACGACTTCAACGACTATGCCGTCGCCATGCGCAACGGCATCCCGCTTTACGCGCTGATGGACGGCAAGGGCCAGATGCGCGCCGACGGGCTGAGCTACGAGGAAAGCGCCGAGATCGCTACCCGCGCGGCACGGGGCGAGGATGTGGGCGACGTCTCGAACGTGAACCTGGTGCCCGAGGAATTGCGCGGCCTCGACCGCTACGAGGCGCGGGCGCGGGTGGTCGAGGCGATCACCGAGGAAGGGCTGGCGGTCACCTATCTGCACAAGTCCATCGACAAAGAGACCGGCGCCGAGCATCTGGAACGCCGGCCGCTGGTCGATGCCAAGCCGATCATGCAGCCCTTCGGCGACCGCTCGGGCGTGGTGATCGAGCCGATGCTGACCGACCAGTGGTTCGTGGACACCGCCAAGATCGTCGGCCCGGCGCTGGAAGCGGTGCGCTCGGGCCAGACCCGCATCCTGCCCGAGCAGCATGAAAAGGTCTATTTCCACTGGCTGGAGAATATCGAGCCCTGGACCATCAGCCGGCAGCTGTGGTGGGGCCACCAGATCCCGGTCTGGTACGGCCTCGACCTGCGGCTGGAGGGCCAGGTCGAGGACGACCATGACGGCGTGCTGGACGAGGTCGAGATCTTCGCCCTGCTGGAAGAAGGGCTGGTGCATCGCGACGAGATCCACCACGCCGCCCCGAGCTTTGCCGAGGTGGCCGAACAGTTCCGCGATTCCATCGCCGAACTGCCGGTGCCGCTGGAAATGGCCCGGGTGGTCGAGGTCGCCGACCGCGAGGCGGCGGTGGATGCCTTCGCCCAGGGGCTGGCCGATTACAACCTGACCCAGGACCCGACGAAGCTGGTCTATCCGGTCTGGCGCGACCCGGATGTGCTGGACACCTGGTTTTCCTCGGGGCTCTGGCCCATCGGCACGCTGGGCTGGCCCGAGGATACGGCCGAGCTGCGCAGGTATTTCCCGACCTCGGTGCTGGTGACCGGCTTCGACATCATCTTCTTCTGGGTGGCCCGGATGATGATGATGCAGCTGGCCGTGGTCGGGCAGGTGCCGTTCCGCACCGTCTATGTGCATGGGCTGGTGCGCGACGAAAAGGGCGCCAAGATGTCGAAGTCGAAAGGCAACGTCATCGACCCGCTGACCCTGATCGACGAATACGGCGCCGACGCGCTGCGCTTTACCCTGACCAGCATGGCCGCCATGGGCCGCGACCCCAAGCTGGGGCCGAAGCATGTCGAGGCGAACCGCAATTTCGTCACCAAGATCTGGAACGCCACCCGCTTTGCCGAAATGAACGGCGTGCGCGGCGGCGTGGCGCGGCCCCAGCCGCGGCATGTGGTGAACCGCTGGATCATCGGCGAGGTCGCCCGCATCCGGCAGGCCACCGACGAGGCGCTGGAAACGTTCCGCTTCAACGACGCCGCGACCGGGCTTTACGCCTTCGTCTGGGGCAAGGTCTGCGACTGGTATGTCGAGTTCTCCAAGCCCCTGTTCGACGGCGAATATGGCGAGGAAACCCGGGCCACCATGGGCTGGGTTCTGGACCAGTGCTACACGATGCTGCACCCGATCATGCCCTTCGTCACCGAGGAGCTCTGGGCGCTGACCGGGGATCGCCAGCGGATGCTGGTGCATGGCGACTGGCCGGAATACGGGCCCGAGCTGATCGACGCCGAGGCCGACCGGCAGATGAACTGGGTGATCCAGCTCATCGAGGCCATCCGCTCGGCCCGCGCCCAGATCGGCGTGCCGGCCGGCGCCCGTCCCGACCTGATCGTGACCGAGGCCGACGATGCGGCGCGGGCGGCGCTGGCCGCCAACGCGCCGCTGATCGAGCGGCTGGCGCGGGTGAACGCGCCTGCCGAGGGTGCCATGGGGCCGGGCATGATCTCGGTCGCGGCACTGGGGGCGAGCTTCGCGCTGCCGGTGGGCGAGATGATCGACGTGACGGCCGAAACGGCACGGCTGGAAAAGGCGGCGGGGAAGGCCGAGAAGGACGCCTCGGGCCTGCGCGGGCGGCTGGGCAATCCGAAATTCGTCGAGAATGCCGAGCCCGAGGTGATCGAGGAGACGCGCGAGAAGCTTGCCGCGCTGGAGGACGACCTGGCCCGCATCCGCGCGGCGCTGGCGCAGCTGGCGGCAATGTGACCCCTGGCTTTTGCGCCGTGCCGGTGGCGCGGTCGCAAGGGTATTTGGGAAACAGAGAAGATCAGGGCCGCTCGGACAGGGCGGCCTTGATGCTTTCGGCGATCATCGCCGGAACATCCGGCGCGAGGCCCACCGGGGGCAGGAGGAGGCCGCGAAAGCCTGCATCGGCCAGCGCCGCGGGCAGGTCGTCGGTGACGTGATCCGCCCGGGTGGCGAAAAGCGGCAGGCAGATCGCCTGCGCGGGCAGGTCGCGGGCGGCCTCGGCGATGAAGGGCGCTTCCTCGATGAAGCCGCAACTTGTCGCGGCGGCATGGGGGGCGAGGGCGGCGGCCATCTCGCGCGCCGCTTCGGAGGGTGCGCGCGAACGGCCCGAGCCATGGGCGGCGATCAGCAGATGGGTTTCGGCCAGCCGCCAGCCTTGCGCCTCGGCCGCCTTCACGACCAGCGCGAGGCAGAGCGCCGGCAGGCGCGGATCGCTGCCGAAGGGCGGCAGGATGCGGGCATTCGGCGCGCCGGCCAGCCGCAGGCGGCGGGGCAGTTCGCTGCGGGTGAACCAGCCCGATGCCATGAACAGCGGATAGATCAGCGTCTCGTCATCGGCGCGGTCCAGCGCGCCGGGCATGGCCAGCGTCGCGCCCCTGACCTGCGCAGCGGGGACATGGATGCGGGCGGCCAGCGCCTCGATGGCCTGCTGCTGCGGGGCGGGGTCGCCGGGCTGGCCATGGGCGACGATAAGGACGTTACGCACGGAAGGCGGCGGCGAAGGGCTCGGGGATGGCGAATTCCTCCAGTGCCCGGGCGCGGGCCATGGCGGACATCTTGCGCGCGGTCTTTTCCACGATGCGCTGCAGCTCGTCCGGGTCGCGGCCCTCGGCGAAGGGGCCCATATACCAGCGGATGAAGGTGAAGCAGGCCACGTCTTCCAGCGCCTGCACCTCGCCGTCGCGCTTGATGCCCTGCTTGGTCAGCATCTTCCCGGCTGCCGCGATGTCCTCGTCGCCATAGCCGGCCTCGCGCATGATGCCGGCGATGCGGGCGGCGTGGCGGCGGCCCTGTTCGGTGCGCCAGGCCAGATAGCCGGCGCGGTCCATCGGATAGGCGTCGCGGGGCAGCAGGAAACGCTCGACATGCTGGCCGCGGCAGGCGATGCGCAGAGGCTCGGAGGCGTCGGGATAGAGCGCCTGCTGTTCGGCCGTCATGCGCTGGCCGTAGAGCAGCGCCTCGGGCCGGCCCTCGGGGTCCAGGTGCGGATCGGCGGAATTGGCCTTGTCGATGGCGTCGAAAGCGGTCTGAAGGCGGGTCATGGCATCCTCTCTTTGCGCCATCATGCCGCAGCGGGGCGCCGCGTCAACGCGGATTGCCGCCGCGCCGGGCCGGGGCTAGGCTGCCGGCATGGAATGGGGCGAATTCATCCTGGCGCTGGCAGCCTTCCTGGGCTCGCATGTGATCCCGGCGCGGTTCCGCGAGCCGCTGGTCGCGGCGCTGGGGCGGCGGGGCTATCTCATCGGCTACAGCCTGCTGTCGCTGGCGCTGCTTTACTGGCTGATCCTGGCGGCGGGGCGGGCGCCCCATGTCGAGCTGTGGCCGCAATGGGGCTGGATGCGCTGGCTGGTGAATATCGCCATGCCCGTCGCGGTGCTGGCGGCGGCGGTGGGCGGCATGGCGGGGCTGATGGCGGGCTTTGCGCTGTGGGGCGGCGCGCATCTGGTCGCGAATGGCGACCTGGCGCATGTGATCCTGTTCGGCCTGCTTCTGGCCTATGCGCTGTTCGGGCTGGCGGTCGGCTTGCGCCGCGGCGTGGCGCTGCGCTGGACCTGGCCGCGGCTGGCCCTGGCGGTGCTGGTCTGGCTGGCGCTGTTCCACCTGCATCCGCTGGTGATCGGGGTCAGTCCCCGGCCTTAGGCTCGGGCACCCTGAAGCCCTCGGGGATGCGGTCGCGCCCGTCGAGGATCAGGTCCGCCAGCAGGACCGCGCAGGCCGGCGCCATGGCCAGGCCGATCTTGAAGCCACCATTCGCGACGTAATGGCCGGGCCGTCCGGGCCATGGTCCGACCAGCGGCGCACGAGAGCGGGCGCGCGGCCGGATGCCGGCCCAGCGGTCCAGGACCGGCGCATCGCCAAGCGCCGGGCACAGCGCGCGCGCCTTGTCGATCAACGCCTCCAGCTGCGCGTCGGTGCCGGTGTCCATGGCGTCGCGTTCCGAGGTCGAGCCGATGGCCACCGTGCCGTCGGCATGGGGCACGACATGGACCCCATCGGCAAAGACCTGCGGCGCGTCGGGGGCGGCGAAAGCCAGCAGCGCCGACTGGCCCTTGACGCCGCTGCCGCCGAAGGGCGCAAGCCCCGCGACGCCGGTGGCCCAGATCGCCGGGGCATCGGGGGCAGGCCGCCCCTCGGCGATCTCGCCGCCCAGGGCGCGGATCGCGGCGGCCAGCGCGGCGCAGGCCCGGCGCGGGCTGATCCGCGCCGTCAGCCGGTCCACCAGCCACAGGCCCGAGGGCGAGGCCGGCACCAGCGTCCCCTGCGGCTTGTCGGTCAGTTCCATCCCGGCCCAGTCGGGCCAATGCGCGCGGGCGGCGGCGATGCGCTCGGCCATGCGCGGCGCGGCCCCTTCGGGCACCGGCTGGATGCGGCCATGGCGGGCATAGCCGGGGTCGATGCCGCCCGCCGCCGCCACCTCGGTCCACCAACCGGCCGCCGCGACCAGCGCCTCCAGCTGCACCTGCTTCTTGGCGTTCCAGTTTTCCGGCGCATGCGGGGCCAGCGCGCCGACATGCCCGCCCGAGGCGCCGGCGCCGATCCGCTCGGCCTCGAACACCCGCACGCGGGCGCCGCGCCGCGCCAGTTCCCATGCGCAGGCAAGGCCGAAGATGCCCGCACCCGCCACCGTGATTTCGCTTGCCATTCCGCCGCCCCTTGCCGCATCTGCCTGCAAAAAGGAGTTAGCGCGGATGGATGAGCGCGACCAGAGCAGCGCCGACCTGGATTGGCGCGAGGGGGCGATTCCGGTCTCGCGCCGTTTCGACGATCCCTATTTCAGCCTGAACGGCGGGCTGGACGAGACGCGGCATGTCTTTCTGGCCGGCAATGACCTGCCGGCGCGGCTGCGGCCCGGCTTCCATGTGGCGGAACTGGGCTTCGGCACCGGGCTGAACCTGCTGGCGCTGGCGCAGGTCGCCACGGTGCCGGTCCGTTTCACCAGCTTCGAAGCCTTCCCGATGGGCGTCGGGGAACTGGCCCGGGCCCATGCCGCCTTCCCCGAGCTGGCGCCGCTGGCGAAACAGCTGCGCGACGGATGGCCGCAACGCCGCCTTTCCGTGGGCCTGGTCGAGGCCGAGATCATCGAGGCCGATGCCCGCAAGGCGCTGCCCGGCTGGGACGGCCTTGCCGATGCCTGGTTCCTGGACGGGTTTTCCCCCGCCAAGAACCCCGAGCTTTGGGGCGAGGCGCTGATGGCCGAGGTCGCCCGCCACACCGCGCCGGGCGGCACCTTCGCCACCTATACGGCAGCGGGCCATGTGCGCCGGGCGCTGGCGGCGGCGGGGTTCGAAGTCACGCGCGCGCCCGGTTTCGCGGGCAAGCGCCACATGAGCCGCGGCCGGCTCTAGCGCCGGACCGGCGGGATGCGCGAGGGCGCATAGGTCGGCGCATGCGGCGGGCGGCCATGGGTGCGGCGCCAGAAATCCGGCCCGCCCCGGCGCAGGAAGACCGGCACCGCCAGCACCATCCCCGCAAGGAACCCGGCGGCATGGGCGACATAGGCCACGCCGTCGTCGACCATGCCGGCGCTCGACAAGAGCTGGATGCCGAACCAGGCCAGCAGCAGCACCCAGGCCGGCATGGTAAAGCGGCGGATGATGACGATGATGATCGCGATCACGTCGACGCGGGCGCGCGGGAACATCAGCAGATAGCCGCCCATCACCCCGGCGATGGCGCCCGAGGCGCCGACCATGGGAATGTCGCTCATCGGATCGGTGGCGATCTGGCCCGCCGCCGCCGCCAGCCCGCAGGCCAGATAGAAGACCAGGAAGCCGGCATGGCCCATCTGGTCCTCGAGATTGTCGCCGAAGACCCACAGGAACAGCATGTTGCCGGCGATATGCATGATCCCGGCATGCAGGAACATATGCGTGGCCAGGCCCCAGAGCCATTCGCCATGCATGATTGCGACCGGATACAGCGCCAGCCGGTCCCACAGCCCGACCTGGCCGCCGGCCCAGGGCATGGTGACCAGAAACATGACCAGGTTCAGAAAGATCAGCCCGTTGGTCACATAGGGCGTGCGCTCGGAAGGATTATGGTCGCGGATCGGGAACATGGCCACAGCCTGAAGCATCGCATGGGCGCGCGCAAGCGGCCCTGTTCGGATCGCTGGCCCGCGTATAGCATCGGCCCCGAATCGCATCGAGGAGGGGCCGATGACCAGCCTGACCGACCGCAAGAACGCCGCCATCTCGCGCGGGGTGGGGATGACCACCCAGATCTATGCCGAGCGCGCCGAGAATGCCGAAATCTGGGACAAGGACGGCAACCGCTATATCGACTTCGCCGCCGGCATCGCCGTGGTCAATACCGGCCATCGCCATCCGCGGGTGATCGAGGCGGTCAAGGCCCAGCTCGACCGCTTCACCCATACCTGCCACCAGGTCGTGCCCTATGAGAATTACGTGGCCCTGGCCGAAAGGCTGAACCGGCTGGTCCCCGGCGAGGGACCGAAAAAGACCGCCTTCTACACCACCGGGGCCGAGGCGATCGAAAACGCGGTCAAGATCGCCCGCCACCATACCGGCCGCGCCGGGGTGGTGGCCTTCGCCGGCGGCTTCCACGGCCGCACCTTCCTGGGCATGTCGCTGACCGGCAAGGTCCAGCCCTACAAGGCCGGGTTCGGGCCGATGATGAACGATATCTGGCACCTGCCCTTTCCGAACCCGCTGCACGGCGTCACGGCCGAGGAGGCGCTGGCGGCGCTCGACCGGCTGTTCAAGGCCGATATCGACCCCTCGCGCGTCGCCGCGATCATCATCGAGCCGGTGCAGGGCGAGGGCGGCTTCTACGAGGCGCCGGCCGGCTTCATCCAGCGCCTGCGCCAGATCTGCGACCAGTATTCGATCCTGCTGATCGCCGACGAGGTGCAGACCGGCTTCGCCCGCACCGGCAAGCTGTTCGCGATGGAACACCACGGCGCGGCGGCCGACCTGACCACCATGGCCAAGGGGCTGGGGGGCGGGCTGCCGATCAGCGCCGTGACCGGCCGGGCCGAGGTGATGGACAGCCCGGCCCCCGGGGGCCTTGGCGGCACCTATGCCGGCAACCCGCTGGCCGTCGCCGCCGCCCATGCCGTTCTGGACGTGATCGAGGACGAGGGGCTGTGCGACCGCGCCACCCGCCTCGGCCAGCGGCTGAAGCAGCGCCTGGCCGGCATCGCCGACGGGGTGCCCGAGATCGTCGACATCCGCGGCCCCGGCTTCATGAACGCGGTGGAATTCAACATCGCCGGCACCGACAGGCCCAGCCCGGATTTCGCCAACCGCGTCCGCGAAGAGGCGCTCGCCCGCAAGCTGATCCTGCTGACCTGCGGCGTCCATGGCAACGTGATCCGCTTTCTTGCGCCGCTGACCATCCAGGAAGACGTCTTCGACGAGGCGCTCGACATCCTCGAGGAGTCGATCCGGGCCGCCCGCGGCTGATCGCGCGTCTTCACCGTTTCGCAAATACTCCCGCGGCCGCGCCCAGGGGAAACGTCGCTTGGGTATTCGGAGAACGGAAAGAACCGCCACGCAAACCGCGGCGCGCCCGGCGCTTCTTCGCTGCACAAAGACCCATGCGGCAGCGCCGACTTGCACCGTCGCAGGGGTATTTGGGCAACAGAGAAGACGCAAAGGCCCGGATCCTTGCGCAACCGCGCCGGGCAGCGTCGTTCGTTTTTTCCGTTTCCCGAATCCCCGTGCGAGGGGAGCGGCCGGGCGCTCAGCCCAGGGCCTTCGCGCCCATGTTCAGGAACTTCTGCCGCCGGTCCTTGATCAGCTCGGCCGGCTTCCTGCCGGCCAGCTCGCCCAGCATGGCGGCGATCGCCTCGCCCACCGCCGCGATGGTCTCGGCCGGCGCGCGCTGCGCGCCGCCCACCGGCTCGGAGATGATGCGGTCGATCACCTCCAGCTTCTTCAGGTCCTGCGCCGTCAGCTTCAGCGCATGCGCCGCCTCGCGCATCTTCTCGGCATCCTTCCACAGGATCGAGGCGCAGCCCTCGGGCGAGATCACCGAATAGATCGAATGTTCCAGCATGGCGATGCGGTTCGCGGTGGCGAAGGCCACGGCGCCGCCCGAGCCGCCCTCGCCGATGATGACCGAGACCAGCGGCACGCCGATCTGCAGGCATTTCTCGGTCGCGCGGGCGATGGCCTCGCTTTGCCCGCGTTCCTCGGCGCCCTTGCCGGGATAGGCGCCGGGCGTGTCGACCAGCGTGATCACCGGCAGGCGGAAGCGGTCGGCCATGTCCATCAGCCGGATCGCCTTGCGATAGCCCTCGGGCCGGGCCATGCCGAAATTGTGAAAGATCCGCGATTTGGTCTCGTTGCCCTTCTCATGGCCGATCACCACGCAGGGCTGGTCCTTGAAGCGCGCCAGCCCGCCCATCACCGCGTGGTCCTCGCCAAAGGCGCGGTCGCCGGCAAGCGGCGTGTATTCGGTGAAGAGCTGCTCGATATAGTCGCGGCAATGCGGCCGTTCCGGGTGGCGGGCGACCTGCGTCTTGCGCCAGGGATCGAGCTGCTTGTAGAGGTCGCGCAGCATCTCCTCGGCCTTGCGGTCCAGCGCCGCCGCCTCCTTCTCCAGATCGACGCCTTCGCCCTTCCGGGCCAGTGCCCGCAGTTCCTCGGCCTTGCCCTCAAGATCGGCAAGGGGCTTCTCGAACTCCAGGTAAGTCATTCAGGGCTCCGCGCTGTCATCCGGTCTGGTTGCGGTCTATATGCTTGCGGCAGTCCCGGATTGCAACGTCAGCCTTGCCACCGCGACAATGCATCCTCGTCCTCGGCGCGGGCCTCGACCCAGGCGCCGGGGCCGTCCGGACCGATCTCGCGCTTCCAGAACGGCGCGCGGGATTTCAGCCAGTCCATCAGGTATTCCGCCGCCTGGAAGGCCGCCTCGCGATGGCGGGCCGCAGTGGCGACCATCATGATCGGTTCGCCCGCCGCCAGCCGGCCGTGGCGATGCAGGATGCGCCAGTCGTCCAGCCCGAAGCGCCGCGCCGCCTGCTCGCCATAGGCGGCCAGCGCCTTTTCGGTCATGCCGGGGTAATGCTCGATCTCCAGCGCCTGCAGCCGGCCGCCTTCGTCGCGCACCAGGCCGGTGAAGGTGACGACCGCGCCGGAGCCCGCGCCGAAACCCGCCAGTTCGGCGCCAAGGTCGAAAGGCGCGCTCTGGACCCGGGCCGACATCTCAGCCCCCGGTCATCGGCGGAAAGAAGGCGACCTCGCGCGCGCCGGAAAGCGGCGCGTCCAGATCGGCCAGCTCCTGATCGACGGCGACGCGCACCGCAGACAGATCCGCCAGCGCCGCGGCGTGCCATTCGTCCATGGCGGCAAGCTGCGCGACCAGTTCGCGCACGGTCGCGGCCTCGGTCTCGATCCGCTCGCGCGGCTGGCCGATGCGCTCGCGCAGCCAGGCGAAGTAAAGCACGTCAAGCGCCATGGTCATCCCTCAGGAAGGGCCGGGCCTTGGCGAAATAGTCCCAGCCGGTGATCGCGGTCAGCACCGCGGCGATCCAGATCAGCGCCAGCCCGGCCTGCGTCGCCAGATCCGACCAGCTGTCGGACCAGGGCAGGCTGGTCTCGCCCACCAGGGGCGGGTGGCCGGTCTCATAATAGTTCAGGCCGGTGCCCAGGAAAAGCACGGCGATGGCCACCATCTGCGCCGTGGTCTTCCACTTGGCGAGCTTGGTGACCTTGAGCAGCCGGGCCTTGTCGCCCAGGAATTCGCGCAGGCCCGAGACGAAGACCTCGCGGAACAGGATCACCGTCGCAGGCAGGATCAGCCAGGGGTTCATGCCGGAATAGCCGGTGATGACCACCACGGCGATGATGACCATGGCCTTGTCGGCGATCGGGTCCATGGCGGCGCCGAAGCGGCTTTCCTGCCCCCAGGCCCGGGCCAGGTAGCCGTCGAACCAGTCGGTCACGGCGGCGATCAGGAACAGCGCCAGCGCCGCGAAATCGGCGAAGGGCCGGCTGAGGAAGAAAAACATCAGCGGCACCAGCGGCGCGGCCGCAAGTCGCAGAACGGTCAGGAGATTGGGCAAGGTCCAGCGCATGGCGGCAATCTAGGGCTTCGGCGCGACGGGGGGAAGAGGCGACCGGAGGCGGCGCCGCGCTCAATCCCCGGCCATGCCCTCTTCTTGCGGCATGTCGTGGTGGTGGGCGCAAAGCGCGTGGTCGCCCAGAACTTCGATCACCCGGCAATCGGCGATGGTATGGCTGGCGCAATGATCCAGCATGCGCCGCAACTCGTCGCGCAGCGCGGTCAGCCGGGCTCATCGCCCAAGGTCCGATTCGGGCGGCCTGCGCCGGCGACGCCGGTCGCTGCCTGCTTCAGGAAACCCCGGACGGCCCGCGCCGCAAAAATCCGCGACAGGGGCCTTGTCCGCCCGGTTCTCTCGGCCCGGAATGGGGGTGAGACGAAGCCCCGCCCCCTGTTCCCGGCAGGCCGGTCCTGCCGCGCGGCGGCCGGACCTGCCGGAAGGTCGGCGGAAATTTCATGCTGCGCAGCGGGGGTCTGCGAGCAATCGTTTCTCTTTTCCCGGCGAAGTTTGGAATCGGCGAAAGCCGCAAAGCAGCCTAAATATCTACCAACGCAGTCGTGATAAGGAGACGGACATGTCCATCCGAATGCCAGCCCCCGCCACGCGCCCCGCGATGCCGGCCATGCCCTGCATGCCGGCCGGCCCGCGCCGGTGTCGCATCCGCTGAGCCGCCACCTCCTCGCACTGACAGACACGAGCCCTGACAGGAAGGCCCGGCCGGACCGGGACCGGCCCCTGCATGGCTTTGGAAAGGATTTCCCATGACACGCCACGAGACCTTCAGCCTCGCCATCCCCGCCGAGCGGGTGCATCCCGTCACCCCGCGCATCGGCGCCGAGATCCGCGGCGTCGCCCTTGCCGGCGACCTGCTGGAAGAAACCGTCCTCGCCATCGAGGCCCTGCTTCTGCGCCACAAGGTGCTGTTCTTTCGCGGGCAGACCCATCTGGACAATGCGGCGCAGGAATCCTTTGCCCGGCGCCTGGGCGCGCTGGTCCCGCATCCGACCCAGGCGGCGGTGACCGGCACGGATTCGGTGCTGGAGCTGGATTCCCGGCGCGGCGGCGGGCGCGCGGACCGCTGGCATACCGACGTGACCTTCGTCGAGGCCTATCCCAAGGCATCGGTGCTGCGCGGGGTCGTCATCCCGCCGGTGGGCGGAGACACGATCTGGGCCAATACCGCCACCGCCTATTCCGACCTGCCCGAGCCGCTGCGCGTGCTGGCCGACGGGCTGCGCGCCGTGCATTCGAACGCCTATGACTATGCCGGGCAACGCCCCCGCGCCTCGGAAGCCGACAGGCGGCACCATGCCGAGGTCTTCGCCTCGGAGGTCTACGAGACCGAGCACCCCGTGGTCCGCATCCATCCCGAGACCGGAGAAAAGGTGCTGGTGCTGGGCAGCTTCGTGCAGCGCATCGCCGGGCTCTCGCGCGAGGAATCGCAGAAGATCCTGGAGATCCTGCAATCCTATGTCACCGCGCCGGAAAACACCGTGCGCTGGCGCTGGCAGGCCGGCGACGTGGTGATCTGGGACAACCGCGCCACCCAGCATGTCGCGGTGAACGACTACGGCGATGCGCCGCGCGTCGTGCGCCGGGTGACGATCCAGGGCGACATTCCGGTCGGACCGGACGGCCGGCCCAGCACCGCCCTGACCAAACCCCGCGCCCAAGGCCGCAGCAAGGAGTGATGACGAGATGACCCGCAAGATCCGCCTAGGCGCCTTTCTTCCCGGCGGCGGCCAGCACATCGCCGCCTGGCGCCACCCCGACCAGCCGGCCGAGGGCGCGACCAGCTTCGACTTCCATGTGAAGCTGGCGCAAGAGGCCGAGCGCGGCCTGTTCGACGCCTATTTCCTGGCCGACGGCCTGGCCATCGCCTTCGGCGGCGGCATCGAGGGCGGCAACGCCAAGGTCGCCGGGTTCGAGCCGGTGACGCTGTTCTCGGCGCTGGCGCCGCTGACCCGCAACCTGGGCTTCATCGCCACCGCCTCGACCACCTATGAGGAGCCCTACAACCTGGCCCGCAAGTTCGCCTCGCTCGACCTGATCTCGGGCGGGCGCGCCGGCTGGAACGTGGTGACCACCGCCACGGAAAGCGCGGCGCATAACTTCAACCTCGACCGGCAGCACCCCCATGCCTGGCGCTATCGCCGCGCGGCCGAGCATGTCGAGGTGGTCCGCAAGCTGTGGGACAGCTTCGAGGACGACGCCTTCATCCGCGACAAGGAAACCGGCGTGTTCTTCGACACCGGCAAGGTGCATTTCACCGATCACGAGGGCGAGCATTTCAAGATCAGGGGGCCGCTGAACGTCCCGCGCTCGCCGCAGGGCCATCCGGTCATCGTGCAGGCGGGCCAGTCCGAGGACGGGCGCGGCCTTGCCGCCGCCACCGCCGAGGTGATCTTCACCGCCCATCAGCGCCTTGACACCGCGCAGGAATTCTATCGCGACATCAAGGCCCGCGCCCGCGGGCAGGGCCGCAATCCCGGGCATGTGCTCATCATGCCCGGCGTCGCGCCCTTCGTCGGCCGGACCGAGGCCGAGGCGCGCGAGAAATACGAGCGTCTCACCAGCCTGATCCTGGAAGAGGACGGCACCGCGCTGATCAGGGGGCTGACCGGCGGCACGCTGGACCTGACCGGGGCGGATCTCGACGGCCCGCTGCCGCCGCTGGACCCGACCGAGGGCATGAAGTCGCGCCAGGCGCTGATCCGGCAGATCGCCGACGAGAACGGCTTCACCATCCGCCAGCTCTACCAATGGATCGCCTCGGCGCGCGGGCATTTCACCATCATCGGCAGCGCCGTGCAGATCGCCGACACGCTGCAGGAATGGTTCGAGAACGAGGGCGCGGACGGGTTCAACATCCTGCCGCCCTGGCTGCCCACCGGGCTGAGCGATTTCGTCGACCTGGTCATTCCCGAACTGCAGCGCCGCGGCCTGTTCCGCACCGAATACGAGGGCCGGACCCTGCGCGAGAACCTGGGCCTGCCCTTCCCCGTCAACCGGCACGCCGCCATCCGCGCGGCCGCCAATGCCGCGGAGTAGCACCATGAGCCTGGAAACCCTGGACCTGCCCCGCCGCCGCAGCGGCAGCCCGCGCCGCGGCCTGCCCATGCCGCCGGTGGCCGGCTTCCTGTCCCGCTATGGCCTCGTGCTGGTTTTCCTGGTGCTGTGGCAGCTCTCCAGCACCTTGGGCTGGATCAGCCCGGCGGTGTTTCCGCCGCTGGACCGGATCGCGGCCGCGCTTTGGCAGGGGCTGGCCAGCGGGGCGCTGGTCGACGACATCGCCATCAGCCTGCAGCGCGCCGGGCTGGCCTTTTTCGGCGCCGTGGGGCTGGGCATCCCGCTTGGCCTGCTGATGGGCCAGCTGCGCCCGGCCGAGCGCGCGCTGGACCCGATCCTGCAGCTGTTCCGCCAGACCTCGGCGCTGGCGCTTTATCCGGTCTTCATCCTGCTGCTGGGGCTGGGCGAGGCCTCGAAGGTCTTTGTCATCTTCTGGGCGACGCTGTTCCCGATCC
This sequence comes from Paracoccus sp. MA, assembly GCF_020990385.1. Lineage (NCBI taxonomy): Bacteria > Pseudomonadati > Pseudomonadota > Alphaproteobacteria > Rhodobacterales > Paracoccaceae > Paracoccus > Paracoccus sp. MA. The sequence continues at coordinate 2,289,424 of NZ_CP087598.1, forward strand.
TTCTGGCCACCATCGGCGGCGTGAAGGAGGTGGACCGCAAGCTGATCGAGATGGCGCGCAGCTACGGCGCCAGCCAGTTGCAGATCTTCCGCCGCGTCGTGCTGCCCGCCTCGGTGCCGGCGATCTTCGTCGGGCTGCGGCTGTCGGCCACCACCGCCCTGCTGCTGCTGATCGCGGCCGAGATGATCGGCGCGAACAAGGGCATCGGCTTTCAGGTAATGAATGCCCAGTACAATTTCCAGATTCCGCTGATGTTCGCGGCGATCTTCCTGATGGCCGGGCTGGGGCTGGCCGCCAATGCGGTGCTGATCTGGCTGCAGCGGCGGCTGTGCCGCTGGTCGCTGGACCAGGCCTGACCCCCCTCTCGCGACGCAATTCCAAGGAAACGAAACGATGACCCATCCCCTTACCCGCATCGCCCTGGGCTCTGCCCTTGCCGCGCTTCTGTCCACGGCCGCCCATGCCGAAGAGGTCACCATGCGCTTCATGGCCAGCCATGGCGGGCTGAACGCCCATGAGCTGGCCTGGGAGCTGGGCTATTTCGAGGGCACCGGCATCACGCTGGAAAACGTCGGCTATGCCTCGGGCGGCCCGGAATCGCTGATGGCACTGGCCGGCGGCTCGATCGAGATCGGCAGCGCGGCGACCGCGGCGGTGCTGAACTCGATCGCCGGCGGCAACGATTTCGTCGCCGCCTATCCGACGAACGGCATCAACGATCAGGTCCAGTCGATCTTCTACGTGCTCGAAGACAGCCCGATCCAAGGCATCGAGGACCTGCCCGGCAAGACCGTCGCCGTGAACACGCTGGGCGCGCATCTGGACTATACCGTGCGCGAGGCCCTGCATCAGAAGGGCCTGGCGCAGAACGCCGCCAATCTGGTGACGGTGCCGGGGCCGCAGCTGGAACAGGTGCTGCGCTCGGGGCAGGTCGACGTGGCCGCCTTCGGCTACTGGCAGACCACCTTCGAGGGCGTGGCGCGCGAGGCCGGCGGACTGCGGGCGATCTTCGACGACACCGACGTGCTGGGCGAGATCGCCGGCGGCTTCACCGTGCTGCGGCGCGACTGGGTCGAGGCCCATCCCGAGGCCGCCCGCACCTATGTCGAGCAATCCGCCCGGGCGCTGGACTATGCCCGCGAGCATCCCGAGGAAACCCGCGCCGCGATCGCCAGGGCGCTGGAGGAGCGCGGCGAGAATCCCGCCGTCGCCGCCTTCTTCGCCGGGTTCGGCGTGCGCGAGGGCGGCCGCGCCGTGCCGCGAGACGTCGAGTTCTGGATCGAGGTGCTGGAACGCGAGGGCAAGCTGCAACCCGGCCAGCTCTCGGCCGAAAAGGTGCTCTTCGCGCCGGGCAGCACGGTGGCGGCGAAATGACCCGGGCGGCCGAAAGCATCCGCGGCGAGGTTGCGGTGCGCAACCTGTCGAAATCCTTTCCGCTGCAGGGCGCGATGCGGCCGGTCCTGCGCGACCTCTCGCTGCATATCCGCAGCGGCGAGGCGCTGGCGATCGTCGGCCCCAGCGGCTGCGGCAAGACCACGCTGCTGCGGCTGCTGGCCGGGCTGGAGACCCCGGACCGGGGCGAGGTGCTGATCGACGGCCGCCCGGTCTCGGGCGTGGGCACCGAACGCGCCGTGATCTATCAGGAGCCGCGGCTGCTGCCTTGGCTGACGGTGCTGGACAACGTGGCTTTCGGCCTGGACGTTCGCGGCCTGCCCGCATCCCGGGCCCGCGAGCAGGCGCGGCATTACATCCATCTGGTCGGCCTGACCGATTTCCAGAACGCCTATCCGCGCCAGCTTTCCGGCGGCATGGCGCAGCGCGTGGGCATCGCCCGCGCCCTGACCATCCGCCCCGAGATCCTGCTGCTGGACGAGCCGCTGGGCGCGCTGGACGCGATGACCAAGCTGACCATGCAGGAAGAGCTGACCCGCATCTGGGCCGAGGAGAACGTCACCACGATCCTGGTCACCCACGATCTGGAAGAGGCGATCTTCCTGGCGGACCGGGTTCTGGTGCTGTCCACCGACGGCGCGGCCCCGACGACGATTCCGGTAGAGCTGCCCAGGCCGCGCGACCGCAACTCGGCCGAATTCGTGCAGCTGCGCAAGCGGCTGATGGGCAAGTTCGGCCTGCACTGAACGGCCCGGGGGACGCGCGGCGACAGGACCCGTCCTTGCAGGACCGGTCCTAGGCGGCGTCTTCTGGAAATCCGGGCAATCAGGCGTTGAAGAGGAAATGCAGGACGTCGCCGTCCTTGACCTCGTAGGACTTGCCCTCGACGCGGAACTTGCCGGCCTCGCGCGCGCCGGCCTCGCCCCTGTAGGTGACGTAGTCGTCATAGGCGATGGTTTCGGCGCGGATGAAGCCGCGCTCGAAATCGCCATGGATCACGCCCGCCGCCTGCGGGGCCAGCGTGCCCTTGTGGATGGTCCAGGCGCGCGCTTCCTTGGGCCCGACGGTGAAATAGGTCTCCAGGCCCAGAAGCTTGTAGCCCTCGCGGATCAGCCGGTCGAGGCCCGCCTCGTGCAGGCCCATTTCCTCAAGGAACATCGTCGCTTCCTCGGCGGGAAGCTGGCTGATCTCTTCCTCGATCCGGGCCGAGATCACCACATGGCCGGCGCCCTGCTCGGCCGCCATCTGCGCCACGCGCTCGGACTGGCTGTTGCCGGTGGCGGCCTTGTCTTCCTCGACATTGCAGACGAACAGAACCGGCTTGGCGGTCAGCAGCTGCAGCATGTCCCAGGCTTTCCGGTCCTCGTCCGCGACCTGCACGGTCCGGGCGGGCTCGCCGGATTCCAGCGCCGCCTGCGCGGCCCTGAGCAGCTTTTCCTGCGCCACGGCCTCCTTGTCGCCGCCCTTCAGCTTGCGCTGGATATTGGCCAGCCGCCGCTCGACGGATTCCAGGTCGGCGATCATCAGCTCGGTCTCGATGGTCTCGGCATCGGCGATGGGATCGACGCGGCCCTCGACATGGGTGACGTCGCCATCCTCGAAGCAGCGCAGGACATGGGCGATGGCATCGACCTCGCGGATATTGGCCAGGAACTGGTTGCCCAGGCCCTCGCCCTTGCTCGCGCCCTTCACCAGCCCGGCGATGTCGACGAAGGTGATGCGGGTCGGGATGATCTGCTTGCTGCCCGCGATCTCGGCCAGCTTGTCCAGCCGCGGATCGGGCACGGCGACCTCGCCCACGTTCGGCTCGATGGTGCAGAAGGGGAAGTTCGCGGCCTGCGCGGCGGCGGTTTTCGTCAGCGCGTTGAACAGCGTCGATTTGCCCACGTTCGGCAGGCCGACGATCCCCATGCGAAAGCCCATGATGCACCCCTTTTCCCGGATTTCCGCGCTTATTATGGGGCGGCGTCGCCCGAGTCCAGTGGCGGGCCGTTGATCTTGCCCCGGGCGCGGGCTAGGGCTTGGCGGAACAAGAGGGAACGGGGCGCATGAGCAGAATCGACGACACTTTCGCGCGGCTGGCCGAAACCGGCGGCAAGGCCTTCGTCGCCTACATGATGGGCTGCGACCCGGATTTCGACACCTCGCTGCAGATCATGCGCGGCCTGCCCGGCGCGGGCGTGGACGTCATCGAGCTGGGCATGCCCTTCACCGACCCGATGGCCGACGGCGCCACCATCCAGGCGGCGGGCCAGCGGGCGCTGGCGGCGGGCGGCAGCGTCAGCCGGGTGCTGGACATGGTGCGCGCCTTTCGCGAAACCGACAACGCCACGCCGATCGTTCTGATGGGCTATTACAACCCGATCTATGCCCGCGCGGGCGGTGTCGACCGCTTCCTGTCCGAGGCCGCCGCGGCCGGGGTGGACGGGCTGATCGTCGTCGACCTGCCGCCCGAGGAGGATGCCGAGCTGTGCCTGCCGGCGCGCGAGGCCGGGCTGAACTTCATCCGCCTGGCAACGCCGACCACCGACGACCGCCGCCTGCCGGCGGTGGTGAAGAACACTTCGGGCTTCGTCTATTACGTCTCGGTCACGGGCATCACCGGCGGTCCTGCGGCAAACGCAGCCGAGGTCGCGCCCGAGGTGGCCCGCATCCGCGCCAGCGCGAAACTGCCGGTCGTGGTAGGCTTCGGCATCTCGACCCCCGAGGCGGCGCAGGCGGTGGCGGGCGTGGCCGATGGCTGCGTCGTGGGTTCGGCCATCGTCAAGCTGATCGGCGAGGGCCGCCCGGTGCCCGAGATCCTGTCCTTCGTCGCCGATCTGGCGCGCGGCGCGCATAGCGCCTGAACCGATCCTCCGCCCGGCGCGTTCGACAGTGCAGAACGCCGCGTTCCCGGCTTTGCCGGTTGGGGAAACGCGGCGCGGCGCTATCTTGGACGCATCGCAAGACGGAGGATTTCATGCCCACCCTGTTCTACCATGCCGGGGCCTGCTCGCTCGCGCCCCATATCGTGCTGGAATGGACCGGCGCACCCTATGAGGCGGTGGCGGTCGAATTCGGCTCGGCCGAACTGCTGGCGGTGAACCCGGCCGGCGCCGTGCCGGTGCTGCGCGAGGATGACGGCTGGATCCTGACCCAGGCGGGCGCGATCCTGCACCACCTGGCGCGCAAGCATCCCGAGGCCGATCTGGCCGGCGGCGACGAGTTGCGGGCGCAGGCGGAACTCGACCGCTGGTCGAGCTTCTTCACCGGCGACCTGCATCCGGCCTTCTTTCCGCTGTTCACGCCGCAGCGCTATACCACCAGCCGCGAGCAGGCCGACCGCGAGGCGGTGCAGGAGGCCGCGCGCAAGCTGGTCCGCAAGCGGCTGGCGCTGCTGGACGCGCATCTGGAGGGGCGCGACTGGATCCTGGGCCGCCGCTCGGTGATCGACGCCTATGCCTTTCCGATGCTGCGTTGGGCGGCGAAGCTGCTGCCCGAGGGGACCGAAGGCTGGGCCAATGTGCAGGCCCTGCATGACCGCATCGCGGCCGATCCGGCCGTGCAGACCGTCCTTGCCCGCGAAGAGGGCGCATAAGGAGACAGACCCATGCCCACCGGCATCCATCACGTCACCGGCATCACCCGCCGGGTGCAGGCCAATGTCGATTTCTACGCCGGCTTCCTGGGCCTGCGGCTGGTCAAGCGCACCGGCGGCTTCGAGGATGCCGAGCAACTGCACCTGTTCTATGGCGACGCGCTCGGCTCGCCCGGCTCGCTCGTCACCTTCCTGGTGTGGGAGGATGGGGCGCCGGGCCGGGTCGGCCATGGCCAGGTTGCCGAGATCGCGCTGGCCGTGCCACCCGCCAGCATCGGCGACTGGCTGACCCGCGCCATGACCGCCCGCCTGCCGGTCGAGGGGCCGCTGCGCGAGCGGGGCGAGACGGTGCTGCGCCTCAAGGACCCCGACGGCGTGATCGTCAAGCTGGTGGGGGCGGATCTGCCGGCCGCGGCACCCCTGCCCGATCCCATCGCGCCGACGCGGCTGCGCGGCGTCACCATCCTGACCGAGCAGCCCGCGGCGACGCGCGATTTCCTGACCCGCTTCGGCTATCGCCCCGGCGCGGCCGAGGGCGCGGTGCAGCGCATGGAATCCGACACGGATGTCGTCGCCATCCGCGACGCCACCGGCTTCTTTCCGGGCATTCCCGGCACCGGCATCCTGGATCACGTCGCCTTCCGGGCGCCGGACGCCGATGCCGTGCGCCGGATGCGGCTGGCGCTGAAGGATACCGACGCAACCAGCGTGCATGACCGGAAATATTTCCTGTCGCTCTATGTGCGCGAGCCGGCGGGAACGCTGCTGGAATATGCCACCGACGCCCCCGGCTTCACCGTGGACGAGGCGGCCGAGCACCTGGGCGAAACGCTGTTCGTCCCGCCCCATGACGCGGCCCGCGCCGAGGACCTGCGCGTGATCCTGCCGCAATTCGCCCTGCCGGGCGAGGAAAGGAGCCCGATGCGCGAGTTGCATTTCATCCACCGCTTCCACCGGCCGGAAAACCCGGACGGCAGCACCATCGTCCTGCTGCACGGCACCGGCGGCAACGAATCCGACCTGATGCCGCTGGCGCATCGGATCGCGCCCCGCGCCACGCTGCTGGGCGTCCGCGGCCGCTCGACCGAGGAAGGCATCAACCGCTGGTTCCGCCGCTATGACGCGGTGACCTATGACCAGGCCGACATCCGCGCCGAGGCCGAGGCCTTTGCCGGCTTCATCGACGAGGCGGCGCGGGCCTACGGGCTGGACCCCGCGGCGCTGACCTATCTGGGCTATTCCAACGGCGCGAACCTGCTGGGCGCGGTCATGCAGCTGCATCCCGGCCTGATCGGCCGCGCGGTTCTGCTGCGCGCCGTGCAGGTGCTGGAGGAGCCGCCGGCGCTGGAGCCGCAGGCCCTGGCCGGCAGCCGGGTGCTGATGCTGACCGGCGCCCGCGATCCCTTCGCCCGCATGGCCCCGGCGCTGGAGCGCGCCTTGCAGGACGGCGGCGCGGCGCTGGAGGCGAGGGCCGTCGAGGCGGGGCATGAGCTTCAGCCCGAGGACCTGACGCTGGCCGCCGACTGGCTGGGCCGCGGTTGAGGGCCGGACCGGCAGCGCGGCGACCCTCGGCGCTGCCGCATGGGTATTTGTGAAACAGAGAAGGCGGACAGGCGGGTCGCGAGGCCCGCCTGTTCCTTTCCGAGGACTTGTTTCCGATTTTCGAACGCCGCTTCCGATTCCGGTTGGCTTGCCCGAAAGCCCCGCGAGGGCCAGTTTGAGGGCACGACGTCCGATCCCGAGGCCGCGACGGCCTGCAAGACCATCACGAAGGACCTGACCCCATGAGCAAGAAACCGCATATCGCCATCATCATCGGCTCGACCCGCGCCGCGCGCTTTGCCGACAAGCCCGCCGCCTGGCTGCTGGAAAACGCGCAAAAGCGCGAGGACATGAGCTTCGAGCTGGTGGACCTGCGCGATTACGACCTGCCGCTGTTCGACGAGGTCGCCTCGAACCTCTGGGTGCCGTCGCAGGACCCGCGGGCGGTGAAATGGCAGCAGAAGCTGGCCGGGTTCGACGGCTATGTCTTCCTGACCTCGGAATACAACCATTCGGTCAGCGGTTCGCTGAAGAACGCGCTGGACCAGGCCTACAAGGAGTGGAACCACAAGCCGGCGGCGGCCATGGGCTATGGCGGCGTCGGCGCCGCCCGCGCCATCGAGCACCTGCGCGGCATCGCCGTCGAATTGCAGATGGTGCCGCTGCGCAATGCCGTGCATCTGGGCGGCGGCGATTTCTTCAAGGTCTCGCCGCTGGGCGCCAATGGCGAGATGGCCGAGGTCGAGGCGAACCTGCTGCCGGCGCTGAACGCCATGCTGGACGAATTGCGCTGGTGGGCCGAGGCGACCATGGCGCAGCGCGCCAGGACCGCCTGAAGCAAGCAGCTCAGCCGGCAGGACGGGGCGGTCATTTCGACCGCCCCTTTTTCTTGCTGGCCGTGTTCAGCGCCACGGCGGCGCGGATCAGCGCCTTCAGCGCCCCGGCGTCGATCCGGTCGCCCTCGTGCAGGTCGATGGCGCGGCGGGTATTGCCCTCCAGGCTGGCGTTGAACAGGCCCGCGGGATCTTCCAGCGCCGCGCCCTTGGCGAAGGTCATCTTGACCACTTGCTTGTAGGTCTCGCCGGTGCAGAGGATGCCGTCATGCGACCAGACCGGCACGCCGCGCCATTTCCATTCCTCGACCACCTCGGGATCGGCCTCGTGGATCAGGGCGCGCAGCCGCGCCAGGGTCTCGCCGCGCCAATCGCCCAGTTCCTTGATCCGCGCATCGATCAGCTGCGAGGCGGGCTGTTCCGTTTCCGGCTGGCTCATGCCGTGTCGCTCCCTTCCGTCCTGCCGCGGTCGGGAGCATGGGGCGAAATCGCCGATGCGGCAACAGGCCCGCCGGCTGCGGGCGGATTCCCGCGCGCAGGGAAAAGGCCGCCGGATCGCTCCGGCGGCCTTTCCTTCGGTTCGGCAGGGCTCAGTCCAGCGGCTTCAGCCGCGCCTCGATCTGCGCGCGCTGCCCTTCCAGGAAGGGCGGCAGGGACAGCGTCTCGCCCAGGCTCTCCAGCGGCTCGTCCACGGCGAAGCCGGGCTCGTCGCTGGCGATCTCGAACAGGTTGCCGCCCGGCTCGCGGAAATAGAGCGAGCGGAAATAGTAACGCTCGACCTCGCCCGAATTGGGCACCCGCATCCCGGTCAGCCGCTTGGCCCATTCGTGAATGGCCGGCTTGTCGGGCACGCGAAAGGCGACGTGATGCACCCCGCCCGCGCCTTGCCGCGCCGTGGGCAGGTCGGGCTGGACCGCGACATGCAGCTCGGCCGCGGGGCCGCCGCGGCCCATCTCGTAGACATGGACGGTGCCATGCCCGTCGGGGCTGGCATAGTCGCGGACCTTGCGCATGCCCATGACCTGGGTCAGCACCGACTCGGTCGGGGCCAGGTCCGGCACCGAGATGGTGATCGGCCCCAGCCCGTGGATCTGGTGCTGCGCCGGCACCGGGCTTTTCGCCCAGGGCGCGGGCTCGGCGTCGGGCGCATCCGCGGTCAGGCGGAAACGCTGGCCCTCGGGGTCCTCGAAATCGAGACTGGCGCGGGTGTCAATCTCGGCGATCCGCCCCAGGGTCAGGCCGCGATCCGCAAGCCGCCCGGCCCAGTAGTCGAGGCTGTCGCCGGCGACCCGCAGCCCGGTGCGGCTGATCGAATGGGTGCCGCGCCGCTCGGGCGCCGCCGGCCAGTCGAAGAAGGTCAGGTCGGTCCCGGGCCGGGCCAGCCCGTCGGCATAGAACAGGTGATAGGCGCTGGTGTCGTCCTGGTTGACGGTCTTCTTGACCAGCCGCAGCCCCAGCGTGTCGGTATAGAACCGCTTGTTGCCGGGCGCATCGGCGGTGATCGCCGTCAGGTGATGAATTCCGGTCAGCTCCATGATGGGCCTCCTTTCTCTTGGCATCAATATCGGGCATCGCGGCCGTTTCCGCCACCGGAGCGGCCGCGAACCTTGCGTTCGCCGATTGCGAACGGCGCGGGACCGGGTAAGCTTGGGCCATGCGTTACGACCTGAACGATCTGGAAACCTTCCTGACGGTGATGGAGCTGGGCACCGTCACCGCCGCGGCCGCGCGGCTGAACCTGTCGAAATCCGTGGTCAGCAAGCGCATCACCGACCTGGAGGCGACGCTGGGCGCGGCGCTGTTTCGCCGCAATGCCGGCCGCATCACCCCCACCGAGGCGGCGCTGCGCCTGGCCGAGCGGCTGCGCCCGGCGCTGGCCGAGCTGATCGCGGCCGCCGAAAGCACCGCCTGGGACATGGACGGGCTGGCGCCGCTGCGCGGCAGCCTGTCCATCGCCGCGCCGATGAGCTTCGGCGTGCTGCATCTGGGGCCGATCATCGCACGCTTCGCCGCCCAGAACCCCGAGCTGGAGATCAGCGTCGATTACGACGACCGCAGCCGCGACCTGGCGCGCGAGGGCTTCGACATCGGCATCCGCATCGGCAAGATGCGCGACAAGGCACTGATGCAGCGCAAGCTGTGCGAGGATGAAAGCGTCGCCTGCGCCAGCCCCGCCTATCTGGACCGCAGGGGCCGCCCGCAGACCCTGGCCGACCTGCGCGAGCATGAGGTGATCGGCTACAGCCACCTGCCGAACAGCCAGCTCTGGCAGTTCCAGGACCGCGACCACTTCGTTTCGCCCCTGGTGCAGGGGCGGCTGTCGATGAACAACGGCGAGGCGATCCGCGACATGGCCATCGAGGGGCTGGGGCTGGCCATCCTGCCCGGCTTCATCGTCGCGCCCGCGCTGGCCGACGGGCGGCTGGAACGGGTGCTGACCGGCTTCGGCACCAGGCCGCTGCCCATCGTCGCGGTCTGGCCGCCGGTCCAGCCCATGCCGGCCAAGCTGCGCCGCTTCATCGACCATCTGGCCGCGGAACTGCACAGCCCGGCCTGGCAGGCGGGCTGGGGAACGGGCCGCCGCGACCCCATATCCCGGGAACCCACAACCCCAAAGGTCGCCCCCTGATGAAACCTGGCGTGAAGAAGATCGGTTTCCTGTCCTTCGGCCATTGGTCGGACGAGCCCGCCTCGCAGGCCCGCAGCGCCCAGGACGTGCTGCTGCAATCCATCGAGCTGGCCGTCGCCGCCGAGGAACTGGGCGCGGACGGCGCCTATTTTCGCGTCCATCACTATGCCCGCCAGCTCGCCTCGCCCTTCCCGCTGCTGGCGGCGGTGGGCGCGCGCACCAGCCGCATCGAGATCGGCACGGCGGTCATCGACATGCGCTATGAAAACCCGCTGTATATGGCCGAGGATGCCGGGGCGGCCGACCTGATCGCGCAGGGCCGGCTGCAGCTTGGCATCTCGCGCGGCTCGCCCGAGCAGGTGATCGAGGGCTGGCGCTATTTCGGCTATTCCCCGGCCGAGGGGGAAAGCGACGCCGACATGGCCCGGCGCCATGCCGAGGTGTTCCTGAACGTGATCGAGGGGCACGGCTTCGCCCGGCCGAACCCGCGGCCGATGTTCCCGAACCCGCCCGGCCTGCTGCGGATCGAGCCGCATTCGCCGGGCCTGCGCGACCGCATCTGGTGGGGCGCGGCCTCGAACGCCACCGCCCGCTGGGCGGCGCAGCTGGGCATGCATCTGCAAAGCTCGACCCTCAAGACGGACGAGAACGGCAGGCCCTTCCACATCCAGCAGGCCGAGCAGATCCGCGCCTATCGCGAGGCCTGGGCGGCGGCGGGGCACGAGCGCGCGCCGCGGGTTTCGGTCAGCCGCTCGATCTTTCCGCTGATGGACGACCGCGACCGGATGTATTTCGGCCGCGGCGGCAAGGAAGGCGACCAGATCGGCTTCATCGAGGAGACCCGCTCGATCTTCGGCCGCGGCTATACCGGCGAGCCGGACCGGCTGGTCGAGGAGCTGCGCGAGGACGAGGCCGTCGCCGAGGCCGACACGCTGCTCTTGACCGTGCCGAACCAGCTGGGCGTCGATTACAACGCCCATGTGATCGAGGCGATGCTGAAACACGTCGCGCCCGCGCTCGGCTGGCGCTGAGCGGGGGGCTTTGTGATCGCGGGGACGGGGTATAGGCTTTGCCCCGGAAACCAGCGCGAACGGGGGACGGATGGCGACAGAGGTGACGGCCGCCGCCGGGGCGGCGGCACATGGCGGCGGGGTGCCGCTGCTGAGCGTGGTCGTGCTGCTGGCGGCGGCGGTTCTGGCGGTGCCGCTGTTTCGCCGGCTGGGGCTGGGCTCGGTGCTGGGCTATCTGGCGGCGGGACTGGCGATCGGGCCCTTCGGGCTGGGCTTTTTCCACGACCCGCAGGCGATCATTCATGTGGCCGAACTGGGCGTGGTGCTGTTCCTGTTCGTGATCGGGCTGGAGATGCAGCCCTCGCGGCTTTGGGCCATGCGGGGCGAGATCTTCGTGCTGGGCCTTGCCCAGGTGCTGCTGGCCATCGCGGCGCTGACCTGCGTCGGGCTGGCGCTCGGCTTTCCGGTCGCCGCCAGCTTCGTCTCGGGGACCGGCTTCGTGCTGACCTCGACCGCCATCGTCATGCAGATGCTGGCCGAGCGGGGCGAGATGGCGCTGCCCAAGGGCCGCCGCATCATCGCCATCCTGCTGTTCGAGGACCTGGCCATCGTGCCGCTGCTGGCGCTGGTCGCCTTTCTCGCGCCGGGGGGAGAGGAGGTCACCCTGCCCCAGCGCCTTCTAGGCATCGCCGTCGGGCTGGGCTGCATCGCCGTGCTGGTGGCGGCCGGGCGCTATCTGCTGAACCCGCTGTTCGGCCTGCTTGCCCGGTTCGGCGGGCGCGAGGTGATGGCCGCCGCCGCGCTTCTGGTGGTGCTGGGCGCGGCGCTGCTGATGCAATGGGGCGGGCTGTCCATGGCGATGGGCGCCTTCCTGGCCGGGGTGCTGCTGTCGGAATCCAGCTTCCGCCACCAGCTCGAGGCGGATGTCGAACCCTTTCGCGGCCTGCTGCTGGGCCTGTTCTTCCTGGGCGTCGGCATGGCGCTGGACCTGCGGATCATCGCCGCCAACTGGGCGCTGATCGCGATCTGCGTGCCGGCCTATATGCTGCTGAAGATGCTGGTGATCTATACCGTCGGCCGGGTGCTGCGCGCCAGCCGCGCCGAGGCGCTGGAGCGCGCGGTGCTGATGGCGCAGGGCGGCGAATTCGCCTTCGTGCTGTATTCCAGCGCCATGCAGTTCGGCATCATCAGCGGCCAGGACAATGCCGTGCTGACCGCCATCGTCATCGTCTCGATGGTGCTGACGCCGCTGATGATCATCCTCCACGACCGGCTGGCGCCGAAACCCGCCCCCTCGCTCGACGGGGTCGAGGCGGCCGAGGGGCTGGAGGCGCGGGTGCTGATGATCGGCTTCGGCCGCATGGGCCAGATCGTCAGCCAGCCGCTGATCGCGCGCGGGCATTCCATCTCGATCATCGAAAGCGATCCGCAGACCATCCGCGATGCCGACGAATTCGGCTTCAAGGTCTGGTATGGCGACGGCGCGCGGCTCGACATCCTGCATGCCGCCGGGGCCGGCAATGCCAGCCTGATCGTCGCCGTGCCCGGCGACCGGCAGGCCACCACCCGCATCGTCCAGCTGATCAAGCATGAATTCCCGCTGGTTCCGGTCATCGCCCGCGCCTTCGATCGCGAGCACGCGGTGGAACTGATCGAGGCCGGCGCCGACTACCAGCTGCGCGAGACGCTGGAAAGCGCCTTTGCCATGGGCCGCGAGGCGCTGCTGCAGCTTGGCGACGACCCCGACGAGGTCGAGGAGGTCATGGCCGAGATCCGCGGCCGCGACATGGAGCGGTTTCAGATGGAATGCGTCGGCGGCCTGTTCGCCGGCCGCGACCTGCTGCTCGGCAACCGCCGGGACTAGGCGCGGTCGATCTCGATCAGCCAGGCATCCGGGACCGGGCCAAGGGGCAGCGCCGCCTCGGGGCCTTCGCAGAACAGCGCGTCCAGCGGCTCCAGCACCACGGTTTCGCCTGCGAAATCCAGCACCACCGGCGCGGTCGCCAGCAACAGCCGCCATTCCGCCGCGCCCCCGTCCGCCTCGGTCGACCGCACCAGCCGATGCGTGAAGGCGCCGCGCCGGGTCATCACGTTCAGGTCGGTGATCGGCCCCGCCAGCAGCCGCGCCGAGCTCGGCATATCCGCCGGAAAGGCCAGCGGCTCGGCTTCCGGGGTCAGCCGCTGCGTGGGCTGCCCCTGCACCTGCAGCTCGATCCCCTCGCCGGTCAGCACCGCCAGCGTGCGGTCGATCTGCGGGAAGAGCGAGAAATCGCCGTCCTCGGTCACGCCCGCCATGCTGACACGCCAGCCGAAATCGGCCAGACCCGCGCCTTCAGGGTAAACCGCGATCTCGACCGTCTCGCCGCGGCCGTTCTTCCACGGCATGCGGCGATGGTCGGCGGCTTTCAGGATGCGATGGCTCATGCGTCTCCTCCTCTGGTTGCGGCACGGGGCCTAGATGCGCCGGCCCAGGACCTTGCCCACCACCGGCCCCAGCACGATGACGATGACCATGCGCAGCAGGTGATGGCTGACCACATAGGCCAGGTCCGCCCCGGCGATCAGCGCGATCACCACCATCTCGGCCTGCCCGCCCGGCAGGAAGGCCAGAAAGGCGTCGAGCCCCGGCGCCAGCCGCAGATGCACGATCACCTCGATGAAGACCAGGCTGATCGCGGCCAGCAGCAGCGCATAGACCAGCCCCGCCGTGACATGCAGCCGCAGCTCGCGCAGGGTGATGCCGGCATATTTCACCCCGACGGCGATGCCGATGAAGAATTGCGCGGCCTGGATCATCTCGGCCGGCGGGCGATGGGTGATCAGGCCCGACAGCGACAGCGCCGCCGTCAGCACCATCGGCCCCAGGATCGAGGCGCCGAAGACGCCCAGCCGCTCGGCCCCCTTCCAGCCCACCAGCCCGGCGGCGAGCATCAGCGCGATCTCGGCCGCGCCGGTGGCGCGCATCGGCGCGCCGGGCGGCTGCGACAGGTCCACGCCCCACCAGCCGGTCATGATCAGCGGCGCGACGGTGACGATCACCAGCACCCGCGTCGCATGGATCAGCGACAGCGCGCGGATGTCGCCCCCGGCCTCTTCGCCAAAGACCAGCATGTCCTGCAAGCCGCCGGGCATGGCGCCATACCAGGCCGTCGCATGGTCGAAGCCGAAGGCGCGGCGGAACAGCGGATAGCCGACCAGCGCGATCACGCCGATGAAGCCCGGCACGAACAGCAGCGATGCCGCCACATCCGGCAGCTCCGCCAGCACGCCGGGCGTGATCGAGGCACCGACCGCCACCCCCAGGATGGTGCGCATGAAGATGCCGAACTGGCCGGCCCCGGCCAGGGGCGCGCCGGCCAGCGCCGCGATCAGGCAGGCCAGCATCGGCCCCAGCAGCATGGGCAGCGGCAGATGCAGCAGCAGGAAGGCCGCGCCGCCCAAGGCGGCCAGAACGAAGGTCAGGATACGGCGTCTCGGTAGGGTCATCGTCATTCCCGGCGGGCATCCGGCGCCCGCGCGCCGGCAGGCCGAATTGGCACGGCCCGCCGGGGAATGTCAAAGCGGCTCAGCCGATCCGCGCCAGGGCCGCGCCGAATCCCAGCACCTCGCCCGGCGCGGCGATCCGGGTCAGCTTGCCCGCGCGATGCGCCTCGATGCGGGTCTCCATCTTCATCGCCTCGATGACGGCGACGACCTGGCCCTGTTCGACCTCTGTCCCGTCCTCGGCCTGCCACAGCGTCAGCGTGCCGGGGACCGGGGCGGTCAGCAGCGCCTCATCCGCCTCGGACGCGGGTTGCGGGACGGGTCCGCCGCCGGCGGGCAAGGCCGAAAGCAGGTTCGCGGGCAGGCCCAGCACGTGCCGCTTGCCGTCGATCTCGACGGCAAGGCGCAGCAGCGGCACCTGCGCGGCCGGCGCGACGCGGGCATGGGGGGCGACCGCCTCGGCCAGCGCCTCGGCGAAATCGGTCTCGATCCAGCGGGTATGGACGCGGAAATCCCCGTCCTCGGCGCGGAAATCCGGCTGGGCCAGCAAGGCGCGGGCAAAGGGCAGCACCGAGGCCACGCCCTCGATGCGGAACTCGCGCAGCGCCCGTTCGGCGCGCTGCAGGGCCTCCTGCCGGGTCGCGCCGGTGACGATCAGCTTGGCCATCAGCGAATCGAAGCTGCCCGGCACCACCGAGCCCTGCGCCACGCCGCTATCCATGCGGATGCCCGGCCCCGAGGGCGCATCGAAGACCTCGACCGGCCCGGGAGTGGGGAGGAACCCCCGGGCCGGGTCTTCCGCATTGATGCGGAACTCGATGGCATGGCCGCGCGGTTCGGGCACCGTCTCTTCGGCCAGCCTTGCGCCTTGCGCCACGCGGATCATGCCGCGCACCAGGTCGATGCCGGTGGTTTCCTCGGTCACCGGATGCTCGACCTGCAGCCGGGTGTTCACCTCCAGAAACGAGATCGTGCCATTGGCGGACAGCAGGTATTCCACCGTCCCCGCCCCCGAATAGCCGGCATGGGCGCAGATGGCGCGGGCCGAGTCGTGGATGCGGGCGCGCTGCTCGTCGGTGAGGCAAGGCGCCGGCGCCTCCTCGACCAGCTTCTGGTTGCGGCGCTGCAGGGAACAGTCGCGGGTGCCGATCACCTTGACGGTGCCGTGCTTGTCGGCCAGCACCTGCGCCTCGACATGGCGCGGACGGTCGAGGAACTGCTCGATGAAGCATTCGCCGCGGCCGAAGGCGGTCAGCGCCTCGCGGGTGGCGGATTCGAACAGCTCCTCGACCTCCTCCAGCCGCCAGGCGACCTTCATGCCGCGCCCGCCGCCGCCGAAAGCGGCCTTGATGGCGATGGGCAGGCCGTGCTGCTTGGCGAAAGCCAGCGCCTCGGCGGCGCTTTCGACCGGGCCGGGGGTGCCGGCGACCAGCGGCGCACCCACCGCCTCGGCGATGCGGCGGGCCTCGATCTTGTCGCCCAAAGCCTCGATCACCTTGGGATCGGGGCCGATCCAGATCAGCCCGGCATCCTGCACCGCCTGCGCGAATTCGGCACGCTCGGACAGGAAGCCATAGCCCGGATGAATGGCGTCGGCCCCCGCCGCCTGGGCGATGGCGATGATCTTGCCAGCATCCAGATAGGTCTCGGCGGGCTTGTCGCCCCCCAGAGCCTGCGCCTGGTCGGCCATGCGCACGAAGATCGCGTCGCGGTCGGCATCGGCATAGACGGCGACGCTTTCGATGCCCTCGTCGCGGCAGGCGCGGATCACGCGGACGGCGATCTCGCCCCGGTTGGCGATCAGCAGGCGGCGGATGGGGCGGGTGGGGCCGGTGGCAAAGATGGTCATGCGGGCCTCTCTGGCGTGATGGGGGCGAAATCGGCGCTGGCGGTAAAGCGGATGCGGGCGCCGGGCGGGATCTGCCCGGCCAGGTCCAGCGCCTCGGGGCGCAGGGTGGCGATGACCGGATAGCCGCCGGTCAGCGGATGGTCGGCCAGGAACAGCACCGGCTGGCCGGAATGCGGGATCTGGATGGCGCCGGTCTCGGTCCCTTCCGAGGGCAATTCGCGCGCGTCCTCGCGCGTCACCGCATCGCCCTGCAGGCGGATGCCGACGCGCGAGCTTTGCGGCGTCACCAGCCATTCCTGTGTCAGGAAATGTTGGACCATCTCGGGCGTGAACCAGTCGGTGCGGGGGCCGAGCGTCACCGGCAGCTCGACCAGATCGCCGGGTTTCGGCAAGGCGGGTTCGGCTTCCGCGGCGGCTGCAGCGACGGCGGGACGGTTCGCGGGGGCAAGCACCGCGCCCGCCGTGATCGGCCCCGGCCCGACATGGGCCAGCGTATCGGTGGCGGCCGAGCCCAGGACCGGCGCGACCCGGAACCCGCCGCGCAGGGCGAGATAGCTGCGCATGCCCGCGCCGGGCGGGTCGATGGCGATCTCGTCGCCCGCATCCACGGCGAATGCCGCGCCGCGTGGCACGGCATGGCCGGCGATGCTGGCCTGCGCCGCACCGGTCAGGGCCAGAGTCATCGGCTGGTCGGCTTGCAGGCGGACGGGGCCCAGCGTGATCTCCAGCACCGGCGCGTCCGAAGGGTTGCCGACGGCGCGATTGGCCCGGCGCGCCGCGCCCATGTCCAGCGCGCCCGAGGCCGAGACACCCTGCCCGCCCTGCCCCGGCCGCCCCTCGTCCTCAAAGACGATGGGAAAGGCGGTGGACAGCACGCGCAGGCCCCGCTGGGGCTGCGATTGCGGGACGGCGGCCGAGGCGTGGACCTCGGCCCTGCGCGCGACAAAGCGGCAGCGCACGCCGGGGCGCAGCAGCGCCGGCGGGTCGCGGGACAGGTCCCACATCGGCACCTCGGTGCGGCCGATCAGCTGCCAGCCACCCGGGGTTTCCTGCGGATAGACGCCACAGAAGCGCCCGGCCAGCGCCACCGAACCCGCCGGGATGCGGGTGCGCGGCGCCGGTCGGCGCGGCAGGTCGAAGCGGGCATCGTCGCAGGTCATATAGGCGAAACCGGGCGCGAAGCCGCAGAAGGCCACCTGCCAGGTGGTTTCCTGATGGGCGGCGATCACCTCGGCCGCGGTCACGCCCATATGGGCGGCGACATCGGCCAGATCCTCGCCGTCATAGGTCACGGGCAGTTCGACCGTCTCGCTGGCGCGCGCATTGGGCGGCGTGCCGGGGGCGGGCTGGCGGGCGAGGACCGCGCCGGCCAACCGCGCGTCGGCGGCGGTGCCCGGCGCGGTGCGGATCATCAGCGTGCGGGCGGCCGGGACGATCTCGGCCACGCCGGGCACCGGATCGGCCAAGAGCGCGTCGAACAGCGCCAGCGTCTGGTCTAGGTCGTCCAGTTCCGCCAGCAGGGTCCGGGGTCCGATGGGCAGGAAGCGCATGGTCACACCTGCCAATGCGTGTCGGGCACGTCGGTGATGAACATGTAGCCCGGCGCATGGGTGATGGCGAAGGGCGGTTTCGACGCCATCAGCGCCGCCTGCGGGGTCACGCCGCAGGCCCAGAACACCGGCACCTCGCCCGGCCGGATCGGCACCGGGTCGCCGAAATCGGGACGCGACAGGTCGGCAATGCCCAGGGCCTCGGGCGCGCCGATATGCACCGGGGCGCCGTGAACCGCCGGCGTGCGGCCCGAGATCATCGCCGCCTCGGCCACCCGTCCCGCCGGGATCGGCCGCATGGAGACGACCATCTTGCCATGCAGCCGCCCCGCCGGCCGGCAGTCGCGGTCGGTCAGGAACATCGGCACGTTGCAGCCTTGCGCGATATGGCGCACCTCGATCCCGGCCTGCTGCAGGGGCGTCTCGAAGGTAAACGAGCAGCCGATCAGGAAGGTCACCAGATCGGGATGCTCGGCCCAAGCCGCGCTGGCGTCGGGGGTCTCCTCGGCCAGCACGCCGTCGCGCCAGATGCGATAAAGCGGGATGTCGGTGCGCAGGTCAGCATCGGGCGCAAGCGCGGTGCGGGGACTGCCGGGATCGGTCACGTCCAGCACCGGGCAGGGCTTGGGGTTGCGCTGCGCGTAAAGCAGGAAATCCCAGGCCCAGTCCTTGGGCAGCGAGATCATGTTGCACTGGGTGAACCCCGGCGCCATGCCCGCCGTGGGACGGGGCGCGCCTTCGCGGCAGGCCAGCCGGGCGGCGCGGGCGGAGGCGGGATCGGGCAGCAGGGTCATGCCGCGCCCCCCGCAGCCGGGGCGATGGAGACGCCGCCCGCCAGCAGCACCTCGCGGATGCGGGCGGCCATGGCGACGGCACCGGGGCTGTCGCCATGCACGCAGATGCTGTCGGCCTGCAGGCGCAGGGTCGAGCCGTCCGCCGCCTCGATCTCGCCCTCGGTCGCCAGCCGCAGCATGCGGGCGGCGACGGCCTCGGGGTCGTGCAGCACCGCCCCGGCCTCGCGGCGCGAGACCAGCTGGCCGTCGGGACGATAGGCGCGGTCGGCGAAGGCCTCGGCAATGGTGGGCAAGCCGGCCTCGGCCGCTTGCCGCAGGATCTGCGTCCCGGCCAGGCCCATCATGGCCAACCCCGGATCGACGGCGCGGATGCCCTCGATCACCGCCGCGCCCTGTTTCGGGTCCACGGCGATGGTGTTGTAAAGCGCGCCATGCGGCTTGACATAGCTGACGCGGGTGCCGGCGCTGGCGCAGATGCCTTGCAGCGCCCCGATCTGATAGATCACATCCGCGACCAGTTCGGCATGGGTCACGTCCATCGGCCGGCGGCCGAAGCCCACCCGGTCGGGATAGGAGACATGCGCACCCACCGCCACGCCCCGCGCCGCCGCCTCGCGCACGGTGGCCAGGATGGTCAGCGGGTCGCCGGCATGGAAGCCGCAGGCGACATTGGCCGAGCTGACGATGCCCAGCATGGTGGCGTCGTCGCCCATCTTCCAGGCGCCATAGCCCTCGCCCAGGTCGCTGTTCAGGTCGATGTTGCGGGTCATGTGTTCCTCCGGGACGTTGGGGCGGCGGGCCCGCGAGGGCCTGCCGCGATCATGGCTCAGGCGGCCAGGAAGGCAAAGATCGGGCCGATGGAGTTGAAGCCCATATACCAGGTCAGCGCACAGACCACGGCGCTGGCGATCAGCAGCGGCCGGTTATAGACATGCCCGCCCATCAGGTCGGCCCGCGCGAAGCCGACATAGGTAAAGATGGTCAGGCCGATGGGCAGGATCAGCCCGTTGAAGCCGCCGACGAAGACCAGGATGGCGGCCGGCGCGGTGCCCAGCGACAGATAGACCGCCAGCGAGATGGCGATGAAGATCACCGTGGCGATGTTGCGGTCGCGGTCGCCCATGGTGCGGAAAGCGACAAGGAAGCTGACCGAGGTATAGGCCGCGCCGATGACCGAGGTGATGGCGGCGGCCCAGAAGATCAGGCCAAAGATGCGCATGCCCCATTCGCCCAGCACCACAGCGAAGGCCTGCGCGGCGGGGTTCGCGGCCTGCCCGGACAGGTCCAGCGTCACGCCCGAGGCGACGACGCCCAGGATGGCCAGGAACAGGATGAAGCGCATGACGCCCGTAACCGCGATCCCGGTCAGCGAGGCGCGAGTGACGGCGGCGAGGTTCTGCTCACCCACCAGCCCCTTGTCGAGCAGCCGGTGCGCGCCGGAATAGGTGATGTAGCCGCCGACCGTGCCGCCGACGATGGTGGTGATGGTGGCGAAATCGACGATCTCGGGCAGCACCATCTGCCGCATCGCATCGCCGACCGGCGGGTTCGAGACCAGGGCGACGACCAGCGTCATGCCGATCATCAGCAGGCCCAGCCCGATCAGCGAGCGGTCGAGCAGCAGCCCGGCCCGGCGCGACAGGAAGATGCCGATGGCCAGCGCCGCCGACAGCGCGCCGCCGATCTTGGGGTCCAGCCCGAACATGGCATTGAGGCCCAGCCCCGCCCCGGCGATGTTGCCGATGTTGAAGGCCAGCCCGCCGACCAGCACCAGCACCGCCAGCAGATAGCCCGCGCCGGGAATCGCCGCGTTCGCGGTGTCCGAGGCGTTGCGCCGGGTCAGCGCGGTGATGCGCCAGATATTCAGCTGCACCACGAAGTCGATCACGATCGAGGCGAGGATGGCAAAGGCGAAGGCGGCGCCCAGCTTTGCCGTGAAGGTCGCGGTCTGGGTGATGAAGCCCGGCCCGATGGCCGAAGTCGCCATCAGGAAGATCGCCGCCATGAAACCGCCGCGCGCGGCAGCCGAGGCGGCAGAGGGGGAGGTGACGGATTCGGCCATCGGTCTGCTCCTGCTGCAAGGGTGGAGTGCGTCTTGGGAATAGCTCGACTGTGAATTCAACAAGACAATCCGTCAACGATAATTTGACATGTATGATTAAATTGTTGAACAACATGCCTGCAAAGCAGGGATAATCTGCCCAGATCATCGGCAGTTCCGGCCCGTCCTGCCCGCTCGGGCGGCGGCCACCGTCCCTTCAGGATGCCGAAAACCGGACGAATCGGCGCGGGCCGCCTTGCCTTGCCCCCGGCCTCTCGGCCAAGATCGGCCGATCCGCGAAACCGCACCGACGCCCTGACGATATCCGCCCCCATGACCAAGGAACCTGCCGCGATGGCGGAAGCCCGCGAACCCGCCCCCAGTCCCGCCGCCAGCCTCGCCGAAGGCATCGCCGCCCGGCTGCGCGATCAGGTCACCGGCGGCGCGCTGGTGCCCGGCCAGCGCCTGTCCGAGGCCCGGCTGGCGGCCGAGCTGGACATCTCGCGCAATACGCTGCGCGAGGTGTTCCGCCTGCTCACGCGCGAGGGCATCCTGCGGCACGAGCCGAACCGGGGCGTCTTCGTCGCCGTGCCCTCGATGGCCTCGATCCTGGACATCTACCGGGTGCGGCGGCTGATCGAGGTGCCGGCCCTGGCCCAGGCCTGGCCCGGCCATGCCGCCGTGGCCCGGATGCGCGCCGCAGTCGCGCGGGCCGAGGCGCTGCAGGCGATCCCCGACTGGCGCGGCGTCGGCAGCGCCAACATGGAATTCCACGCCGCCATCGTGGCGCTGACAGACAGCCCGCGGCTGATCCAGTTCTTCACCCAGATCATTGCCGAGCTGCGGCTGGCCTTCGGCCTGCTGGACAGCCCCGAGCTGCTGCACCGCCCCTATATTTCGCGCAATGCCGAGATTCTGGGCAGGCTGGAGGCCGGCGACCCGGCCGGCGCCGCCCGCATGCTGGAGGATTACCTGACCCAGTCCGAGCGCGCCGTGCTGGAGGCCTTTGCCCGGCTGGGCTGACGGCGCCCCAGGTCAGCCCTACCGGGGACTTGCGCCCTGCCCGTTCCTGCGACAATTAAGCACATCGGAAGCCCGTTTTCCGGGCAGGCGCGAAGGACAGATCAGATGACCAGACCGGCCGGGGCCGTGCTGCACCAGATCACGCAGGCCCTCGGCCCGGCGATCGCGCCCGGCTCGCCGCGCGAGGCGCTGCGGGCGGGGATCGGGGCGCTGGTGGGGCTGGGCGTCTCGGGCCTGTTCCTGCTGTCTCCGGCGACCGACCTGCGGCTGGGGCTTTACATGATCGCGCCCTTTGGCGCGACCTCGGTGCTGGTCTTCGCGGTGCCGAACAGCCCGCTGGCGCAACCCTGGTCGGCGGTGGTCGGCAACGGCGTCGCCGCGGCCGTCGGGGTGCTGGCCTGCATGATGACGCCGAACGCGGCGCTTTGCGTCGCGCTGGCGGTGGGCATCACCATCACCGCGATGATCCTGCTGCGCGCCGTGCATCCGCCCGCCGGCGCGGTCGCCATGACCGCCGCGCTGAACCCCGAGGCGATCCGCGAGCTCGGCTTCCACTTCGTGCTGGCGCCGGTGCTGGCCGGCACGCTGGCCCTGGTCGGTCTGGCGATGATCTATGCGCGGCTGACCGGGCGGCGCTATCCCTTCCGCCAGTTCGACGAGCCGGGGCCGCATGGCACCGCCGACCATCCGGCGATGGAGCGGCTGGGCCTGTCCAAGGACGAGTTGACCGAGATCCTGCAACGCTATCGCCAGTCGCTGAACCTGGGCGTCGAGGACCTTGCCCGGCTGATCGGCGCCGCGGAATTGCAGGCCGCCACCCACCGCACCGGACCGCTGACCGCAGCGGACGTGATGTCGCGGGACCTGGTCACCGTCGGCCCGCAGACCCGGCTGGTGCGCGTCGCCGACATCTTCCGCAGGCACGGCTTCACCTCGCTTCCGGTGGTCGAGAATGGCGACCGGTTCCTGGGCGTGATCTTCCAGCTGCACCTGATCCGCCGCGCCCGCGACGACGCCTTTCGCCACGACCGGCGGTTTTCCGTCGCCATGTCGGACCTGCTGAACCCCAGGCGCGGCATGCCGACCCGCGCGCGAGAGATCATGCAGACCGACCCGCCGCATGTCGCGCCCGATACCCCCATCGGGGCGCTGCTGCCGATGCTGGCCTCGGGCGAATGCGACGCAGTGCCGGTGCTGGACGGGCCGCGCATCGTCGGCATCGTCACCCAGACCGACCTGATCTCGGCCCTGGCCCGCCAGAGCCTGCGGCAGGACCTGCCGGCACCCTGATCCCGCCCGGACATGCCGATAACGACAGGCCGCGCCGCATTGCAGAAAGCGGCCCGGCAGGGATAGGTTTCCCTGACCGGAACAACCCTGGGGGAATCATGACCCGTCCCACGCTCGGCGCCGTGGCGATCGGCCGCAACGAGGGCGAGCGGCTGAAAGCCTGCCTGCGCTCTCTGGTGCCGCTTTGCGAGCGGGTGGTCTATGTGGACAGCGGCTCGCGCGACGACAGCGTCGGTTTCGCCCGCAGCCTGGGCGTCACCGTGGTCGAGCTGGACAGCTCGGTTCCCTTTACCGCCGCCCGCGCCCGCAATGCCGGGTTCGACGCGCTGCTGGCCGGCGGCACGCTGGACCTGGTGCAATTCGTCGACGGCGACTGCCGGGTCGAGCCCGGCTGGCTGGAGGCCGGTATCGCCGCCATGCAGGACGACCCCGGGCTGGGCCTCGTCACCGGCTGGCGCTCCGAGATCCACCCCACGGCCACGGTCTACAACCAGATGTGCGAGGTGGACTGGCACCGGCCCGCCGGCCCGATCGTGGCCTGCGGCGGCGACATGATGGTGCGCGTCGCGGCTTTCCGCGAGATCGGCGGCTTCGACCCGGCGGTGATCGCGGCCGAGGACGACGAATTCTGCCTGCGCCTGGGCAAGGCCGGCTGGAAGCTGCAGCGCCTGCCGGTGCAGATGACCTGGCACGATGCCGACATGACCCGCTTTTCCCAATGGTGGCAGCGCACCATCCGCAACGGCCACGGCTTCGCGCAGGTGGGCCGCATGCACCCGCCGCATTTCCGGCGCGAGCAGATGCGGGTCTGGGTCTATGGGTTGGCGCTGCCGCTGCTTTTCCTGCTGGGGCTGTTTACCAGCCTCTGGCTTTCGCTGGCGGTGCTGGGGCTTTACGCATTGTCCTTCTGGAAGACCCTCGAGGGGCTGAAGGGCCGGCCGATGGCGGCGGGGCAGGCCGCGCTGCTAACGCTGGCCAAGATCCCTAACCTTTTGGGAATGATGACTTACCACCGGCGCCGCCGCAAGGGCGACGCCATGCGTATTATCGAGTATAAATAGGAGCTTGCCATGACCTCGGACCTGCGCGTCGCCATTCTGGGGGCCGGCTACATCGCCTCGTGGCATGCCGATGCGATCAAGGCCGCGCCGGGCGCGCGGCTGGTCGCGATCTGCGACCCCGCCATCGACGCGGCCGAGGCGCTGGCCGCCAGCCATGGCGTCGCGGCCTTTGCCGACCTGGATCAGATGATCGCCGCCGGGGTCTGCGACCTGGTGCATATCCTGACGCCGCCGAACCTGCATCGCGATCTGGCGGTGAAATGCCTGGGCGCCGGCCTGCATGTGCTGGTCGAGAAGCCCGTGGCTCTGTCCGTCGCCGAGATCGACGAGATGGAGGCCGCGGCCCGGGCCGCCGGCCGCCAGCTGGGCGCCTGCCACAACTTTCTGGGCCTGCCCGGCTACGGCCGGCTCAAGCAGGCGGTGCAGGCGGGTGATCTGGGCCTGGTCTCGGCCGCGCAGATCAACTGGGCGCTGCCCTTGGTGCCGCTGCGCTCGGGGCCTTACGGGCTGTGGATGCTGCGGCAGACGCAGAACCTGCTGCTGGAGCTTGGCGCGCATCCCTTCTCGTTCGCGGTGGACCTGTTCGGCCCGCTGGAGGTCGAGCATGTCAGCCTGGGCCAATGGATCACCCTGCCCGGCGGCGAAGAGCGGCCGCAAAGCTGGCGCATCCTGGCCCGCGCCGGCAAGGTGGACGTGACCATCGCCCTGTCGCTGGTCGAGACCTTCGACGACCGTTCGGTCAGCTTGCGCGGCTCCTCGGGCATGGCGCGGCTGGACTATGCGGCGGATGCGCTGGTGGTCACGCGCGACAACACCGCCGATCTGGTGCTGAACCCGCTGATCAAGGAACTGTCCCGCGCCGGGGCGCATCTGCGCGAGGGGCTGCGCAACGCCTTCCGCCAGGCCGCCTCGCTGAACCAGAAAAGCCCCTATGGGCTGAGCTTCCGCGCCACCATCGCCGCCTTCTACGACGGCATCCGCGCCGGGCAGCCCGACCCGCGCTTTGCGCCCGCCTCGGCCCGGGCGGTGATGCGGGGGATCGAGGATGCGCTGGCCCGCCTGCCCGCCCTGCCGCCGGTCCCGGCCCGGCCCGTGGGCACGCCGCGGCCGCGCGTCATGGTGATCGGCGGCACCGGCTTCATCGGCCGCAACCTGACCCGGCGGCTGGTCCAGCGCGGCCACGACGTGCGGGTGCTGTCGCGCGGCCGCAACGGTCCCTTTCCCGACATCGCCGACCATGTCGAGACGCTGGCCGTGTCGCTGCGCGACGAGGACGGGCTGGTCCAGGCCATGCAGGGCATGGATTGCGTCTTCAACCTGGCGAAATCCACCGACAAGAGCTGGCAGGCGGCGCTGGAAAACGACGTGGCCACGACCGAGCGCATCGGCCGCGCCGCGATCCGCGCCGGCATCGGGCGGCTGGTCCATACCGGCACCATCGCCTCATACGACATGTCCGACCCGGCCCAGGCCATCACCGAGGCCAGCGATTTCGGCGAGATGGACAGCCGCAACATCTATGCCCGGTCCAAGGCCGAGGGCGAGCGCCGGCTGATCGCGATGCAGGCGCAGGGGTTGCGGCTGGTGATCGCACGGCCCGGCATCGTGCTGGGCGACGGCGGGCCCCTGCAGCATTGGGGCATCGGCCGCTGGCACGGGGCGGGGGCGGTGCGGCTGTGGGGCAATGGCCGCAACATCCTGCCCTTCGTGCTGGCCGACGACGTCTCGGACGGGCTGATCGCGATGATGGAGCGCGACGAGGCCATCGGCGAAAGCTTCAACCTGATCGGCGAGCCGATGTTTTCCGGCCGCGACTATTTCGACGCCATCCACCGCCGCACCGGGGCGCGGCTGAAGGTCAGCGGCTCGAACCTGACCGCGCTTTGGGCGGTCGATGCGGTCAAGCAGGGGCTGAAGCGCCATGCCCTGCGCAAGAAGGGCGCGGCGCCCGCCTCGCTGGCGGACTGGAAGTCGCGCGGGCACCTGTCGCGTTTCGACAATGCCAAGCCCAAGCGCCTGCTGGGCTGGGCGCCCGAGGCCGACCGCGACGCCTTCTGGCGCCGCGCCATCGACGAGGCGCATCTGTTCTGGTGATCAGATCAGCCCGTCCAGCAGCAGGAAGCCCGGCAGCCAGCCGGTGAAGATCCCGGCCAGCAGCGTGACCCAGGCGGTCTGCCGCTGGATCGGGCGGCCAAGCGCCAGCAGCAGGAAATACAGGAACCACAGCACGCCCCAGACGGCCCAGTTCGCCGCCAGCCAAAGTTCGGTCGCGGTCGCGGCTTCGGCCAGCCCGCGCAGGCAGACCGGCACGGTCGTCACCGCGACGAACAGGCTGAACCAGCCCAGGCCGCGCCCGTCCGCGCCGCTGAACCGGTTATAGGCGACCCACAGATAGGTGGTGCAGAACAAGAGGCTCAGCGCGCCGTTGCGGATGCTGGCGGCGCCGGCCCCGGCGCCGAAGGCGTCGTGCAGCACTGCCGCGCCCGAAACCAGCGCGGTGACGATGTTGATGACGACGATCTCGCGATCGGCGATCCGGCCCATCAGCCAGAGGCCGTTGAGAAACAGCACGGCGCCGACATAGAACAACACGAACCCGGTAAGCATTGGACCTCCTGCGCAAGCCTGACCGCGGATCGGGCAATTGCCCGGAATGCGATCAGCCATGCCTGCCAAGAGGGCAGAATCGCCGTCGGATCAATGGGAATGTTTTCAACGATCCGTAAAAGCAGAATTTGGATTCCGTGCGGGTCAGAGGCCGGTCAGCGGCTCGGCGCTGACCACTTCCCAGACCAGCTCCTGCATGCGCCGCGCCAGCTCGGGCGAGGGGGCCTCGGCCGGATTGCCATCGGCGCGCAGCAGCTGATGCGGCAGCCCGACCGGGCTTTTGCCGTAAAGCACCGCGTAATGCGTCAGCGCCACCAGATAGGAGCCCAGGTCGTTCGGATGGATGCTGTCCAGCGAGCCGTCGGGATTGCGGGCGAACAGATCCTCGCGCGAGGTCATCTCGGCGATGCCGCCCTTGCCCTCGGCCTCGGCCACCAGCCGGGCCATGACCTGCCCCACGGGGATCAGCCAGACCGGCCTGTCGGCAGCGCGGGCGGCGGGCCAGAGCAGGGCGGGCTTCCACATCGTCTCCAGGTCGTCGGGAAGGCGCGACAGCCAGTCCGGCTGGTCGTCCAGCGCGTGCCAGCTTTCGTAAAGGAAGATCTGTGCCTCGGAATTGGCCGCCGCCGCCTCGGCCGCCCATTTCCCGGCATAGAGGCGGCTTTCCTTGTATTGGATCGCGTCCTGCAGCCGCACCATCTCGGTCATGACGAAGGCGTCGTAATCGCCGCTTTGCAGTGCCTCATGCGCCTCGCGGTGGCGGGGGGTGGCGTTTTCCTGCTCGTAGCCGTTGATCGCGTCGGGGCCCTGGAAATGCTCGCGCAGCGCCGTGCCCCAGCCCAGCTGCAGCGCGTAATCGTGCCCCTGCCCGGCCAGTTGCGCCAGCATCGCCGGCATGTCGCGCCCGACCAGGCTGTGGCCCAGGTGATAGACCCGCAGCGGTCCCTGCGGCAGCGCCCGGCCCGCCTGATAAAGCGCCTGCACATCGGCGCCGTCATCCGGCACCGCCCCGGCCCTTTGCGCATGGCGCCAGTAGAACAGCGCCGCAAGCGCGACGACGACCAGCAGGGCAAGCAGGTAACGCATGTCCATCCCTCGTTCCGAACCACGGGATCAGGGATAGCAAAAAGGCCGCCGCCCCGAAAGGCGGCGGCCGACAGGCTTTTCAGGCAGTGCTTATGCCTCGACCGCGTGGTTCTTGCGGTTCCAGCGGATCGAGGACCAGAACGAGATGCCGATCAGCGTCGCGCCGCCCAGGCCGGTGATGACCTCGGGGATATGCACCAAGGGCTGCACGAACATGATCACCGACAGCGCGATGATGGCGTAGAAGGCGCCGTGTTCCAGGAAGCGGTATTCGGCCAGCGTGCCGCGCTCGACCAGCATGATGGTCATCGAGCGCACATACATGGCGCCAATGCCCAGGCCGATGGCGATGACGAACAGGTTATGCGTCAGCGCAAAGGCCCCGATCACGCCGTCGAAGCTGAAGGAGGCATCCAGCACTTCCAGATAAAGGAAGGCGCCGATGCCGCCCTTGGCGCCAGCCTGCATCGCCTCTTGCGAACTGTCCAGCAGGCCGCCCAGCACCTCGACCAGCAGGAAGGTCAGAAGGCCCCAGATCGCGGAATGGAAGAACACCTGCGAATCGGCCCCTTCGAGGAAGCGCGAGAAGATCAGCACCGTGACCAGCACCACCGCCACCTCGATGCCGCGGACGGTGGCGTAACGCTGCATGCGATGTTCCAGCCAGCGCACCCAATGCACGTCCTTTTCGTGGTCGAAGAAGAAGCTGAGGCCGACCATCATCAGGAAGGTGCCGCCGAAGGCCGCGATGGGCAGATGCGCCTCGTGCATGATGCGCGAATATTCGTCGGGCTGGCTTGCGGCCAGGACCATCGCCTGCCAGGGGCCGATATTGGCGGCGATGACCACGATCAGCAGCGGAAAGACGATCCGCATGCCGAAGACGGCGATCAGGATGCCCCAGGTCAGGAAGCGGCGCTGCCACTTCGGGGTCATCTCTTTCAGCTTGTTGGCGTTGACGATGGCGTTGTCGAAGGAAAGCGAGATTTCAAGCACCGCCAGCACGGCGCAGATGAAAAAGATCGTCAGCGTGCCGCCGACGGTTCCGGTCGTCTGCCATCCCAGCACCGCGCCCAGGGCGAGGCCAAGCACGGTGACGATGAAGGACCACTTGAAATAGTGCAGGGTCGGACGATGGGTTCCATTCGTCGAGCCCCCCGCGGACGGGTTGTTTCCTTGCTGCATGTTAAGAACAAGTCCAGGCGGCTGGTCAAAGATCGATGCCGACATCACGGACGTGCCGCCACGTCCGCCAGAGGGGCCCGGCCATCAAACTGCGTTCACGAAGACGCGAACGCGCAAAAGATGGCGAATCCGGGTCACGATTGCAAGGGTTCCGTGCCGATCCCGGCATTTTCTTGCACGGACCGGGCCGGGGCCGCCGCCGGCAGGGTGATGCGCGCCAGCAGCCCGCGTCCGTCGGCCCCCTCGGCCAAGGTCAGCCGGCCACCGAACAGGCCGGCGATCTCCAGCGCCACCGGCAGGCCCAGCCCCATGCCCGGCCCCGAGGTCTGGCCGCGGGCGAATCGGCTGACGGCGGCGGCGCGGGCCTCGGGCGGGATGCCGGGGCCGTTGTCCTCGACCTCCAGCACCGCCTCGCCGGCATCACGCCGGACGCGCACCGTCACCACCGCCGCGCGGCCGGCATGCAGAAGCGCGTTCGAAATCAGGTTGCTCAGCGCCTCGCCCAGCAGCAGGGGCTCGGCCCGGACCGTCACCGGCCCCGCGCCCTCGAAGCCCAGGTCGATGCCGGCCTCGGCGGCGGCGGGGATATGCTCGGCGGTCAGGTCGCGCGCCAGCGCCGCAAGGTCCAGGACCGTGCCCCGGCCGGCGCCCTCGGCGGCATCGACCTTGGCCAGCAGCAGAAGCTGCGCCAGGATGCGCTCGGCATGGGCCACGGCGGCGTCGCCCTTGCTGGCGGCGGCCTGCGCCTCGGACAGGGTGGCGGCCCGCGCCGCCAGCGCCAGCTGCGTGCGCACCACGGCCAGCGGCGTGCGCAGCTGATGCCCGGCATTGCCGGTAAAGTTGCGCATCCCGTCCAGCGCCGCGCCCAGCCGCCGCATGAACGAGTTCACCGTGCCGACCAGCCCCCGCACCTCCGAAGGCACCGGCGTCCCGATGGGGCTCAGGTCGTCAGGGCTGCGCGCGGCGATTTCCTCGCTGAGCCGGTAGAGCGGGCGCAGCGACACCGTCACCGCGATCCAGACGATCAGCGCCGCGCCGGCGATCATCAGCACCAGCCGCAGGGCCGAACGCATCAGGATCGCCCGCGTCAGCTCGCGCCGGGCATTGGTGGTCTCGGCCACGGTCACCACGAAGGGCACCTCGTCGATGCCGGTCGAGGCGGCGCGGGCGAGGCTCGCGACCCGCACCGGCTCGCCCCGAAACGCGCCGTCGGCATAGGCGGGCTCGCCGCCCTGCCGCGCCGGGGCCATCGGCAGGTCGCCATAGCCGGTGACGATATGGCCGGGCGGGCCGTCCACGCGATAGAAGACCCGGTCCTGCGCGGCGGAGCTCAGCATCTCCAGCGCGCCATAGGGGATTTCGATGGCGATGCGGCCCTGATCGTCCAGCGAGGCGCGCTCGGCGATCACCAGCGCCGAACCGGCCAGCACCCGGTCGGCCAGCGCATTGGCCATGCGCACCGCCTCGCGCCAGGTGTCGATCAGCGCGGCGGTTCCCAGCACCAGCGTCGCCAGCAGCAGCCAGGCCAGCAGGCGGCGGCGCAGGGAAAACGGCCGCCGGATCAAGGCGCCGCCCGGTCGAGGAAATAGCCGATGCCGCGCGCCGTCCGGACCGTCAGCCCCGCCGGCGCCAGCCGCTTGCGCAGCCGGCTGACATATTGCTCGATGGCATTGGCGGACAGGTCGTCCTCCAGCGAGGTCAGCGACTGCACGATCGATTCGCGCGCCACCACCTTGCCGGCGCGCATGATCAGCAGCTCCAGCAGCCCGCGTTCGCGCGCCGGCAGGTCCAGCGGCTGCCCCGCCAGCAGGAAGCTGCGCGCCGTCTGGTCCAGCACCAGATCGCCGAAGCTGACGGTGGAGTTGCGCAGCCCCGCCTGACGGCGCAGAAGCGAGCGGATGCGCGCCTCGAACTCGCCGATGTCGAAGGGCTTGATCAGATAGTCGTCGGCACCCAGGTCGAGGCCGCGCACCCGCTCCTCGGGCGCGCCGCGCGCGGTCAGGATCATCACCGCCGCCGGATTGCGCCGCGCCCGCATCGCCCGCAGCACCTCCAGCCCGTCCATCTGCGGCAGGTTCAGGTCCAGGATCACCAGGTCGAAGCTTTCCGCCGCCGCCAGCGCCTCGGCCGAGGCGCCGTCATGCACCACGTCCACCGCATAACCCGATTGCCGCAGCAGGGCGGTCAGCCCCTCGGCCAGCGACAGGTTGTCCTCGACAAGCAGGATGCGCATGGTTTTCCCCCTCGCCTGCAGCCTAGCGGCGCGGGGCGGACTTGTGAACGGGCTGCCGCTTTGGCAAAGTCGCCGATCATGCGCCTGCTTGCCCGCCTTATGCCAGCCATCGCCGCCGCCCTTGCGCTGTGGCCGGGCGACGCATCGGCCCAGGTGACGCTGTTTCCCGCCCCGGCCGGCGACGGGCGCGAGCTGTCGGTCTATTCCTCGCTCGACGACGATCTGGCCGCGCCGCTGATCGCCGCCTTCCAGCGCATCCATCCCGGCGTCGCCGTGCGCTACGAGAACCTGCTGACGACCGAGCTGCACGACCGCATCGTCGCCGAGACGCAGGCGGGCGGCGGCACGGCGGATTTCGCCTTTTCCTCGGCCATGGACCTGCAGGTCAAGCTGGCGAATGACGGCTACGCCCGGCCGGTCGCGACGCCGGACACGCCCGGCTGGCCCAACTGGGCAAACTGGCGCGACACCGCCTATGCGCTGACCTTCGAGCCGGCGGTCTTTGCCTATCACAAGCCCAGCTTCGCCGATCACGAGCCGCCCGCCACCCGCGCCGCCTTGATCCGCTGGATGGCCGAACATCCGGCCGAGGCGCAGGGCCGGATCGGCACCTATGACGTGGCGCGCTCGGGCGTGGGCTATCTGTTCCTGGCCCGCGACCAGGAGCTTTATCCCGGCATCTGGTCGGTGGTGCAGGCGATGGGCCGCGCCGGCGTGCAGCAATTCCCGACCTCGGCCGAGCTGCTGGAGCGGATCGCCGACGGGCGGCTGGCGGTGGGCTACAACCTGCTCGGCTCCTATGCCGCCGACTGGGCGCGCCAGCATCCCGAGGTGGGCGTGATCCTGCCGCGCGATTTCACCGTGGTCGTCTCGCGCGTGGCGCTGGTGCCGACGGCGGCGCGCCAGCCGGGGCTGGGGACGGATTTCCTGGCCTTCCTGATGTCGCCCGAGGGCCAGAGCCTGCTGTCCCGAACGCTGCGGCTGTCGGCCGTCAGCCTTGAGGTGGCGGGCCAGCCCGGCCCGGCGGGCGGCATGCAGGATCTGGCCGGGCTGCGGCTGAAGCCGGTGCCGGTCAGCCCCGGCCTTCTGGCCTATCTGGACCAGGCGACGCGGGCCAGGCTGCTGGCGCGCTGGAACAAGGCGCTGGCCGGGGAATAGTTTTTCGCCGCGATGTCAGGTCCGTGACAGCTTTCTGTGCTGGAAAGGCACCGGGCCCGCCTGCGCGCGGACCCGCGGAGGAGCCGCCCGCATTCCGGGAGAGATGCGGGCCAGAACCGGAAAAACGGATAACCGGACCGGCGCGGACGCGCCCGGTCGATGCGGAGGAAGACCATGAAGCAATTCGTTCTCGCCAGCCTGTTCGCGGCGGCCACGGCCCTGCCGGCCATGGCCGATTACACCATCATCGCCCCGGCCAATCCCGGCGGCGGCTGGGACCAGACCGCGCGCACCATGCAGACCGTGCTGCAGGAAGAGGGCGTGTCGCGCTCGGTGCAGGTGCAGAACGTGCCCGGCGCCGGCGGCACCATCGGGCTGGCGCAATTCGCCAGCCAGAACAAGGGCAATCCCGATGCGCTGATCGTCGGCGGCTATGTGATGGTCGGCGCCATCCTGACCAACAACTCGCCCGTCTCGCTCAAGGACGTGACGCCCATCGCCCGGCTGACCGGCGAATACGAGGCGATCGTGGTCCCCGCCGCCTCGCCCATCCAGGACATCGCCGGGCTGATCGAGGCGCTGAAGGCCGATCCCGGCGCGGTCAGCTGGGCCGGCGGCTCGGCCGGCGGCACCGACCATATCGCCGTGGGGCTGATCGCCAAGGCGGCGGGCGTCGATCCGACCAGGATCAACTATATCGCCTATTCCGGCGGCGGCGAGGCGCTGGCGGCGATCCTGGGCAACCAGGTGACGGCCGGCATTTCCTCGCTGGGCGAGTTCGAGGCCCAGATCCAGGCCGGCACGCTGCGGCTGCTGGCCGTCACCTCGCCCGAGCGGCTGGAGGGCGTCGATGCGCCCACCCTGCAAGAGGCCGGGCTGGACGTGGTGCTGGAAAACTGGCGCATGGTCGCCGCCGCGCCGGGCCTCTCGGACGAGCAGAAGGCCAAGGTCACCGCCGATATCGAGAAGATGGCGAAATCGGAAAGCTGGCAGAAGCAGCTGGCCGACAAGGGCTGGATGGACACCTATCTGGCCGGCCCGGAATTCGAGGCCCAGCTGGAACAGGACGTCGCCGCAACCGAGGCGATCCTCAAGGACATCGGTCTGGTGAAATGAGCGCGCACCGCCATGAATCGCCGCGCCGCCGGGATACGGCGGCGCTGATCATCGCCGCCGGGCTGGTGGTGGCCGGCGGCGTGATGCTGTGGGACAGCGCGCGCCTGGCCGATCTGGGCGGCTATTCCGGCATCGGCCCGGCCAGCGTGCCGCGCGTGGTCGGCTTCGGCCTGCTGGGCCTGGCCGTCTGGACCGCCATCGAGGCGCTGCGCGGCGATTTCCCCGAACGCCCGCCGCAGAACGCCGCGCCGGTGCTGTGGATCGTCGCGGGCCTGGCCCTGCAGCTGATGCTGCTGCACACGACCGGCTTTTCCATCGCCACCGGCATTCTCTTCGGCTTTACCGCCCGGGCCTTCGGCAAGCGCAACCTGGCGATGACCATTCCCGTCGGCATCGTCTTCGCCTTCGTGGTCTGGGTCGTCTTCTCGCAACTTCTGATGCTGCACCTGCCCGCCGGGCCGCTTGAGCATCTGGCTTTTCCGCGGGGCTGAACCATGAGCGCATTCGAATTCCTGCTGCAGGGGCTCGGCACCGCCGCCGAGCCGATGATGCTGCTTTACGCGCTGATCGGCGTGACGCTGGGCACCGCCGTCGGCGTGCTGCCGGGCATCGGTCCGGCGCTGACCGTGGCGCTGCTGCTGCCCGTCACCTACCGGCTGGACCCGGCTGGCTCGCTCATCATGTTCGCCGGCATCTATTACGGCGGCATGTATGGCGGCTCGACCACCTCGATCCTTCTGAACACGCCGGGCGAAAGCGCCTCGATCATCACCGCGCTGGAAGGCAACAAGATGGCCCGCAAGGGCCGCGGCGGGCCGGCGCTCGCCACCGCGGCCATCGGGTCCTTCATCGCCGGGCTCATCGCGACGCTGCTTCTGGCCTTCCTGGCGCCCAGCATCGTCAAGCTGGCGCTGGTCTTCGGTCCGCGCGAATATTTCGCGCTGATGGTACTGGCCTTCGTCACCGTCTCGGCCGCCTTCGGCGATTCGGCGCTGCGCGGGCTGACCTCGCTGTTCCTGGGCCTGGCGCTGGCCTGCGTCGGCATCGATCAGCTGACCGGGCAGGCGCGGCTGTCCTTCGGCACGCCCGAGCTGCTGGACGGGATCGAAGTCACCACCATGGCCGTCGCCATGTTCGCCGTGGGCGAGGCGCTGTTCATCGCCGGCCAGCGCAACCAGCAGGAGGACGAGGTGACGGCCGTCAAGGGCTCGATCTGGATGAGCGCGCGCGACTGGGCGCGGTCCTGGAAGCCCTGGCTGCGCGGCACCTTCATCGGCTTTCCCATCGGCGCCATGCCGGCCGGCGGGGCCGAGATCGGCACCTTCCTGTCCTATGCCACCGAGAAGAAGCTGACCAAGCACCCCGAGGAATTCGGCCAAGGCGCCATCGAAGGCGTGGCCGGACCCGAGGCCGCCAACAACGCCAGCGCCGCCGGCACGCTGGTGCCCCTGCTGACGCTGGGCCTGCCGACCTCGGCCACGGCGGCGATCATGCTGGCGGGCTTCCAGCAGTTCGGGCTGCAGCCCGGCCCGCTGCTCTTCGCCACCAACCCCACGCTGGTCTGGGGGCTGATCGCCTCGCTCCTGATCGCGAACGCCATGCTTCTGGTGCTGAACCTGCCGATGATCGGGTTGTGGGTAAAGCTGCTGACGGTGCCGAAGCCCTGGCTTTACGCCGGCATCCTGCTGTTCGCGACGCTGGGCACCATCGGCGCCAACCCCTCGGCCTTCGAGCTGGGGATGCTGCTGGGCTTCGGCGTGCTGGGCTATGTGATGCGGCTCTTCGGCTATCCGATCGCGCCGATCGTGGTCGGGCTGATCCTTGGCCCGCTGGCCGAGCAGCAGCTGCGCCGGGCGCTGTCCATCAGCCAAGGCGACTGGACCACGCTGGTGCAGTCCCCCATCGCGGCCGCGCTGCTGGGCATCGCCGCGCTGGCGCTGATCGTGCCGCTGATCCTGCGCGCCCGCGGCAAGGGCGAGGTGCTGAGCCAGCTCGCCGGCGAAGAGGACTGACCAAAAAACCGCCCCGGTCCCGCAAGGGCCGGGGCCTGCCATGTTCTGGCGGCATGGCCGCCTTGTCCTTTTGCTGCGTTGCAGAACGGGCCTGCGGCGCCCATCTGTCTGTCATCGGAAACGATCATACAGACAGGCAGAAAAATGCACCGCGCCTTCCATTCCATCCATTCGGCCCTTTCGACCCTGCGGGCCGCCATCGCCGTCGCCTCGGCGGCTGAAGCGCATCGCCGCCCGGCGGCCGCGGACCTGCGTCGCCTGGGCATCGACGAAGCCAAATTCGCCGCGATCCACCTGTAAGCCCGATCAGGCGCCCCGCCCGGTCGCGGGGCGGCCCGCGACTCGGCGGTTTCACGCCAACCGCCCCCTTGCTGACGCCACGCCGTCAGGACTCCGTCAATCTTTTGCCGATATAGCTTGATTCGCACACGGGCGAATCGACGGGAAACGGCATGCGGCAGGACCAAGGGCGAGGATTATCGGGACGGGGATCATCGGGACGGGGATCATCGGGAAGGACGCATGGCGTCCGGCGGAACCGGCCGGCTGGGCACGGGGCGGCATGCCGATCCTGATCCTTGCCGTGCTGATCGCCAAGCTTGCGGCCATGGCGGGATGTCTGGCCGGCATCGGCCCTGCCGGGCTGATTGGACTTTATGTCTGCTCGGGGCTCGTGACGCTGGCCATGCTGGCGCTTGGGCTCCGCCGCCCGGACCCGGCCTGAACCGGACCCGTCGCTCTGGTGCGGGCGCGCTTGTTCCGGACGCTATCCTTCGATATGTATGCTGTTCATTACGATCCGGGGCGGGCGCAGGCCGGCGATCCGTGGCGTAGTCCTGAACAGCGAACCGGATATGCGTCCAGACCAGATTCCGCCCGCCAGCGCGGTCCCCGCACGCCAGATCATCGCGGCGCTGGTCGTCACGCATGACCGGCTGGAGCGGCTGCGCGTCACGCTCTCGCGCCTGCTGGCCCAGGACCTGGATCATGTGCTGGTCTTCGACAACGCCTCGGGCGACGGCACGCGGGACTATCTGGGCGGCATCAACGATCCCCGGCTGATCGCCGTGCATCACCCGGTCAACCTGGGCGGCGCCGGCGGCTTCGCGCGCGGGCTGCGCCAGGTGGTCGAGACGCTGGACCCCGACTGGGTGGTGCTGATGGACGACGACGGCCGCCCCGCCCCGGGCCAGATCGCGCATTTCCGCAGCCTGGACCTGCGGGGCTGGGACGCGCTGGGGGCGGCGGTGCTGACGCCCGGGGGCCAAGTCTGCGAGATGAACCGGCCCTATCGCAACCCGTTCTGGCGGCTGCCGGAATTCCTGCGCACCCTCGCCGGCGCCGGGCGGCGCGGCTTTCACCTGGGCGACGACGATTACGGCCCCGACGGCGGACCGGTCGAGATCGACATGACCTCTTTTGTCGGGCTGTTCCTGTCGCGCGCCAGCATCGCCCGCGCCGGCTATCCCGACGAGCGGCTGTTCATCTATGGCGACGACCAGCTTTATACGCTGGAAATGCGCCGCAAGGGCCTGCGCATCGGCTTCCTGCCCGAGATCCGGTTCGAGCATGACACCGGCTCGATCCAGTCCGGCGGGCATCTGGTGCTGCGGCCGATGTGGAAGGTCTATTACATGTATCGCAACGCGCTGCTGGCCTATCGCGTCGCGGCGGGACCGTGGTTCTGGCCGCTTCTGCCGGTGCTGGCGCTGCGCTGGCGCGGCAAGGCGCGGCATTACGGCCCGGACGCGGCGCGCTATCGCAGGATCCTGCAGCGCGCCTTCCGCGACGGGCTGCACCAGAGGCTGGACCGCCCGCATTCGGAAATCGTCGCGCTGGCAGGCAAGCGCGACTAGGCCCGGTC
Source organism: Paracoccus sp. MA (assembly GCF_020990385.1). NCBI lineage: Bacteria > Pseudomonadati > Pseudomonadota > Alphaproteobacteria > Rhodobacterales > Paracoccaceae > Paracoccus > Paracoccus sp. MA. Next base: position 2,326,759 of record NZ_CP087598.1, read on the forward strand.
CGCGAATTGCCGGATCGCGACCAGGATCGCCTGGAAGCTGCGCCGCGCCCGGTCGCTGCGGCGGCGGGCGCGCAGATAGCCATGGGGCAGCTCCGGCTCGTTGCGCCAATGCGCCGCGACGCCCTCGACCCGCAGCCGCCGCGCATAGTCGCGCCCGTCGTCGCGCAGCGGATCGACATCGGCGGTGACGACGAAACCCGGCGCCAAGCCGGCCAGGCTGTCGGCCTGCAGGGGACGCGCCAGCGGATCGACGGGGCCTTTGCCATGCAGCGCGGTGTGATAGCCGGCCAGATCCTCGGTCCGCAGCAGGGGCGCCTCGGCATTCTCGCGATAGGAGGGCGCGCTGCCGTCGCCGCCAAGGCCGGGATAGACCAGCACCTGCCCCAGCGGCTGCCGCGCCCCGCGACGCGACAGGCAAAGCGCGGCGGCCAGCAACCCGCCCGCGCTGTCGCCCGCGATGACGGCGGGACGGTCCAGCGCGTCCCAGACCGCCTGCACATCCGCGATCTGCGCCGGCCAGCGATGCTCGGGCGCCAGCCGGTAATCGACCGCGACGACCTGCAAGCCGGTGGCATCGGCAATCTCGGCGCAAATATCGTCATGGCTGTCGAGCCCGCCGACCACGAAACCGCCGCCATGCACATAGGCCACGGCCACGCGGGTCTCCGCGCCATAGACGCGGCAGGGCACGCCGCCGATGCGGCGATCCTCGACCTTCAGGCCGGGCGGGCGCGGGGCGCGAAAGACAGCGCACATCGCATCGTAGAAGCGGCGGTTCTCGGCGGCGCTGGCCGCGTTCGCCTCGGGCGGATAGGCGGCCTCGGTCCGGGCGATGAAGTCCAGCACCTGCGGATCGCGGATCATGCCGCGCCCTCGGCGATGCGGCCCTCGGCGATGCGGCGCGTCAGCCAGTCCGGGTCCATCTGCGGCACCGAGGCCAGCAATTCGCGGGTATAGGCATGGCGCGGCGGGTCCAGCACCTCGGACCTCAAGCCCTTGTCCATGACCCGGCCGCCCTTCATCACCACCACTTCGTCGGCGATGGCGCGGACGGTGGCGATGTCATGGGTGATGAACATGTAGCTGACGCCGGTTTCGTCCTGCACCTTGCTGAGCAGCCGCAGGATGCCCTCGGCCACCAGCTGGTCCAGCGCGCTGGTCACCTCGTCGCAGATGATGAATTCAGGATCGGCGGCCAGCGCGCGGGCGATGCCGATGCGCTGCTTCTGCCCGCCCGACAGCTCGCCCGGCAGGCGGTCGAGGAAGCGCGCCGGTTCCAGCTCGATCTGCTCCATCAGCTCATGCAGCCGCGTCTCGCGCGCGCGGCCGGTCAGGCCCAGGTAGAATTGCAGGGGCCGCGACAGGATCTGCCGGATGGTCTGGCGCGGGTTCAGCGCCGTGTCGGCCATCTGATAGATCATCTGCACCGCCCGCTTCTGTTCCAGCCTGCGCTGCGCCAGGCGCGGCGGCAGGGGCGTGCCGTTCAGCGCGATGCTGCCGGCGCGCGGCGGCAGCAGCCCGGTGATCGCCCGCGCCGTGGTGGACTTGCCCGAGCCGGATTCGCCCACCACCGCCACGGTGGCGCCGCGCGGGATGTCGAAGCTGACCTCGCTGAGCACGTCCAGCGAGGAATAGCCCGCCGTCACCTCGCGGATGCTGATCGTCGGCGCGCTGGCCTGCGGCAGGGTGCGCGGCGGCCGGCGGAACTCGCGCACCGCCCAGAGCGAGCGGGTGTACTCCTGCGCCGGCGCCTCGATCATCCGGCGGGTCGGTGCGTCCTCGACCTCGCGGCCGTGGCGCATGACCTTGATGCGGTCGGCCATCTGGGCGACCACGGCCAGGTCGTGGGTGATGTAGATCGCCGCCGTGCCCGTGGTCTCGACCGCCTGCCGGATCGCCGCCAGCACGCCGATCTGCGTGGTCACGTCCAGCGCCGTGGTCGGCTCGTCAAAGACGATCAGGTCGGGCTTGCAGGCCATGGCCATGGCGACCATCGCCCGCTGCAACTGCCCGCCCGAGACCTGATGCGGAAAGCGCAGCCCGAAATGCTCCGGGTCGGGCAGGTGCATGGCGGCGTAGAGCTGGCGCGCGAAGGCTTCGGATTCCGCGCGGTCCGCCGTGTGGTGGATCGCCGGCCCCTCGCAGAACTGGTCCAGAAGCCGCCATGCCGGGTTGAAGCTTGCCGCCGCCGATTGCGCGACATAGGCCACCCGGCGGCCGCGAAAGGCGCGGCGCCGGCGCTCGGGCAATTGCAGCAGGTCGGTGCCGTCGAGGATCACCCGCCCGCCGGCAAAGCGCAGCCCGCCCTGCGCGAAACCCAGCGCCGCAAGGCCCAGCGTGGACTTCCCGGCCCCGGATTCGCCGATCAGCCCGACGACCTCGCCCCGGGCGACCTGCAGGTCGACGCCGTGCAGGATCGGGGTCCAGCCTTCCTCGCGCCGCGCCTCGACCTTCAGCTTTTCGATGTTCAGCAGCATGGTTCAGTCCTTCAGACCCGAGGCGCGGTGCAGCATCCAGTCCACCACGAAATTGACCGAGACCGTCAGCACGGCGATGCAGGCGGCGGGCAGCAGCGGCGTGATGTCGCCGAAGGTGATCAGCGCCGCATTGTCGCGCACCATCGCGCCCCAGTCCGCCATCGGCGGCGGCAGGCCGAGGCCCAGGAAGCTGAGCGCCGAGATGGTCAGGAACACGAAGCAGAACCGCAGCCCGAACTCGGCGATCAGCGGCGCCGAGATGTTCGGCAGCACCTCGCGGCTGATGATCCACCAGGTGCCCTCGCCGCGCAGCTGCGCCGCCTCGACATAGTCCATCACCATGACGTTCATCGCCGTGGCACGGGCCAGGCGAAAGACCCGCGTGGAATCGAGGATCGCCACCACCACGACCAGGTTCGCCACCCCCGGCCCCAGCGCCGACAGGGCCAGCAGCGTCAGGATCAGCGCCGGCACCGCCATCAGCACGTCGACCAGCCGCGACAGCGCCAGATCGACCCAGCCGCCAAGCGCCGCCGCCAGCAGTCCGGCAATGGCGCCGATGCCGAAGGCCAGCGCCGTGGTGACCAGCGCCACGCCCACGGTATTGCGCGCGCCCCAGATCAGCCGCGACAGCATGTCCCGGCCCAGCGTGTCGGTGCCAAGGGGATAGGCGGCGCTCCACGGCTCGAACTGGGCGCCGACGATCTGCGCCTCGGCATGGGGGGCCAGCAGCGGCGCGAAGAGCGCGATCACCGCATAGGCGGCGATGACCAGAACCCCCAGGATCGCAGTCGGCGGCATGGTTTTCAGCATCCGGATCATGGGCTTACCTCGGATGCAGCAGGCGGGGGTTCGTGGCGATCGCCAGAACGTCGGCCAGCAGGTTCAGCAGGATATAGACCGCGGCGAAGATCAGCGCGCAGGCCTGCACCACCGGAATGTCGCGGTTGGTGACGCTGTCCACCATCAGCTGACCGAGGCCGGGATAGACGAAGACAACCTCGACGATGACGACGCCGGTGATCAGCCAGGCCACGTTCAGCGCCACCACGTTGACGATGGGGGCCAGCGCGTTCGGCAGGGCGTGGCGGGTGACGACGCGCCAGCGCGACACCCCTTTCAGCCGCGCCATGGTGACATAGGGCGCGCCCAGCACGTTGACCACCGCCGCCCGCGTCATCCGCATCATGTGGGCGGTCACCACCAGGACCAGCGTGATCGCGGGCAGGAAGGCGCGGCCCAGCATCTCGGCCAGCCGCGGCGAGGCGCCGGGATCGGCGATCGAGGGGAACCAGCCCATCCTGACCGACAGCCAGAACATCAGGATATAGGCGATGAAGAATTCCGGAAACGAGATCGCCGACAGCGTTGCCACATTGGCGATGCGGTCGAACCAGCTGCCGCGCCACAAAGCGGCGAGCAGGCCCAGCCCCACCGCCAGCGGCACCGCGATCACCGCCGCATAGGCGGCCAGGAACAGCGTGTTGCCCAGCCGCGCGGCCAGCAGGTCCGCCACCGGCCGGCCATTGGCCAGCGAGCGGCCGAAATCGCCCGACAACACCCCGCCGACCCAGTCGAGATAGCGCCAGGCCAGGGGCTGATCCAGCCCAAGCTCGCGCCGGAAGGCGGCGACGGTCTCGGGCGTGGCGGACTGGCCCAGCACCTGCTGGGCGATATCGCCGGGCAACAGGCTGACGGCCAGGAAGATCAGCACCGAGATGACGAAGAGCGTAAAGACCCCGATGCCCAGCCGGCCCGCGATCATCCTCAGGATGGGCCGCCGCCGGGCCTCGGCGGCGCTCATGCGGTGGCCTCCTTCTGGCGGATCGGGCGGATGCCGGCGCCGGCATGGTCGGGATGCGGCGCGCCGTCCTGCGCGGCCACCCGGTCCAACGCCTCCAGCAGCGCCGGCGGCATCGGGATGGCGCGGCCCTCGCCGGTATCGACATGCAGCAGCATGTGCTCGCCGGTCGCGGCCTCGCTGCCGTCCTCGCGCAGGATGGCGTGATGCAGGCGGAAGCGTTTGGCGTCATGGCCCAGCAGCCGGGTCTCGACGGTCAAAAGCTCGCCGGCCTTCACCTCGGCCAGGTGGCGGATATGGGTCTCGACCGTATAGGCCGAGCGGCCCTGCGCCCGGTAATCGGCATCCAGCCCGATATGGATCAGGAAGGCGTCCGTCGCATCGCCCAGCACCTGCAGATAGCGGAACTCGGTCATGTGGCCGTTGTAGTCGACCCAGCCGCCGGTCACGCGGGCCTGATGGATGCGCAGCGGATAGCCCTCGGCCCGCACGGGCGCGCGGGCATAGAAGCCGTCCTCCTGCGCGCGCACGGTCTGGCCGACACCCCAGTCGTTCGCCTTGAGCGCTTGGAAGATGCCGACCAGGTTGTCGTCGCGGATCCGCTCCAGCTCGCGGATCGAATGCCGGCCCGACTGCGCGTCGGACTGGCCGGCGATACGGTCGATCAGCGCCTCGTCGAGGTCGGGCACCTCCATCAGCTTGGTCCAGGGCCATTTCAGCGCCGGGCCGAACTGGCCCAGGAAATGCCGCATCCCGGCCTCGCCGCCGGCGATGCGATAGGTCTCGAACAGGCCCATCTGCGCCCAGCGCAGGCCGAAGCCGAAGCGGATGATGTCGTCGATCTCCTCGGTGGTGGCGATGCCGTCATGGACCAGCCACAGCGCCTCGCGCCAGACGGCTTCCAGCAGGCGGTCGCCGATATGGGCGTCGATCTCGCGCGCGATCCGGACCGGCTTCATGCCGATTTCGGTCAGGATCTCGCAGGCGCGATCCGCCGCCGCGCCGCCGCCCACGACCTCGACCACCGGCAAGAGATAGACCGGATTGAACGGATGGGCGACGAGGATGCGGGCGGGATGCCGCGCCCCCTGCCGCAACTCGGACGGCTTGAAGCCCGAGGTCGAGGAGCCGATCAGCGCCGTCCCGGGCGCGGCGGCCTCGATCTCGGCGATGATGCGGTGCTTCAGCTCCAGCCGCTCGGGCACGCTTTCCTGGATATAGTCCGCGTCCCGGACCGCCTCGGCCAGCGAGTCGGCCCAGAGGATGCGCCCCGGCCGGGGCAGCGGCGCCTGGAACAGCCTTTCCCAGGCGCGGGTGGCATTCGCCAGCACCTCGCCGACGATGCGCTGCGCCTCGGGGTGGGGGTCGTGGACCGCCACGTCATGCCCCGAGAGGATGAAGCGGGCGATCCAGCCGCCGCCGATGACCCCGCCGCCGATTGCCGCGATCTTCATGCCTGCCACCACCGTTCCACGATCTTCCAGCCGTCGAGGAAGCGGTTCGACGCCACCTCGCCATGCGCCACCTTGTCATTGGCCACGTCGATATAGTTCACGAAGATCGGGATGATGGTGCCGCCGTCCTCGGAGACCAGCCCCTGCATCTCGCGATACATCTCGGCGCGCAGGCTGTCGTCCAGCTCGGCCCGCGCCTTCAGCAGCAACTCGTTGAAGCGTTCGTTGTCCCAGTGGCTCTCGTTCCACTCGGCGCCCCGGGCATAGACCAGGCTGAACATGTCGTCCTCGGTCGGGCGGCCGTTCCAGTAGCTGACGCAGAAGGGCTTCTTCAGCCAGACATTGGACCAATAGCCGTCGTCCGGCTCGCGCTTGACGGTCAGCTCGATCCCGGCCGCCTTGGCCGATTGCTGGAACAGCTGCACCATGTCGAGCGCCCCGACCGAGGCCGCGTCCGAGGCGGAAATCTCGACCTTCAGCCCCTCCATGCCGGCCTGTTTCAGGTAATGTTTCGCCTTGTCAGGGTCATAGGCCCGCTGCGGCAGGTCGGCGGCAAAGAAGCGGTTCGCCGGCGCGATCGGGCTGTCATTGGCGATCTGGCCATGGCCGCGCAGCACCTTGTCCAGCACCTCCTGCCGGTCGATAGCGTATTTCAGCGCCAGCCGCAGGTTCGGATCGGTAAAGGGCGCCTGGTCGCAGAACATCGGCATGGTGTAATGCGCAGTTCCCGTCACCTCGACCAGTTGCAGGCCGGGCCGGCGCTGCAACAGGTGCAGGGTGGCGAGGTCGGGCGAGTTGATGACATCGACCTCGCCGGTCATCAGCGCATTCTGCCGGGCGGTGGCGTCGTTGATGGTCAGCAGCACCGCCTCGTCGAACCAGGCGCGGTCGGGCTTCCAGTAATCGTCGCGGCGCTTGAGCGTGATACGCACGCCGGGCTCGAAATTCTCCAGCACATAGCCGCCGGTGCCCAGGCCCGACTGCCAGTCCAGCGTGCCGTCCTCGTTCGCCGGCATGATGACGAAGTGATAGTCCGAAGTCAGATAGGCGAAATCGGCATTGCCTGAGGTCAGCTCGAACACCACGACATTGTCGCCGTCGGCGCGGATCTCCTTGACCTGCTCCAGCGAGCCCTTGGCGCCGGACTTGGTATCGGCACCGCGATGGTGGTCGAAGGACGCGATCACGTCCCGCGCCGTGACCTTGCGCCCGTCCGAGAAGGTGACGCCGTCCTTCAGGCGGAAGGTCCAGACCCGGGCCTCGGCATCGGGCTCGAACTCGGCCAGTTCGGGCACGGCCTGGCCCTTGGCGTCGATCTCGACCAGGTTGTTGCAGACCGCCAGCATCGCCGTCACCACCGGGCCGGCGGCATAGGTCGCCGGGTCCAGCGTGTCCGAGGTCGCACCGCCCAGATGGCCGATGCGCAGCCTGCCGCCGCGCTTCGCCTCCTGCGCCCGCGCGCCGCGCGGCAGGATCAGCCCCGCCGCCGCCATGCCCGCCGCGCCGGCCAGCAAGCCCCGCCTTGTCAGCCCCCGACTCGTCAGATTGATGCTCATGGTGGACCCCCTGTCTTGTGTTATGGATTGGTTCGGCCTGCGGCTCAGCGCCGGGTCAGCTTCAGCGTGTCGCGCACCTCCTGCGGGCCGAGGATGCGGCAGCCCATCGCATTCAGGATCGTCGCCGCCCGCTCGACCAGATCGCCGTTGCGGGCCGGCACGCCCTTGTCGAGCCAGATGTTGTCCTCAAGCCCCACACGCACATTGCCGCCCGCCAGCGCCGCCTGCGCGACGTAAGGCAATTGCATCCGCCCGATCGAGAACATGGAATAGACCCAGCCGGGCGGAATGTTGTTCACCATCGCCATCAGGCTGTTGGGATCGGCGGGCGCGCCATAGGCGATGCCCATGCACAGCTGGATCATCACCGGATCGTCGATCAGCCCCTCCTCCACCAGCGTCTTGGCCAGCCACAGATGGCCGGTGTCGAAGACCTCGATCTCGGGCCGCACCCCCGCCGCCTGGATGCGCGCCGCCATGGCGCGCAGCGTGCCGGGGGTGTTGGTCATGACGTAATCGGCCTCGGCGAAGTTCATCGTGCCGCAATCGAGGGTGCAGATCTCGGGCAGCAGTTCCTCGACATGCACCAGCCGCTCGCTGGCGCCGATTAGGTCGGATTGCGGCGACAGCGGCAGCGGCGCCTCGGCCGAGCCCAGCACGATGTCGCCGCCCATGCCCGCCGTCAGGTTCAGCACCACGTCGGTGCCCGCGGAACGCACCCGGTCCACCACCTCGCGATACAGCGCCGGGTCGCGCGAGGGCGCGCCGGTCTGGGGATCGCGCACATGCACATGGGCGATGGCCGCGCCCGCATTCGCCGCCTCGATGCAGGCTTCGGCGATCTGGCGGGGCGTGATCGGCACCAGGTCGGACTTCTTGTGGCTCTGCCCCGATCCGGTCACCGCGCAGGTGATGAAGACGTCACGGTTCATTCATGGCTCCGGCAATATGTGATTTCACCGCAGCCTGACAGCTATTCCGCTGGCATGATGTGCAATTTACGCCATAATCTTTGCCCATGTCGCCAAAATCGCCGCTGCACCTGACCTTCCTGCTGTTCGACGGCTTCTCGAACATGGTGCTGGCCAGCGCCATCGAGCCCCTGCGGGCGGCGCGCGACCTGTCGGGGCGGCGGCTGTTTTCCTGGCAGGTCGCTTCGCTGGACGGCGGGGCGGTGACCAGTTCCTCGCGGCTGGCGATCTCGGTCGATCTGCCGCTGGAACGGGTGGGGGCGACGGATGCGCTGATCCTGGTTTCGGGCTATGGCATGCGCGACCACCTGCAGCGCGATTCGGCGCAGGCGGTGCTGCGCAAGGCGCGGGGGCTGCCGGTGGTGGGGGGCCTTGATACCGGCGCGTGGCTGCTGGCCCGCATGGGCCTGCTGGCCGGGCGCCGGGCCGCGATCCACTGGATGGAGCGCGGGGCACTGGCCGAGGCTTTCCCCGAAATCACCGTGGTGGCGGACCCCTATGTCGCGGATGGCAACATCGTCACCTGCGGCGGCGCGCAAAGCGTGCTCAGCTGGTCGCTGGACCTGATCGGCGCGCAGGCGGGCGAGGCGCTGCGCTTCGACGTGGCGAACATGTTCGGCCGGGTGATGGGCCGCAGCACCGATCCGGTGGAATGGCAATTGCCCAGCCGCATGACCGACAGCGCGCTGCCGCCGTCGCTGCAGCGCGCCATCGTCGCCATGCGCGAGACCGCCGAACAGCCCTTGCCCCTGCCCCGCATCGCCGAGCGCGCGGCGCTGTCGCCGCGCAGCATGGACCGGCTGTTCCATGCCCATCTGGGCCTGTCGGCCGGCGGCTATTACCGGCAGATCCGGCTGTCCCATGCCCGGGCGCTGGCCTTGGAGACCAAGCTGACGCTGGGCGAGATCGCCTCGCGCACCGGGTTTTCGTCGCCCGCCACGCTGGCGCGCGCCTATCGCAAGCAGTTCGGAGAAACCGTGCGCAAAAGCGCGGCGGGCTGACGCCTTACCACAGATGCCGGCGCAGCGCGTCGCCTTCCTGCGGCGGGGCGGCCGTGTCGCTGCGCGTGTCGGCGACACCGATGTCGCGCAGCAGATGCGCCGGCAGATCGGCCAGCGCCTTGCGGGTCGCGGGATGGTCCAGCGCCGCCATGCGCCCCTCGCATGGCGATAGGCTGGGCTTATCCCGGCGCAGCACACCGAAAAGCAGCCGGGTCAGGCCCGGCAGGAAGGGGCGTTGGCGATCGCATACGGAATTATCGGACATTTTTGCCCTCCTTTCGGTGGTCATGGTTGATCCACGCTTCGATCATGCTAGGTTTCCACGGCAATGACCAACAAAGCCTCGGCAAGCATCCATAAGGCAGGCTTATGTCGATTCCCCCGCTTGCCGCCCTGCGCGCCTTCGAGGCGGTGGCGCGGCACCTGAACTTCACCCGCGCCGCCGAGGAACTGGGCATGACCCAGGCCGCGGTCAGCTATCAGATCCGTTTGCTCGAGGAACGGCTCGGCACGCCGCTGTTCCTGCGCAAGCCGCGCGAGATCGTGCTGACCGAGACCGGGGCGCTGTTCGCCCGTCCGACCATCGACGCCTTCGACATGCTGCGCGAAGCCTTTGCCGACCCCTCGGCGGATTCGGTCTCGACCCTGTCGATCTCGACCGTGCCGACCTTTGCCGGGGCCTGGCTGTCGCCGCGGCTGGGCAAGTTCCAGATGAACCACCCGAACCTGGCGGTGCGGCTGGAGACCAGCGACAATCTGGTCGATTTCGGGCGCGAGGACATCACCGTCGCCATCCGCGCCGGCGAGGGCGGCTGGCCGGGGGTCGAGGAGCATTTCCTGATGCCCATCGAATACACCCCCATGCTGTCGCCGGCGCTGGCCAGGAAGCACGAGCTGCGCGAGCCCGCCGACCTGCTGAAGCTGCCGCTGCTGGACCGGGTGGACCCGAACTGGGCGGTCTGGATGCGCGAGGCGGGGGTGGATTTCTGGGAGGCCCCGCCCAAGCCCGGCCTGACGCTCTCGACCGACCTGCACGAGGCGCGGGCGGCGCTGGAGGGTTACGGCGTGGCGCTGCTGACGCCGCGCTTCTTCCGCTTCGAGCTGGCGACCGGCAGCCTGATCCAGCCCTTTCCGCTGGTGGCGCAGAACGGCCGCAGCTTCTGGCTGGTCTATCCCAAGGGCCGCCGCAACCGTCCTGCGATCCGCAAGTTCCGCGCCTTCCTGCTGGACGAGATCGCCTGCGATCCGGGCTAGGCCGGCTGGCGGCGCCCGTGACCCCGCCCGCGACCCTGCGGCGCGGCAGGCAGGGGGAAGATCCGGTCATAGGCGATGTTGAAGACGAAGTTGTAGACCAGATAGAAGGCCACGATGAACAGGTCGAGCAGCAGCGTCTGCCACAGCGTCATGCCCAGATACCAGGCCATCGGCGGCAGCAGCATGACCAGCAGGCCCAGCTCGAACAGCGCGGTATGCAGCAGCCGGTGACGCAGCGACTTGCCGACATGGCCGACCCAGCGCCGCATGGCGTGGTCGAAGCCCAGGTTGAAGACAAAAGTCCAGACCGTGGCCAGCGTCGCCGCGCCGACGCCGACGACGCCCATGTCGAACACCGGCTTGTCATAGATCCAGGCGGCCAGCGGGGTGACGATCGCCAGGCCGATCAGCTCGAAGCTCACCGCGTGGCGGACCCGGTCCGGGAAACTGCGCATCGTCATCGTGATTCCTCATCGTTGCTTGCTGCGCTTTCTATCTGTATTTTCCAGAATACAAAGTTAGATACCATCGGATTTGCAGATAGATGACCGTCACGCTGGACCAGCTGGAAGCCTTTGTCGCCGCCGCGCAGCACGGCTCGTTCTCGGCCGCCGGCCGGGCGCTGCGCAAGGCGCAGTCGGCGATCAGCACCCAGGTCTCGAATCTCGAGGACGACCTGGGCGTGGCGCTGTTCAGCCGCGAAGGACGCAACCCGGTGCTGACGCCCGCGGGCGAGCGGCTGCTGGCCGAGGCCCGCGTGGTGCTGGACCGCCGCGAGCACCTGATCGGCGTCGCCGCCAGCCTGACCGCGCATGTCGAGCACCGGCTGGTCGTCGCCATCGACGAGCTTTATCCCGAAGAGCCGCTGGCGACGCTGTTCGCCGAATTCGCCGCGCGCTTCCCGCATGTCGAGCTGGAGCTGCTGTTCCCGATGATGGAGGATGTCAGCCGGCTGGTGCTGGACGGCAAGGCCGATATCGGCGTGATGTGGCGGCAAGAGGTGCTGCCGACCGAGATCGCCTTCCACACGCTGGGCTGGGTGCCGCTGAAGCTGGTCTGCGGCAAGGACCACCCGCTGGCCCATACGGTGGTGGACTGGGAGGACTTGAAGCGCCACCGCCAGCTGATGGTCGCGGTGCGCAGCGAGGGACCGGAAAAGCAGCGCCTGCGCACGGCGGCCGAGGTCTGGTGGGTGGAAAGCCACTGGGTGATCCTGCAACTGGTGCGCCGCGGCATCGGCTGGGCGCTGGTGCCCGACCACATCATCGAGGAATCGCCGGTGCGGGACGATCTGGTCACCCCGGCGCTGCAATTCGACGGCGCCGACTGGCCGGTGGCGCTGGAACTGGTCTGGCACAAGCAGCGCCCCAGCGGCCCGGCCGCGCGCTGGCTGCGCGAACGCTTTGCCGCCATGCGGATCAGCGGCTTTCCGGCCCCGGGCGCCGGCTAGGACCTCAGCAGAAGGGCCGGGTCGAGACGGCGCCGACCTTCAGCCGCCGGCGCAGCGCGCGAGAGGCCCAGTCGGCCAGCGCCGTCAGCAGGATCATCGCCACCACCAGCAGCGCGGCGCGATCGAAGCGCAGCGTGGCGATGGCGCTGTCCACGTAAAAGCCCAGCGTGGCGATGCCCAGGATGCCCAGGATCATGCTTTCGCGCAGGATGATCTCGCCGCGATAGAACAGATAGGCGATGAGCCCGGAGGAAACGCGCGGCACCAGCTCATAGGCATAAAGCCCGGCCCCGCCCGGCCGGTCGGGGCGCAGGGTCGGGACCATGCCCTCGGCCTGCCGCCCGACCAGATGGGCGATGATGGCGCCGTTGTGCAGCCCCAGCGCCAGCACCGCCGGCAGCATCGAGGGGCCCAGCACCTGCACGCCGACAAAGACCAGCATGTATTCCGGGGTCGAGCGCATGATCACCAGCGCCACATGGCCCAGCCCGGCGCCGATCCGGCCGGCCAGCGCGGTGACGATCAGCGGGAATGCCACAAGCGCGACGATGCCGCACAGCACGAAGGCCAGATAGCTGACCAGCACCGTGGCCCAGGCCCCCGGCAGGACCTGCTGCGAGACGAGCCGCCAGAGCCAGTCGCCGAAGGCGCCCCAGGTCCCCGCCGCCGTCAGGTCGGCGCCGCGCAGCGGCGCGGGCACCATGTCCACCGCCAGAAGCTGCCACAGCCCGAAGCCCGAGACCTGGCCCGGCGACAGCGCGGCAAGATAGGCCAGCGCCCCCAGCACATAGAGCGGCACCAGCCGCCGCCGCAGCCACAGCGACTGGCTGATGATCAGCGCATAGGTCAGCAGCAGCACCGCCGCCGCGCCGTCGTAGCGGCCCTGCTTGAACAGCGTGTCGAGCTCGAAGCCCAGGGTCGGCAGGCCGACGAAGCCCAGCACCGCGCTGGAGCGGATGCCGCATTCGATGCGATAGCAGAAATAGCTCCAGAAGGCCGGCAGGCTGGGCACCAGCTTGGCATAGATCAGCCCGGACAGCGTCAGGCCGCGCCCCGGCAGGGCATCGCGCGGGGCGGGGTCGGCCTCGTCCAGGATCTCGCCGAAGACCTTGGCGAAGATGCCGCTATAGGACAGGGCCAGCGCCATCACCGCCGCGATGGCCACCGGGCCGGTCACGGTGATGATGAACAGCGCCCAGATCAGCTCGTGCACGCTGCGCAGGCAAAGCGAAAGCACCCGGACCGCCCGCCAGTTCCAGGCCAGCGCCATGGCGAAGCCCGCCGCGGCGCCGATGGCGACCCCGCCGAAGGCCACGGTCAGCGTCAGCAGCATTGCCTGGCCCAGATTCTCCAGCGCCAGGAAATCGGGACGCGCGAAGCCCAGCGCCAGCGCCTTCAGCACCGCCCCGGGCGAGGGCGCGCTGACCTGCAGATCGGCCGCGAACAGCGCCAGCGCCGCCAGCGTCAGCGCGATCCACACCACCTGCAGCCGCCGCAGCGGCCTGTCGCGCCGGCGCGGCCGCGGCGGCTCAAGCGGCGTAGAGACGGTCGATGTCGGAGGCATTCTGCTCGCCCGTGCGCAGGTCGAAGATGATACGCCGGTCCTTCAGCCCGACCAGCCGGGTGCAATGCGCCAGCGCCAGCCCGATATCGTGCAGCGAGATCACGCTGGTCGGAAAGCGCGACAGCAGCGCCCGCAGCACCTCGGGCGCCTGCATCTCGTCCAGCGCCGAGACCGGCTCGTCCGCCAGCAGGAAGCCGCCGCCGGCATGGATGGCGCGGGCCACCGCCGTGCGCTGGCGCTGGCCGCCCGACAGCCGCTCGACCGGGCGGTCGAGCAGCGGCTCCAGCCCCAGCTCGCGCGCCAGCGCCGCCACCTCGGCCCGGTCGCGGCGAAAGGGGCGCAGCAGCGTGACCAGATTGTAGAAGGCCGAATGCCGGTGCAGCCGGCCCATATGGACGTTGTGGAACAGGCTCAGCTGCGGCACCAGCCCGTTTTCCTGCGGCACCAGCGCCACATCCTCGCCCGCCGCCATGGCGCTGTCGCGGATCGCCGCCAGCAGGGTGGATTTACCAGCCCCGCTGCGGCCAAGCAGCGCCACCCGCTCGCCGGGCCGGATCGCCAGCGTCACGTTCTCCAGCACCACGGTCGGGCCGTAGGCCAGCGTCTGCCCGCGCAGTTCCACCATCAGCCGGCCTCAGTCCAGCAGGTCGAGCTGCCGGGCGACCTCTTCGATGGGCTCATAATCCGCGTTGCTGGCGGGGATGAACTTGCTGCGCGGAAAGGCACCGAGAATCTCCGGATCGTCCATGCCGAGGATCGCCGCTTTCAGCCGCTCGGTAAAGCCTGCGCCGAACCGGTCGTCGGCGTCGCCGCGCAGGGTGAAGTTGTAGTCGGGATAGGAGGGCGTGCGCCAGATGACCGGAACTTCGGCGGGATCGACCTGGCCCTTGGCCACCATGTCGTCATAGGCGGTGAAGTTGACCGCGCCGATCTCGTAGGCGCCGCTCTGCACCAGCTCGACGGTCTTGGTGTGATCGCCGGAAAAGCCGACCCGGGAAAAGAACACCTCGGGCGCCATGCCGGTGTTGCGCCGGATCTCGTATTCCGGCATCAGCCGCCCCGAGGTCGAGGTCTTGGCGCCGAAGGTGAAGCTGCGTCCCTGGGCCGCCTGCGGGAAATCCGGGCTCTCGGTCAGGCCGACCGCCTTGTTGGCGATGAAATAGCTGACGAAGGCCGCGTCCTCCTCGCCCTGGGCGATGGCGACCGAGCCGGGCAGCGCCAGCCGGGCCTGCACGCCCGACAGCCCGCCGAACCAGGCCAGCTGGATCTGGTCGTTGCGAAAGGCCACCACGGCGGCGGGATAGGATTTCACCGGCACGAATTCGACCGGAACGCCCAGCTTGCCGGACAGGTATTCGGCCACCTTGGTAAAGCGGCCCATCAGCTTCGTCGCGTCCTCGTCCGGGATGGCCGAGAAGCGCAGCACCTCGGCGGCGCGGCCCAGGCCGGGGGCGATCGCGGCGCAGGCGGCGAGGCCCGCGATGACTTGTCGGCGTTTCAGGCTGAATTCCATGGCTCGTTCTCCTGTCCAGGACCGGGTTGCGTCATCTCGTCGTCCCTTGCGGCGCGCCCTCCCTGCCACGGCGGGCGGCCCGCCTCAAGGCGCGGCGCCGGGGGGCTGACCGGCTTGCCGCCGGCCCGCACTCCGCCGCGCATGGCCCGCATTCACGCAGCCGGCCCCGCGAAGCGCAGCCGGTCGAGCTGGGCCAGAAAGGGCGCCGGGTCCTCAAGGCAGCGCAGATCCAGCAGGAACTGCCCCCTGTGGATGCGGCCGATCACCGGCAGCGGCAGGTCGCGGAAGGCCCGGGCGATGCGCGCGGCCGAGACGGCGCCGGTTTCGGCAAAGGCCAGCCCGGCGCTGGGCAGCAGGTCCACGGGCTGGGCGCCGCTGCCGATCTGGCTCAGGCAGTCGACGACCGAGACCTCGGCCGCGCCCTGCAGCGCGGCGCGGACCTGCGGGCAAAGCCGCTCGGCCAAGGCGCGGATCTCGTCCCGGGGCCGGGTCAGCAGGCGCAGGGTCGGGACCTCGGCCCGGGCGCGTTCGGGATCGCCATGGCTTTGCAGCGTCTCGGCCAGCGCGGCCAGGATGATCTTGTCCACCCGCAGCGCCCGTTTCAGCGGGTTGGCCCGCATCCGGTCCACCAGCGCGCGCGAGCCGGCGATGATGCCGCATTGCGGCCCGCCCAGCAGCTTGTCGCCGCTGAAGGTCACCGCGTCGGCGCCGTCGCGGATCGCCTGCCGCGCCGTCGGCTCGGGCGGCAGGCCGAAGGCGTCCAGATCGATCAGCGAGCCGCTGCCCAAGTCGATCAGGAAGGGGATGCCGTGCCGCCGGGCCAGCGCCGCCAGATCGGCCTGCGGCACCTCGGCGGTAAAGCCCTCGATGGCGTAATTGCTGGCATGGACCTTCATGAAGGCGGCGGTGTCATCGTTCACCGCATTGGCATAGTCGCGCAGATGCGTGCGGTTGGTGGTGCCGACCTCGTGCAGGCGGCAGCCGGCGCGGGCCATCACGTCGGGCACCCGGAAGGCGCCGCCGATCTCGACCAGCTCCCCGCGCGAGACGACGACCTCGCGCCCCAGGGCCAGGGTGTTCAGCATCAGCATCACCGCGGCGGCGTTGTTGTTCACCACCGTCGCCGCCTCGGCCCCGGTCAGCCGGCAGATCAGCGCCTCGACATGGCTGTCGCGGTCGCCGCGCGCACCGCCGTCGAGGTCGTATTCCAAGTTCGTGGCATTGACCATGGCCTGAAAGGCGGCCTCGGCGGCGCGGCGCGACAGCAGCGCCCGGCCCAGATTGGTGTGGTTGACCGTGCCGGTGAGGTTCAGCACCGGCCGCAGCGAGGGCCGGGCCTGCGCGGCCAGCCGCCGGGCGCATTCCTCCAGCACGCCCTCGCCCGCCGCCGCATCGCCGCGGCCCGCCGCCATGCGCCGGTCCCGCAGCAATTCGCGCAGCATCCCGACGACATTGTCGCGCCCGTGATGCGCGATCATTTCCCGCGCCTCGGCCTGGCGCAAAAGCCTGTCGATCGAGGGAAGGGCGCTGCGGGGGTCCATGGATCCTTCGGAATGGCGGCGGTTGCGCAGGGGGCCATCTGCGGAAAGGCATTTCACCCCGCCGGCCAGCTTGGGTTTTGCGCCCTGCCCTGTCAATCCGACCTCTTCGCCCGGTCAGGGGAAATGTCCAGACGGTCGGCCGCATCTTCGGCAGCGCGAGCCGGCGGCCGGTATGGTCGCGGCGCCGGACGCCAAGACCGCGCGGATCCTGGTGACGAACGGCGGCCATTGGCCGAAGCCGCCGCCCCGGCGGATCAGGCCGAGGACATGATCTCGGGGAAGCGGGCGTGCAGGTTGCGGGAAATCTGCGGCTTCTCGACCTTCTTCAGATAGGCGTCCAGCCGCTGCAGCCGCCGCGGATGCGCGGATTCGGCGATGCGGTTCGCGGTGCTGTTCAGATACCAGGGCATCGAGCGGCTCTGGCGATAGAGGTCGTAGAACCGGCTTTCGGTCAGCGTGCCGGTGACCGCCTCGCGCACCACCGTGCTTAGCAGGCCGGCCCGGCGCAGGAACAGCGCCGTCTTGTGCCCGGCATAGCGCGCCCTCAGGAACGAGACGTTCTCGCCCTGATAGCGTTCGATATGCAGGCGGTCCTCTTCGATGCGCGGATCGTAGACCAGCCACAGCTTGCCCGCGGCCCGCGCGCCTTCGGCGCCGTCGGCGAAATCGCCCGACCAGTCGGCCTTGCGCCCCGAGCTGAAGCGTTTCTCCCAGGGCACCAGCGCCTTCTTCAGCGTCGATTGCGGGGAAAACGCCACCACCGTGCAGCCCGGAGCCAGCGGCGCCAGGGCGGTGGCGGCATAGGCGCCCATCGAGGTGCCGATCAGCGCCACCGACCGGAACCGGGCAAAGAACCCGTCCCGCGCCAGCCCGGACAGGTAGTCGAACAGCGCATCCTCGCGGAACCATTTCGCGGCATAGGCAAAGACGCCCAGATGCGACCAGCCGTTCTTCCTGATGAAGCCGTAGCCCCAGCTTTCGCGGTCGACGGGGTCGATATTGACCGCCGACAGGTTGTCGAAGCTGATCACCAGCTGGTCGGTGTCGCGCTGGACGTAATGCAGCCCGGTCTGTTCGAAGGACTGGAAGAACCCGCGCCGCGCCGGATCGCCGCGCAGCTCCAGAAGCCAGCCGGGTGCCGCCGGAACGGGCGGCGGCGCGGCATCGTCCCCGCCCGCGGCCCGGGCGGCGGCGTCGCCCTTGCCGGCCTGCGGCGCCGGGCCGGCCTGCGAGGGCCGCTCGGGCGGCATCATCCGCACCCGGTCCGCGGCGGGCACGGTGGCGCGGAGCTTCGCGATCCGCCGCTCTTGCGCCTCGATCTCGGCCTGCACCACCTCGGGGTCGAAGAGGCGGTCGTGCTCTTGCGGCGATTCCCGCAGCAGCCGGGACTTCAGCTCGGCGATCTGGCCGGCATAAAGATCGAAGGCCGACCGGCCCAGCGCCGTCAGCTCGGGCAGCGCGGCGGTGAGGCTTGCGATTTCCTGCGTCACGGCGGGCACCCAGCGCAGCATGCCGCGATCGACGTCGTGATTGCTGTTGTACTTGTCGAAATATTCGAAATTGATCCGCTGCGCATTGGCGCTGTTCGCCGTGCCGCGCCATTTCTTCATCAGGAAGACCTCGTGCGACCGGATCATGTAGTGATTGACCTGCGCGAGATCGAACCCCGCCAGCGCCGGCGACATGCACCAGCGCCCGCGCAGGAAATGCTCGGTGACGTCCTGGCCCGAGCCGTTGACGAACAGCAGCGGATTGCGCGGCGTGCCCGATGAGCCCTTGTAGACCGGGCGATGTACGCCGAAGCGCCGCACAAGGTCGGGGCGGAACAGCGTCTTGATCGCCAGATGGTTGGGGCTGGGGGCGAAGTCCAGCGGCGCGGCGCGGCGGAAGGTGTCGATCTGCAGCCGGTCGCTGAATTCGATCACCCCGCCCGAGCCGAAGATCCGCCAGGGCAGGCCGATGGCATCGGCGTTGTCGGGCATGGCCGCGAACAGCGCGTCCAGCGTGCCGTCCCCGACCTTGACCTGCAGGAACTCGTCGCCGTCGATCACCATGATCCAGTCCGACTCGCGCACGATCTCCATGCGGTTGGCGCGGGTATAGGCGCGGACCTGCGGGTCCTCGGGCAAGTCTGTGGACAGCTCGCTGTTGTCGAAGTGATGGATCAGCCCGGCGCCGTCCAGGGCCTGCAGGATCTCGTGCGTGCCGTCGGTGCAGTCGTTCGAGAAGATGACGAAGCGGTTGAAGCCGATCAGACGGTGATAGGCCAGCCATTCCAGAAAGAATGGCCCCTCGTTCTTCACCGTGCAGACGATCGTCCGCAGCCGATCGCCTGTCCGCCGAACCGATTGTGCGCCGCTAGCCAAGAGGTTTCTTCTCCAGATGGTGCCCTACTGGGGGCCGGACCCGTCAGGATTGATCCCGCATTCCCGCGGCACGGTCAAGTTTCGCCGACCTCTGGGCCGGCGCGTTCCGCGGCTTTCCGGGGGCGTGCCGGCATGCGCGGCCCTTTACCGCTGGCCGATGGCCGCGCGCGTGGCTAATGTGGCGCCAAAGCCGTTCAAGGTGCCCATATGTCCGAATCAGTTGATTATATCATTGTTGACGATGCGATAATTCTGCCGCCCAGCGAGGATGAGAACGGCCGCCTGCAAAACGCCTCGGGCGTTTTCGACAGGGACGGCAGGCCGGTCGACATCGCGGTCTCGCTGACCCATGGCCGGCCCCGGCACGCCCCGGTCGAATACAGCGCCCCCGAGGCGCCGGAGTTCATTCCGGGCACCCATGTCTTCGGCGGCATCTTCTTTGGCCATTTCGGCCATTTCATCACGGAATCGACCGGCAGGCTCTGGGCGCTGGACGATCCGGCCTTCGGAACCCGCTCGGCGCTCTACATCCCCAAGGCCGGGCCGGTGAACGATGCGGCGATCAAGGCCCAGACCGCGCTGCTTGCCGCCCTGGGCATCTCGGCCGAGATCCGGGTCGCCAAGGGGCCGACGCGGGTCGAGCGGCTGGTGGTGCCGCGACAGGAATTCGGCCTGGGCCCGGACCTGATCTCGGGCAGCGGACGCTTTGTCGCCTTCGCCCGCAGCGCGGCGGAGAAGGTCGCGCCGGCCGGTGCGGAAAAGCTCTACATCTCGCGCCGCGACCTGCCCTTTGACCGCGGCACCATCCTGGGCGAAACGCTGATCGAGGCGCTTCTGGAGCGCGAGGGCTACCGGATCTGGCTGCCGCATCGCTGCAGCAAGGAGGAGCAGGTCGCGCAATATCGCGCCGCCCGGCAGATCATCTCGGTCGACGCGTCGCCGCTGCATCTTCTGGCCTATGTCGCCCAGCCCCATCAGCAGATCGCCATCATCAAGCGGCGCTCGATGAATGCGGTCGACGACATCGTGCAGCATCTCGAATCCTTCGGCGGCAGCCAAGTGACGGTGATCGACCGTCTGGTCGCCAATCACGTGCATGCACGCCTGCCCCGCATCGGCCGCTCGTCCTGGGGCGAGGTGGATCTGGGGCAGGTCGGGCAGGAACTGAAGGCGCTCGGCCTCATCGAGGACACGTCGGGCTGGCGCAACCTGACCGAGGACGAGATCGCCGCGCAGATCGCGGTCATCGAGGCCGGGATGAACGCGAAATACGTCCGCAAGCCGGTGCCGGAGCCCGCTCCCGCCGACTGAACCCGGACCCGCCGCCGCCCGGCCGGGGCCCGTATTCCCCCGCGCCGCCCCCGGCCTGGTCGACACCTCTCGACAAACCAGCCCGGTTCCATGGTTCCGGCCCTCCGCGAAAGCGGCGGCCGGGGCCGTGATGGACAATTCTTTGGCGAAACCGGCCGGGCGGTGTAGCCTTGCGGTGGCAGGAAGGAGCACAAGCGCATGTCCCGAAAGACCGCCCGCTATGTCATCGTCCCCGATGACAACGTCTTCAACGACAGCATGGAGACCAGCAGCTTCCGGCTGTTCCGCGCCATGCATCACCGGCTGTTCCGGGCATCGGGCGCCCGGCCCGCGGGCAGCGTGGCGCAGGGCGCCGGCGAGGGCTCGGCGCCCGCGATCCGGCCGCGCCTGAGATTGCTCGATACCGAGGTCGGCCGCATCCGGCTGATCGATTCGATCGGCGAGAACGAGGCATCGCTGGTCTGCATGAGGCCCGAGCAGGCGCGCGAATTGCAGCGCGCCTATCCCGGCCTGCGCGTGCGGCGCGAGCTGCGGCTTTACCCGCTGCGCTACGGCCAGATGGACATCATCCGCAAGGAGGCCAAGCCCTCGGCCTTTCGCTCGGCCAAGGAGCTCGAGTTGCGCTGCGTCGATGCGGCCAGCGGCAAGCCGGTCGCCGGGGCCTCGGTCGTGGTGGTGCTGGACAGCCGGCGCGGCTTCGGCATCTCGGACGGGGTGACGGACCGGGACGGGCGCTACCGCACCGCGCTGCCGGCCGGGCAGACCCGCATCGACGCGGTGATCTGCCAGCCCTTCGCGGACCATTGGCCGGGCGGGGCCGAGGATATCGCGGTCAGGGACAAGGGCCCGACCGAGCTGACCCTGTCGCTGGCGCCCATCCGGGCGGATTTCCCCGACGGGCTTGCGCGGATGCTGGCGCCGGCGGAAAAGGCCGACGGGCGCGGCGTCCGCGTCGCCATCGTCGACACCGGGGTCGATCCCGCGAAGGGGCTGAAGCTCGAACGCGGGCTGAACACCACCGGCACCGAGCCCGCCGACGAATGGTTCGACAACGGCACCGGGCACGGCACCCATGTCGCGGGCATCGTGGCGCGCGTGGCGCCCGAGGTCGCGCTGCATTCCTATCGCGTCTTCGAAAAGGATGCGGGCGGGGCCAGCGAATTCGCCATCGCCCGCGCCATCCGCCAGGCCGTCGACGACGGCTGCGACCTGATCAATCTCAGCCTCGGCCAGGGCTCCGAGCCGGTCTCGATCTCGCGCGAGGTGCGGCGGGCGCGGGCGATGGGCGCGGTCTGCGTCGCCGCCTCGGGCAACGACTACATGTCGCCGGTCTCATACCCGGCGCGCTCGGGGACGGTGGTGGCGGTTTCGGCCGGCGGGGTGCTGGACGCCTGGCCCGAGGGCGCGATCACCGGGCGCAACGTCGCAACGGATCCCGCCCCCGTCGGGGACCGCTTTTTCGCCCGATTCAGCAATATCGGACCGGAAGTGGACTTTATCGGGCCCGGCGTGGGGATTATATCTTGGGTCAGCAAGACCTCGAAAGGGGTGATGGACGGCACCTCGATGGCCTGTCCCGCGGTGGCGGGGCTGATTGCCCGGCTGCTGTCTGCGACCCCGGAACTCCTGTCGGCCGAGCGCAACCAGCAGCGTTCCGACGACATTATCAAGATGGCGAACAGCCATGCCGTTCCGATCGGCTTCGGCCCGGAATACGAAGGTGCGGGGCTGATCGACCAGAACCAGGGCCAAGGATGATGGCAATGAAGGCGCAACGCAAGAAGACCGAAAGCTGCATGCTCGTCTATTCCGACGACCGCGATCCCAGCCGCGAGGAAACGGCCGAGATGCTGGACCATCTGAAGCCGCTGCCGGCCGAAGAGGTCGTGCCGGGCACGATCCGGGTCGAGGGCAGCCTGAGCGAGGTGCGCAAATGCGTCGGTGACCTGGCGCATTGGCGGCTGGCGCAAGAGCGGATCTTCAAGCTCAATCCCCCGCACAAGGCGCAGCTGCGCTGACGCGCCGCCGGCCGGCCGCGGGCGGGGCGGCGGCCTTGCCCCGGCCGGCACCGGCATCCCCGGGCAGAGAAACCGGCGCTGCCAGCTTCCGGCGGACCGAAGCGGCGGCGGCAAGGCGCGGGCATCGGCCCTGGGCGGGTCGCCTTTTCGCCATGCCGGGAAAGCCGGCCGGTCGCGCCTTCGGCTGGAGGGGATCAGGCGAAACGCCCGCGCGGCGGTCATTTCGCGCGCCATGGGCCGGGCGTATTTCCCCTCCCTTCCCTGCTTCAGCCGCCGATCTGCCTCGGGATCAGGATCGGGATCGCCCCGGCGAGAGCACCCGGCGCACCGGCTTGCGGCGCCGACCTTCCTAGGCGAGGATCTCCCCGGTCCGCGGACGTCATCCGCGGCTGCTTCAGCCGCCGCTCGGCGATCCGTTCCCGGAAAGAGGCCAAGCCTATCCCGGCTGCCGCGATCAGCACCGGGCCGCGGAGGTTCCCGCCACGGCACCGACCAGCGTCGCGATCCTGTCCGCGCAAGGGATGATGCAGCGCCGCACGGTGCACCGACAGAAAATCCTCGGCCCTGTACAGGTGTCCGGCCAGTTCGCACGCCCGTCGCGGTGCATCTGCCGGAACTGAAAGGCAGCGCGATGGGCTCTGTGTCGCCGATGGATCTTGCCCCCCAGCAGACCGGCGGCCTACTGCAGCAGTTGCCGGACGAGGCAGGCGACGACGGCACGCTGATGCGCTGGCTGCAGGACCGGCAGCCCATGCCGGGCCAAGGCGAGCGGTCCTGTTCGAATATCAGCATCCGCTTCTTGGGCTGCATTGGCGCTCGTGCCTTCGGCGAACCCTATGCCCGAGGCGCTGCAAAACCCTGCAGCCGCCGGGGCTGCAAAGCACCATGTCGATGTGCCGAAGGCAGAGATGCCGCGCTATGCCAGGGGCTATGCGCGCCGGGGCGACAGCCCGGTGATGCGCCGGCTCTACTGGGCGATCAAGGAGGCGGCTCCTCAATTCGATGGGCTGGACAAGACGGCGCTCGACCAGGCCGTGGCACGCTCGATGCATGGCAATCCGCCCATCCGCGACTGCATGAGACCATAGCGAAAACGAACGCCCGGGAACTGGACGGCGGGGAGCGCGCCGTCGGATTTTCCGACGATGCTGGTCACCAATTCTTTCCTTTCCGAACAATGGGTAACGGGCCGGGCTTAACAGCGGTGCGGACAGGCGGTGACCTTCGGACCGTTTTCGCTGCGCCAGGTTCAGGCGGCAGTTTCGGGGAAACCGCGTGCGCCCTGCTGCCAGGGCCGACTGTCTCCGCAAGGTTCTGCCTATACCCCCTCGGGCAGCTTCGATCGCATCGCCTCCCTTCGGTCGAGCCTGTCTCCGTCGATGACGAAGGTGCCGTCGCCCACCGCATGCAGGGTTCGCGTTTCCGTGCGGTTGGTGTCGAACCAGGCCGCCAACCCGTCCAGAACGACGATGCCGTGCCGCTCGACGATATCGACCACCCGGCATTCGATATTGGCAAGGCAGTCGCGGATCAGCGGCGCCCGGACATGCGTTGCGGGCAGGCGCGTCAGGCCGAACCGCTGGAACTTGTCCACCTCGGCGCCCGAGCAGGTTCCGATGCCGATCACCGTGTCGATCATGTCCAGCGTCGGGATGGCGATCACGCATTCCCCGGTCTCGCGCAGTGCTGTCCAGGAATGGTTCCATGGCCCGGTGGTGATGGCGAAACGCGGGGTGAAATCCATCACCATGGTCCAGGTGATGGTCATCACGTTGTCCCTTGCGCCGTCATGCGTGGTGACCAGCGTCACCGGTCCCGGCTCGATCAGGGTGAAGGCGCGGCTCAGCGGCAGTTCCTTCATGATGCTATCCTTCCTGTTTCGCTCATCCGCCTTCCCTTCAACCTGACGCATGAGGATGGCGACGAGACGGGGCCCGCCGCACGAGCGTGGCGCCCATCCGGCCGGCGGGGACCATGCTGCATGCGGTCGTCATCGCCCCCTTCTGTAAGGCGCATCCGCCCTCACTCTGGCACGGCCGATGCGGGCTGCCAATCGCGCATCGGCCGCAGCCCCTGCGGCGAAAGCCGTCAGGCCGGGCCCTCGGGCGAGGTGCGGCGCAAGCAAGGCGCGATCTGCATCACCCCAAGGAAAGAACCACGGCCAAGCTGCGACCCGCCCCCCTCGATCAGCCCTCGAAACGGATGCCGAGGGCGGGAAGATAGTCCTTCGCAAATGGCGACCAGCGCGCTGGCAGGGTGCCGGTCTCGGGGGTGAGCGTTTCCAGGACGCCCAGCAGCTGCACCAAGGTCGCCCGGATGATCGCGTGGCCCAGGCAGGCGTGCTGGCCCATGCCGAACATCAGCGCGCGCGCGCCCTCGCGATCGGGATCGAACCGTTCCGGCGCAGAGAAGGCCAGCGGGTCGTGATTGCCCGCCGCCCAGACCATCGACAGGACGGCCCCGGCCTCCACCACCAGATCGCCCAGGGCAATCCTGCCCGTCGCCAGCCGCATGGTCATCGGGGTGGAGCTGGCCAGGCGCAGGCATTCATTGGCGCATTGCGCCGTCGGCGTCACCTGGCCCCGATGCGCGAAGGCCACCCGCAGCGCGGCGTCCAGGCCCAGGGCGGCGGACTCGATCGCGTCGAAGGCCATGCCGGCGATCAGGTCGGCGGCCAGCCCGTCGCCCAGCCGGTCCCGCAGGTTCCGCGAGAAGGGCGCCCCTCCCTCCAGCGCCGCCAGCGACAGGTCCCGCACCCTGCCGGCCGCCGCTTCGGCCAGATGGGCCTTTGCCGGATCGGGCGAGAGGGACAGGACATGGGCCAGGTCGCGCACCGCATCCTCCATCTGCAGGGCCGCAGTCGCGTCAAGACCGATGATCTCGCCCCAGACCCGGCACACGACCAGCGCGATCAGCCCGGTCCTCAGGTCGATTCTGGCCGGGCCGGAGGGCAGCGCCCGCCGCACCGCTTCGCGGGTGATGCCGGCCAGCGGCACGGTGTTGAAGGCGGCGATCAGCGCGGCCCGCTCGGTCCGATGGACCTCGCCGGATTTGGTGAAGAGCGCCCGGTCGAGCAGCGCCAGCAGCGCGGGCGTCTCCGCCATCGCGGCGGGATCGGGCGCCATGCCGTCGGCCAGAGGATTGCGGGCGAGGCTGACCAGTTCCCGGTGGCCCAGGATGGCATAGCCTCCCCATGGCGCGATCTGGATGCGCTCGCCGGCGGCGAAGTCGTCGCGGAAGGCCTCGGCGGCGGAAGCCCAGCCATCGGGATTGTCGAAAGTCTGGAAGGTTTTCATGATATCAGTCCAGCAAGTGCAAGAAGACCCCCCGCCGGCAGGCAGGGTGGCGAAACCGGAAACCGGGTCCTTAGCGCTTGCGGATCGACTGATGCATGTAATCGTCCTTTCGCCCCGGAAGATAGGACGCCGGCCCTGCCCGGGCAAGAGGCGTGGCAGAACCATCCGGCATGCGTGTGAATGCCCGCCAATCAGGCTTCGACCGATGCCGCACGCGGTGCGCCCGATGCGGGAGGGCTTCCTGCCGCCTTTCCCCGTTTCTGTCTCCACTATCCCCAGCGCAAAAGCATGGCGCTCAAGCCGCGAGCATGCATCGTTCATGTCGGGGATCGCTCCCGATCGAGGATGAGCGTGCCGACATCTGCCCGACGGTCAGGCCCGCGGGATTTTTTGCCTTCTGCCTGCGACATTCGGCTTGATTTCCAGGGGATTTGAGGATGCACGATCCGCGGAACCGGCCGAAAGCCCGAGGGAGGGATCATGGGGCAGCATGTTCGGCAGCCACCCGCAACGATCAGCGGCGGGCCGCTCCCGCGGTTCATCGCGGCGAGCGGCCTGACCAATCTGGCGGACGGAATCGCTACCGTCGCCTAGGCCTGGACGGCGTCGCTGCTGACGCGTGACCCGCTGCTGATCGCCCTGGTTGCCGTGGCGCTGCGGTTGCCCTGGGCCATCTTCGCGATTCCGGCCGGGATCGTCACCGACAGGGCCGACCGGCGCAGGCTCATCCTCGGCATGGATGTGCTTCGGTCTGCGGGTTTCGGCGGGGCGGCCGTGGCGCTCTGGTCGGCGTTGCCGCTGGCGGACGCGCCGCAGGTCGGGGTCTCCTCGATGCCTGCTTTCGCGGCGCTGATCCTTGCAGCCCTGACCGTTGGCGGGGCCGAGGTCTTTCGCGACAATGCCGCGCAGACCATGCTGCCCTCGCTGGTGCCGCATGAGCGGCTGGAGGCGGCAAACGGCAGGTTGTGGAGCGTGGAACTGACCGGCAACGCGCTTGTCGGCCCCCCGCTCGGCGCAATGCTGGTGGCGATGGCGCTGCCGCTGCCGTTCGTCGTCAACGGCGTGAGCCACGGCCTTGCGGCGCTGATCGTTGCGGGGATCGCGGGGAGCTTCCGGCCACGCCACGCGGACAGGAGGAACTGGCGCAGTGAACTGGCCGAGGCAATGGCTTTTCTGCGCGCTGCCCCGATCCTGGGGCTGCTCGCCTGGCTCACCGGGTTCTGGAACCTGTTTTCCCAGATGGTGAAGATCGGCCTGATCCTGCATGTGCAGGAGAATCTCGGCCTGTCCGCCACCGGCTATGGGCTGGTGCTGGCGGCGGGGGCGGTCGGCGGCATCGCTGGCGGACTGATCGGCGAGCGCGTCGTGCGGCGGATGGGTGCCGGAGCGGCGGCCCAATGGATGCTCTTCGCCTCGATTCCCGCCTTTGCAGCCATCGCCTTGGTCCCGAGCGCGTGGGTGCTGGGCCTGATCCTTGCGATCTTCGAGTTCTGCGGGCTGGTGTGGAACACGGTTTCGGTCTCGTCCCGGCAGCGGATGATCCCCGACCGCCTGCTCGGCCGCGTCAACAGCCTCTACCGGCTGCTGGCCTGGGGGATGATGCCGCTTGGCCTGCTGCTGTCCGGCATCGTCGTGCGCACAGCCGAGGCGGTGGTCGCCCGCGAGTCGGCCCTGACCGCCCCATTCTGGGTGGCCGCAGCCGGTATCTCGCTGGTCACTGCGATCGGATGGCGGCCGCTTGGCACAGGGCTCGGCCACCGGGCGCCGCGGAAGGGGTAGAAGATCCTGATGCGTCAATGGAAGCTTTGTCCCGTATCGGTGGCATTGGCCTGGGAAACGGCAAGCCGGGCGTCCGGTCCGGGAAAGCCGCGCTGCAACGTCGGCGATCTCTCGGCCGCCGGCAAAGGGCTGCGTAAGATGAACTGCGCGCTTTTGTGCTGCGAGAAGCATCGGAGTCGGCATCGGTGGCGCTGATCGCCACGCCTTCGTCCCTCGGAAATCGTGGCAAGGATCGCCATGGAGATCGGCCCGGCATCGCATCATCCGGCGCCGGGACAGGACGCAGGGCCCAAGGCGCCGCCCGGCCCTGCAGGATCGGCCAGCGCACCGCGCCGCAGCCTGTTCTGGCGCCTCGGCGATCAGCTGCCTTCGCAGGGAGTGGACAGCCTCGGCCCGGCCGAATTCGCGCGCCGCAGCCTGTCGCGCCTGCTCGTAGCCGGGCAGGAGCCGGGCAAGCTCCTGTTCGGCATTCAGCAACGCCCGGCTGCGCTCGCCCGCCAGGGCATTGGCCAGCCGCGCCTCGGCGATCGAAAACGGCCGCTCGGTGCGATAGAGGGTGTCGAGCTCATCCTCCAATTGCCTGACGCGATGGCGCGCGGCCTCGACATGGGCGCGAAAGGCGGCAAGGCGCCGCATCTCCAGATCGGCCTTCAACCGCGCGATGCGTTCCAGCCCGCCAAGCGCGTCCTGCCTGCGACTCATGTTCCCTCCTTGCGCCGCGGCAGGCCGCCCCAGCCCTCGCGCGCCTTCTTGCGCATGGCTTCGGCAAAGCGGATGGCGGCGGCGACCGGGGCGAAGTGCTCGGCCTTGATCTCTTGCCCGATCTCGACCGTGGCGTGCAGCGCGCGCGCGCAGGGCGGATCGGACCAGATCGGGACCCGATGCTCATGCGCACGCTCGCGAATGCGGCGGGCGACCTCGTCCACCCCTTTCGCCAGGCAGACCGGGGCCCGGCCGCTGCCGCGTTTCCATTCCAGCGCCACCGCGTAATGCGTGGGGTTGACGATGATCACATCCGCCTTTTCCACATCGGCCAGCATGGTGCTGAGCACGATGTCGACCCCCTTTTGCCGCCGCGCGGCCTTCAGGTGGGGATCGCCCTCGTTTTCCTTGTGCTCGTCCTGCATTTCCTGCCGGGACATGCGATGCCGCTTCAGGTATTCCCGCCGCTTCCAGATCAGGTCGATGCCGGCGAAGATCGCGCCGATGCCCAGCGCCAGCAAAGCCGCCCGGCGCAGGATCAGCCCCAGCCCCTCGACCCATTGCAGATCTGCCATGACGCCGGAGTTCAGCAGCCAGGACAGCAGCGAGGCATAGAGAAACCACCCCCCGACACCCACCAGCAGGGCCTTGCCCAGAGAGATCGAGAAGGTCACGAGCCCGCTTTTCCCGAATTTCTGCGCCGCATTCTTGACCGGATTGATGCGCTTGACGTCGGGCAGCAGCTTCTTGGGCGTCAGCACGACCGAGCGTTGCACCACCATGCCCAGCACCACCGGCACCGCCATGATCGCCACCCCCGCCAGTGTGGCCAGACCCGCCTGGCCGGCCAGGGCGCGCGCCAGATCGGCGACCGCCCGGCCTTCGGCATCGGGCCAGGGCTCGCCGCCCAGGGCGCGGGCGGCCATGCCGGTCCAGGCCGGGGCCGCCCAGCCCATGGCGAACAGCGCCGCCAGCCAGAAGCCCAGATACATCAGCGCCGATTGCAGCTCGGCCGAGCGCGGGACGTCGCCTTCCTGCCGCGCCTTGCGCAGCTTGCTTTCCGTAGGGTCGAATTGCTTGTCGTCGTTGTCCTGGCTCATCGGAGAAGGGTTTCCATCATGGCCAGGACGGCCTCGGCCCAGACCGAAAGGATGGTGGGCGTCAGCACGACAAGCGCCAGAAGCGCCAGAAGGATCGCCCCCGGCGCGGCGATGAAGACCACCGGCAGGGCGGGCATCACCTTGCTGATCATCCCCGACAGCGCCTGGAACAGAAAGCCGCCCAGGATGAACGGCGCGGCCAGCAGCATGGCCAGGACAAAGCTCTGCCGGGTCAGGGAAACGGCGCCAGGCAGGATGTCCGGGATCTGCGGCCAGGCCCCCAGCGGCCGCAGTACCAGGCTTTCGCGCAAAAGGTCGCAGGCCAGGACCGGAAAGCCCAGCGCCATCAGCAGCGCCAGGCCGGCGACATGCATCAGGTTGCCGATCGGATGGGGCGAATATTCATTGGCGGCGCCAACCAGCTGCGACAGCGAGGCCGTGGCGGCGATAGCCGTCGCGGCGATGTCCAGCGCGCTGGCGAAAAGCCGCACCAGCCCGCCCAGGGCAAGCCCCGACAGGATCTCGGCCCCGGCCAGGGCGGCCAGGGGCAGCAGGCCGCCGATCTCGCCCGGCGGCGGCGCATGCTCGGCCAGCAGCGGCGTGACCGCCATGGCCAGCGCGGCGCGCAGCCTGACGGGCATGGCGCGCTCGGAAAAGACCGGCAGCATCAGGAAGCAGGCCTGCGCGCGGCAATAGGTCAGCAGCAGCGCGGTCAGCGCGGCCGCCATGCGCGGATCTGCCAGCAGCTGGCTCATGCTTCGACCGAGCCCAGCAGCCGCACCTGCGCGGCCGGGTCGATCTCGTCCAGCCCCAGAACCGGCATCGCGATCCCGGCCGAGGCCAGCATCATCCGCACCAGGCGCCGGCGGTGATCGGGCACGGCCAGCACCGCCTCCGGACCCGGCCGCTGGTCGCGCAAGGCGGCCTGCACCGCCTCGGCCAGCCGTTTCTGGATCTGCGGGATGGCGCTTGCCCCCGACCGGGCCGCCTCGGCTTCGGCGCGGGTGATCTCGGCCTCCCATTGCGGGTGCAACTGCAGGATGCCGAGCTGACCCTCGGCGTCGAGGAACTGCTCGGTGATCTGGCCGCGCAGCCGCTTGCGCACCTGCTCATAGACCGCTTCGGGCGTGGCGGCATTGCGCGCCTCGTGCACCGCATCGGTGATCAGCACCAGGTTGCGGATCGAGATACGCTCCTCCAGCAGGCCGCGCAGCACGGCCAGCAGCATCTCGGGCGAGACCTTGTCCGGCACCATGCTGTCGAAGAACCGCTGGTTCAGCTGCGCGCGGTGCTCGTCCGAAACGCTGCCCAGTTCGCGGATCATGCGCTGCATCGAGGACATGGTCAGCAGCGCCGGCAGGTTGGTCTTGACCACCTCCATCAGATGGGTGGACAGGACCTCCATCGGGGTCACGACGGTGGCGCCGGCAATCGCCGCCTCGTCCTGCCAGTCCGGCGCGATCCAGCGCGCCGCGCTGCCATAGACCGGCTCGCGCACGCTTTCGCCGACCAGCCCCTCCAGGGCGGAATCGGCGCCCAGGGCCAGCACCCCCTGCGGCCGCAGAACCCCCTTGCCGCGCACCACCCCCTGCAGGCGGATGACATATTCGCCATCCTCGAAGCCGGTGCCGTCGGTGATGCGGACATCGGGCAGGATCAGCCCATAGGTCCGGGCGATATGCAGCCGCAGGTTGGTGATGCGCTGGCCCAGCCCGCGCGCCGGATCGAGCGCGCCGAGGATCAGCCCCGCGCCGATCTCGACGCAGATCTCGTCCGTGTCCAGCACGTCGCCGATGCGCGCCGGGGCCGGGGCGACGGCCTGCGGCTCTGGCATCGCGGCCTTGTCCGGCGGGGGCTTGCCCTGGCGGCTGCGGCTGAACCACGCGGCCGTGCCCAGCACCGCCGCCAGGCCGAAGAACACCAGCGTCGGCATGCCGGGAACCAGGCCGATGACCAGCATCCCGACCCCGCTGACGAAGGGCACCTGCCAGTTGCTGAGAAATTGCTGCGACAGCAGGTCGGCCGTCGTCTCGGTGGCGCCGCCCCGCGACAGCAGCAGTGCCGCCGCCATCGAGGTGATCAGCGCCGGAACCTGGCTGACCAGCCCATCGCCGATGGTCAGCTTGGAATAGGTGGTCATCGCCTCGCCCACCGGCATGCCGTGCACAAGCACGCCCGCAGCCAGGCCGACGAACAGGTTGATCAGCGTGATCACCAGGCCGGCGATGGCATCGCCCTTGACGAATTTCGAAGCCCCGTCGAGCGAGCCGAAGAAGCTGATCTCGCGCTGCTCGCGGGCCCGCCTGCGCTTGGCTTCCTCATGGTCGATGGCGCCGGAGTTCAGGTCGCCGTCGATGGCGAGCTGCTTGCCGGGCAGGGAATCCAGCGCGAACCGGGCCGAGACCTCGGCCATCCGCCCGGAGCCCTTGGTGATGACCATGAAGTTCACCACCGTGATCACGGCAAAGACGGTCAGCCCGACCAGCAGCGAGCCGCCGGCGACGAATTCGGCGAAGGCCTGGATGACATGGCCGGCGGCGGCGGTCCCGCTCTGGCCGTCGGTCAGGATCAGCCGCGTGGACGAGATGTTGAGCGACAGCCGGATCAGCAGCGAGATCAGCAGCAGCACCGGAAAGGCCTGGAAATCCGTCGGCTTCTCGACCAGCGAGGCCATGACCAGGATCAAGGCGGCGCTGGCGATGGAAAGCGCGATTCCCAGGTCCAGCAGGCGCGCCGGCATCGGGATCACCATGGACAGCACGATCAGCAGCAGCACGCCGGTGATGATCAGCGGGCGCGCCGCCCAGCCCGTGCCCTGGCCCGTCTCGGCAATGCTCATTCCTGGGCTCCCCTGGCCTGGTTTCCTGTGGGTTTGGCTGGCGCCAGCAGGCGGTCGACGGTCCAGCCGGGTCCGATCAGCATTCCCGACCGGCGCAGAAAGATCAGCACCTCGATCCGGTCGGACGGAGGCAGCCGCATCAGCCTTTCATCGATGTCGCGCGGCAGGGATTCGCCGTTGAGCAGCCAGCCCGTCGCCTCGCGGATCAGGCCGTCCCGGGTCGAGTCCGCGCCGCCGGCCGGTTCGGCGGCCAGCGCCGCGGACAGGATGAGGACGGCGATCACGATGCCCTCTTCAACTCGCGCAGCGCGTTCTCGACATCCCCGAAAGACGGGCGGACATGTTCCGGCGCCGACTGGCGGCCCACCTCGACGCAAAGATTGGTGGCGTGCTGGTGCAGGCCCGCAACCAGCACGGATTTGATCACGTCGTAGAAGGCCTGATCCTGCTTCGTCACCGCCCCGAGCCGCTGGGCGAAGGGGGCCACGATCGCATAGGCCAGGAACACGCCGAGGAAGGTGCCGACCAGCGCCCCCCCGATCATCTTGCCCAGCACCTCGGGCGGCTGGTCGATGGCGCTCATGGTCTTGATCACCCCCAGGACGGCGGCGACGATTCCCAGTGCCGGCAGCGCATCGGCCATGTTCTGAAGCGCATGCGGCGCATGCATGGCCTCTTCGTTCATCAGGCCGATGCGCTGGGACAGCATCTCCTCGACCTGATAGGGATCGTCGTAGTTCAGGCTGGCCGAGCGCAGGGTGTCGGTGATCAGCGTCACCGCGTTCTCGTCGGCCATGATCCGGGGATAGGCCTGAAAGATCGGCGAGGATTCGGGGTTCTCGATATGCTCCTCCAGTTCGACCGGGCTGGACCGCGCGATGCGCAGCAGCTGGAACAGCAGGCACAGCACGTCCTGCAGGTCGGATTCGTGCCAGCGCGGGCCCTTGAGCGAGCGGCCGATGCCGGTCAGCGCCTGCTTGATCACCACGGTCTCGTTGGAAAGCAGGAACGAGCCGACGGCCGCCCCTCCGATCATCATCATCTCGAAGGGCAGGGAATGCAGGATGACCCCGAGCTTTCCGCCTGCCATGATATATCCGCCGAAGACCATCGCGAAGGTCACGACAATGCCGATCATGCCGAACATGAGTTACACCTATTTCCTGGCAGCTCTGATTGCGCCCATGTACGAGGTCAGGACCGCCGCATGGCCCGGCTCGACCGAGGCCATGATGCGGGCGCCGGTTTCCGGCTGGACCCGGGCGAGGATCTGCGCGGCGAAGTCGGGCGGCAGGTTGGACAGGACCATGGCCGCCTGTTCGGGCTTCATCTGGTCATAGACCGCGATCAGGCGCGCGATATCCTCGCCTTGCGCCTGGCTCTGGCCCTGGTGGCCCTGGGCGATCTGCTGCTTCAGCTTGCGCAGTTCGACCAGCTTTTCGGTCAGCTGCCTTTCGGCAAAGGCGATCTCGGCCTTGCGGCGGTCGATGTCCTGCATATAGCGGTCGATGCGCAGCGCGCGCTCGCGCAGCGTATCGGCCAGGGCGACGGCCTCGGGAACGTCGGTGCAGCCGGCCATCAGCGCCGAGGGCTCGGCATTGGCGGACAGGCGCGACACGCCATCCATCAGCATCACCGCCTGGCCGGCCGCGGCAAGGATCATCACTCCGCCCAGAAACGACAGGATCGGCTTACGCATCAGCCGCCACTCCTTCGCGCCGGCGACGACGCTGCAGCCGCGCCGGGCGGGCCGGTCCGGCCTCGGCGAATTTCTGCTGCAGCATCCAGAAGGCCCGCTCTTCCTTGGCACGCTCGATCTCGTCGGCAAGGGCCTGGGTCGCGCTGGTGGCCTCGGATTTGGCCAGCAGGATGGACCTCTCCAGCCGGCCGATCTCGCTGGTCATCACGGCTATGGCGCCGCCCAGCCCCGTCTCCAGGTCGTTCAGCTTGCGCAGGCGGCGCGCCAGCGCGAAGCAGAAGCCCGACAGGCCGATGGTGAAGGCGATCAGAGCGATCTGCAAAAGCTGCGCTATCGTCATTGGACCCTGAACTCCGTGATGAGGACATCGGCGAACGCCTCCTTGCCCAGGACGAAGACCGCGCGGGTCGCGAGCTCGTCGCGGACGATGTCCAATATTCCGCGCTTTTCGAAGGCCGAGCCGTCGATATCCGCGAGAAAGCCGTTGAAGCTGTCCAGAAGGCGCGGGATCAGATGCTCGACCGCGGCCCGGTGGCTCTGGTCGGTCTCGATCTTGACCGTCATCACCAGGGTCCGCGACCTGGGCCCGGCCAGCGTCAGCACGATCTGGGGAAGATCGACGAAACCGACCGCCGGGACGGCTTCGGCCTGTACCTTTTCCGCCCTTGGCGTCAGAAGCGACAGCGGCGACCAGAAACCCAGATAGGTCGAGGCAAAGCCAGCCCCGCCCAGCACAAGCGCAAGCCCCAGCGGCAGCAGGATGCGGCCGATCCCCCCGCGGGGCTTTTCTTCCGCATTGATGTCGGCGACATCGGTCATGGTGATTCTCCATCCGTCTGGGGTCTGGATATCACCGGCGGGCTAACCAATTCTTAATCGCCCCATGCCATCAAGGTCGCCACAAGGATGATGCGATTCGAAGGGGGCGGTTTTGCTGAAGCTGCAAGACTATTGGCGCGAACGAAGCGCAAGGCAGAGGGCCATTCTGGCCGCGGCCTTTCTGTTCACATTTGCCGCGATTGCCGGGCTTTCCTGGATGGCCAGCCGTCCCGGGATGGCGCTGCTCTATTCCGGCCTCGACCCGCAGCAATCCGGCGCGGTGATGGCCGCGGTCGAGAAGTCTGGCGTCCCCTACGAGATCCGGGGCGATTCGATCTGGGTCGCGGAAAGCCGCCGCGACGCGCTGCGCATGACGCTTGCCGGCGAGGGGCTGCCTTCTGCCGGCGGCACCGGATACGAAATCCTCGACGGCATGTCGGGATTCGGCACCACATCGCAGATGTTCGATGCCGCCTATTGGCGCGCGAAGGAAGGCGAGCTTGCACGCACCATCCTGGCGCTGCCGAATGTCAAGGCGGCCCGCGTGCACCTGGCCGTCCCCCAGGGCCGCGGCTATCGGCGCGAGGCCGAGGCGACCGCCTCGGTGACGCTGACGACCGACGGCACGCCCATCAATCGCGGCCAGGCCAGGGCCCTGAAATTCCTGGTTTCCTCCGGCGTGCCGGGGATGTCTGCGGATCGGGTGGCCGTGATCGACAGCGAGCGGGGCGTGGTCTCGTCGGGCGAGGAATTCGCCGGCGAGGACCGTGAGGCCGACATGAAGCGCAATGTCGAGCGCATCCTGGCCGCGCATGTCGGCCATGGCAACGCCATCGTCGAGCTGCATCTGGACGTGGTCAACGAATCCGAACTGCTGACCGAGCAGCGTTTCGACCCGCAGGAACGCGCACTGATCTCGCAGGAAAACGAGGAAACCGCCGATCAGAGCACCAACGCGCAGCAGGGCGTGGTCACTGCGGCCTCGAATCTGCCCGAAGGGCAGGGCAGTTCCGGCGATCAGAGCCGCTCCTCGCGGTCCGAAACCCGCCAGCGTTCGAATTTCGAGGTCAGCAGGGTCACGCGCGAGGTGACGCGCCAGCCTGGCGCGACCCGCCGCCTGACGGTGGCCGTTCTGGTCAACGGCGTCGCCCGACCGGGTGCGAATGGCGAAACCGCGCTGGTCCCGCGCGACGAGGCCGAGCTGCAGGCGATCCGCGAGCTGGTCGCCTCGGCCGTCGGCTTCGACGAGGCGCGCGGCGATGCGATCACCGTGAAATCGCTGCCCTTCGCCACGCTGTCCGAGGCGGGCACCCTTGCCAGCACCGGCGGCTTCCTGTCCAGGCTGGACCTGAACGGCTTCATCCGCATCGCGCTGGTCGGCTTCTTCGCGCTGGCGCTGGCGGCCTTCCTGCTGCGCCCGCTGCTGAGGTCGAGGACCGGGGGCGGAGCGGCCCCGGCGGCGCTCGACAGGTCCGGGCCGCTGCCCGCCCTGGCGGCGGACAGGACCGCTGCCGATGCCGCGCCGGCGCCGGCCATTCCGAACGTCGTCCCCGAAATCGACTTCACGCCGATGGCCGCGGGCGACGCCGATCCGGTCGGACGGCTCAAGGAGCTGATGAAATCGCGCAAGGACGAAAGCCTGCAGATCCTGTCGGGCTGGATCGAGAAGCGTGAGGATGCCGTATGAGACCCGCCGCACTTCGCCTCGACTCGTTCTCCTCGGGCCCTTCGGACGCCGCGCAGCTGGCCGCCGCGATGGCGCGGGACGGCGCCTTTCACGACGGCTACGAAAAAGGCCTGGCCGAAGGGCGCGAGCTCAGCCTCGATGCCCTGACCGGGGCCCTGGCCGATCTGCGCAAGGACCTGTCGGCGAGCCTTGAAAGGGAGGAAGCCCTGCGCCGGGAAATCCGCAACGCGCTGGTCCCCGTGCTGCATGCCGTCGTGGACCTGCTGGGTCCACGCGCGGAAATGGAGCGGCTGCGTCTGGCCTTGGCGCAAGAGATGGCCCGTCTGATCGAACATGCCCCCGGCCGGGTTCTGACCATCCGCTGTCCCGAAGACCTGCATCCCGACCTCGCCGACTGCCTTGCCCGGGCCGGGCTGGCGGATGCGCGGATCGAGCCCCCGGCTGCCGGCCAGGACCTGGTCGAGCTGGCCTCGGGCCAGGGCGCGATCACCTTCGACCCTTCGCTCGTCACCGCCGCGCTGAAATCCATCATTGACGACATCAAGACCGAGGAATGATCATGGACGATCTCGCCAGCCTGATTGCAACCGACCAGATCCAGGTGGAAATCACCATCCGGCTGGGCGGCACGCAGCTTTCCGTGGCCGAGCTTTCCCGCCTGCGGCCGGACGATGTCCTGACACTGGATCAGGACATGTCCGACGGGGTCGAGATCTGCGTCGGCGACCGGGTCATTGCCCGCGGCGAACTGGTGTCGGGCGACGAGACCGACAACCGGCTCTGCGTCCGCATCCTTGGTCCGGCCAGCGCATCGTGATCCGGCTGCTTCTTGTCCTTGCGGCCTTGTTCCTGCCCCAGGCCGCGGCGGCGCAGGACCTGCCGCTGTTCGACACGGCGGGGCTCGACGCGGTCGCTGGCGGGGTCGGGCGGCATGCGGTCACGCTGCTGGCGGTGATGACGGCGCTGTCTCTGGCACCCGGCATCGCCATCATGGTGACCTGCTTTCCCTTCATCGTGACGGTGCTGTCGATCCTGCGGCAATCGCTGGGCCTGCAGCAATCGCCGCCAAACATGCTGATCGTCAGCCTGGCGATGTTCCTGACCTGGTTCGTGATGAGCCCGGTGCTGACCGAGGCCTGGAACGTCGCCGGCGCGCCGCTGCGCGACGGCCGGATCAGCGTCGAGCAGGCCTTCGAGCGCGGCATCGTGCCCTTCCGCGGCTTCATGGAGATCAGGACCGATCCCGGCATGCTGGCCGCCCTGGCCGAGGTCGCGCCCGATCCCGAGGCGCCGCCCGACCGGCTGTCGGTGCTGATCCCCGCCTTCATGCTCAGCGAGATCCAGCGCGCCTTCGAGATCGGCTTCCTGGTCGCGCTGCCGTTCCTCATCATCGACCTGGTGGTCTC
The DNA here is from genome assembly GCF_020990385.1 of Paracoccus sp. MA. Lineage (NCBI taxonomy): Bacteria > Pseudomonadati > Pseudomonadota > Alphaproteobacteria > Rhodobacterales > Paracoccaceae > Paracoccus > Paracoccus sp. MA. The sequence goes on from NZ_CP087598.1 coordinate 2,364,363, forward strand.
GGCGGTGCTGATGTCGATGGGCATGATGATGGTGCCTCCGGTCATGGTCGCGCTGCCCTTCAAGCTGGCGTTCTTTGTCGTCGTCGACGGCTGGGGCATGATTGCGGCCGCGCTGGTGCGAAGTTATCAATAGCAGGCCGCCCGGCCGGGTCCGGGACCGGAATCCGCCAAGACCAAGACCCGGCGGGGCGGGCCAGGGCGGAATGCGGCCGTGCCGACAGCCGACGGCGAAAATCGGCCGGGCGGGGCCTGGTGTCCGCAAGGTCACTGCGCCCGGGGGCTTTTCAGGAGCGCGGGATTTGGGCATCGGATGGGAAACGGACGACGGGATAGCCATGCCACGCCTGACCATGCTGATCTTTGCAGCGCTTCTGCTGGCCGCGCCGGTCCGGGCCGAGACGGCGCTGCCGGTTGAGTTCGTGCAGGTCCAGCGGACCGAGCTGACCTTCGACGCCGCCCTGGCCGGGACGATCCAGGCCAAGGACAGCGTCGATATCGGCTTCCGCCTGGGCGGGCGCGTCACCGAGGTGCTGGTGCGCGAGGGCGACCACGTCGCCGAGGGCCAGGCCCTGGCGCGGACCGATCCGCTGCAGCAGGAACAGGCGCTGCGCGTGGCGCAGGCGGGGGTCGCCTCGGCCGAGGCGGCCGAAGCCCAGGCCCGCCAGGCCCTGGAGCGCGCCCAGGCGATGCTGAATCGCGGCGTGGGCACCCGCGCGGCGCTGGATGCCGCAAGCCAGGCGCTGTCGGCGGCCAGCGGCGGCCTGGCGCAGGCCCGCTCTGCCCTGGGCCAGGCGCAGCGCGCGCTGGAGGACACGGTGATCCGGGCCCCCGCGGATGCCATCGTCACCGCCCGCCGGGCCGAGCCGGGCCAGATCGTGGGCGCGGCGCAGGCGGTGATCTCGCTGGCTTCGGCGACGGGACGCGAGGCGGTGTTCCAGACCCCCGACACGCCGCTGCTGCGCGGCGCGATCGGCGCGCCGGTGACGCTGACCGGCATCGATCTTGCCGATCTGGATATGCGGGCGCGGGTGACCGAGATCGCGCCCCTGGTCGATCCGGCCACGGGCTCGGTCACGGTGCGGGCCGAGATCGAGGATGCCCCGCCGACCGCCAGCCTGCTGGGCGCGGCGGTGCGGGGGGCGGTGCATTTCCCGGCCGGCACCGGCATCGCCGTGCCCTGGACCGCGCTGACCGCCGCGGATGGGAAACCGGCCGTCTGGCTGGTGGGGGACGACGGCCGCGTCTCGCTGGCCTCGGTCCAGATCGAGCGTTTCGCCAACGGCACGGTGATCCTGCGCGCCGGCATCGAACCCGGCCAGACCGTGGTCGGGGCCGGATCGCAGCTGCTCTATCCCGGCCGCGAGGTCGCGGACGCATCCAAACCGTCGAGGCAGGAATGATGCGCAAGACCCTGGTCCCGGCATTTCTGGCGCTGACCCTGCTGGCTGGCACGGCAGCGGGCTTCACCCTGCCCTGGCGCAAGCCGCCCGCCCAGCCCGAGGCGGCTCCGCGCCCCGTGGTCAGCACCCTGGTCAGCGACGCCCAGGCCGCCGGGCATTCCGTTCCCGGGGTGATCGCGGCCCGGATCGAGGTCGCCCTGGGCTTCCAGACCCTGGGCCGCGTCACCGCGCGCAATGTCGATATCGGCGATGTGGTCCGCCAGGGCGATGTGCTGGCCACGCTGAACCCGGACGATCTTCAGGGCGATGTCCGCGCCGCCCAGGCGGCGGTCGAGGCGGCGCAGGTGGAGCTGCGCACCGCCCAGGCCAGTGCCGAGCGCACCCGCGCGCTGGCCCGGCGCAACGTCGCCTCGACCGCGCAGCTGGAACAGGTCGAGCGCGCCCTGGCCGCGGCGCAGGCGACCGAGCAGCAGGCCCAGTCCGAGCTGATCCGCGCCCGCGACGCCGAAGGCTTCGCGGAAATGCGCGCGCCTTTCGACGGGGTGATCAGCGCGGTCTTCGCCAATGCCGGCGCCGTGGTCAGCGCCGGCGAGCCGGTGCTGCGGCTTTCGACCCAGGACGGAATCGAGGCGGTGATCGACCTGCCCGATACCGTGCTTTCCCGCGTCGGGCCGGGGGACCCCTACGAGGTCTGGTCGGAAAACGAGCCCGAGCGCATCCTTCCGGCCACCGTCTCGCAGATCGAGCCGGTCGCCGATGCCGTGACCCGGACCCGGCGCATCCACCTGGCGCTTGGCGAGGACGCCGACCTGCGCCTGGGGGCGCTGGTGCGTGCCCGGCCCGCCGGCGCCGCCGCCGCGCGGCTGGTCCTGCCCGAGGCCGCGATCCTGCAGCGCGACGACGGCGCGCATGTCTGGGTGGTCAGCCGCGAGGGCGACCAAGGCACCGTCTCGCTGCGCCGGATCGAGGTCCTGGGCCCGCCGATCGGCCGGAGCGTCACCGTCGCCTCGGGTCTGTCCCCGGGCGAGGAGGTGGTGATCCGCGGCATCCATTCCCTGACCGAGGGCCAATCCGTGGGACCAGGCGTGACACCATGACCCGACGCGGCTTCAATCTTTCCGACTGGGCGCTGCACCACCGTTCGCTGGTGTGGTTCCTGCTGATCGTCTCGATGGTCGCCGGCACGCTGAGCTATCTGCGCCTCGGCCGCGAGGAGGACCCGAATTTCACCATCAAGATCATGGTGATCAGCGCCTCGCTGCCCGGCGCCACCATCGAGGACACGCTGAATCAGGTCACCACCCGGATCGAGACCAAGCTCGAGGAGCTGGACGAGCTGAAATTCACCCGCTCGGTCACCATGCCGGGCCAGTCGGTCGTCTATCTGGAGCTGGACCCGACCATCCGCGGCCCGCAGGTCCCCGAGGTCTGGAAGCGGGTCCGCAACATGATGTCGGACATCCGCCCGGAATTCCCCCAGGAATTCCAGGGCTTCCAGTTCAACGACGATTTCGGCGACGTCTTCGGCAATATCTACGCCTTCACCTCGGACGGCTTCACCCAGCGCGAGCTGCGCGACCGGGTCGAGGACATCCGCAAGCAGGTCCAGGCGCTGCCCATGGCGGGCAAGACCTCGCTGCTGGGGGTGCGCAAGGAACAGATCTATCTGGAATTCTCCTCGGCGCGGCTGGCCTCGCTGGGGCTGAACCACAACCAGGTGGTGCAGACGCTGGCGGTGCAGAACGCCATCTCGCCCTCGGGGATCGTGCAGGCCGGGCCCGAGCAGGTGCTGGTGCGCGTCGGCGGCCAGTTCGACGACGCGGCCTCGATCGCGGCGGTGAACCTGCGGGTCGGCGACCGCTTCTTCAACATCGGCGACGTGGCGACCGTGCAGCGCGGCTACGAGGACCCGCCCAGCGCGCTGTTCCGCTATAATGGCAAGCCGGCCATCGGCCTGCAGATCGGCATGCGCGACGGCGGCAACATCCTGGAATTCGGCCAGGAGGTCGATGCGCTGATGGCCGAGGTGGCGCGCGGCCTGCCCATCGGCATCGAGATGGCCAAGTTCGCCGACCAGCCGCATGTGGTGGACGAGGCGGTCGGTCATTTCGTCCAGGCCCTGGTCGAGGCGGTGGCCATCGTGCTGCTGGTCAGCTTCGTCAGCCTGGGCCTGCGCGCCGGGCTGGTGGTGACGCTGACCATTCCGCTGGTTCTGGCGATCACCTTCGTGATCCTGGACGTCTATGGCATCACCCTGCAGCGCATCTCGCTCGGGGCGTTGATCATCGCGCTGGGGCTGCTGGTCGACGACGCGATGATCGCCATCGAGACGATGATCTCGCGGCTCGAGGTCGGCGACAGCCTGGAGAGCGCCGCCAGCTACGCCTGGAGTTCCATCGCCTTCCCGATGCTGACCGGCACGCTGGTCACGGTGGCGGGCTTCATCCCCATCGGGCTGAACAGCTCGGCGGCCGGCGAGTTCACCTTTTCGCTGTTCGTGGTGATCGCGGTCTCGCTGATCGTCAGCTGGATCGTGGCGGTGCTGTTCGCGCCGCTTCTGGGCGTCACCATGCTGCCCGCGACCATGGCGCACAAGCCGGAGCGGCCGAGCTGGCTCAGGCGGCAGTTCCACGGCCTGCTGCTTTGGGGGATGCGGCGCAAATGGCTGACCATCGCCATCACCATGGCCGTCTTCGGCGCCTCGGTGGTCGGCATGCGCTTCGTCGAGCAGCAGTTCTTCCCGACCTCGGACCGGACCGAGATCATCCTGGACGTGACCGAACGCGCCAATGCCTCGATCGCCAAGACCGATGCCGACATGGCCAGGATCGAGGCGATGCTGGCCGAGGAACCGGACGCGCTGTTCTGGACCACCTATGTCGGCCGCGGCGCGCCGCGCTTCGTGCTGTCGATGGATGTGCCGACCCCCGGCCCCTATATGGGCCAGATCGTGATCCAGACCCCGGATCTGGCGGCGCGCGACCGGCTCAAGGCGCGGCTGGTCGAATTCGGCCAGCGCGAGCTGATCGGCACCGACCTCTATGTCAAGAATCTCGAGATCGGGCCGCCGGTCGGCAAGCCGGTGCAATACCGCGTCTCGTCGCCCGACCTGGACCAGGCGCGCGACGCGGCGCGAGAGCTTGCCGCGCTGCTGGCGACCGAGCCGCGGCTGCGCGACATCGCGCTGGACTGGAACGAGCCCGCCCGGGTGGTGCGGCTGCAGGTGAACCAGGACCAGGCGCGCCGGCTGGGGCTGACGAACGAGGATATCTCGGGGGCGCTGTCGGGCACGTTCAACGGCCGCACCATCACCCAGCTGCGCGACGGGATCTTCCTGATCGACGTCACGGCGCGCGGTTCGCAGGCGGATCGCGAATCGCTGGAATCGATCCAGAACCTGCAGCTGGCCACGCCCACCGGCATGCCGATCCCGCTCGCCTCGCTGGCGCAGCTGGAATACGATACCGAACAGCCGCTGATCATGCAGCGCGACGGGTTGCCGACGGTGACGGTCAAGGCCGATATCGCCAGCAAGGACCAGCCGGCCACGCTGGTCGAGGCGCTGGCCGACAAGGTCGCGCGCTTCCAGGCCGGATTGCCCCCCGGCGTCCGGGTGACGGTGGGCGGCACGGTCGAGACCTCGGCCGAAAGCCAGGAGCCCATCGCCGCGGTAGTGCCGATCATGCTGCTGATCATGGCGGCCCTGGTCATGGTGCAGATGCAGGGCTTCCGGCTGTCCTTCATCGTCTTTGCCGCCGCGCCGCTGGGACTGATCGGCGTGGTGGCGGCGCTTCTGCCCTTCGGCGTGCCGATGGGCTTCGTCGCCATCCTGGGCATCCTGGCGCTGATCGGCATCCTGATCCGCAATTCGGTCATCCTGGTGCACGAGGTGCAGGAACTGATCGCGCGCGGCCATGCCAGATGGGACGCGGTTTTCGAGGCTTCGGACAGCCGCGCCCGCCCGATCCTGCTGACGGCGGCGGCTGCCAGCCTGGCGCTGATCCCGATCTCGCGGCAGGTGTTCTGGGGGCCGATGGCCTTTGCCATGATGGGCGGCATCATCGCCGGCACGCTGGTCACGCTGATCTTCGTCCCGGCGCTTTATTGCGCGGTCTTCGGCGTGCGCCCGCCCGAAGGCGACCCGATGCCCAGCCCCGAGGACCGCGCCCGCGCCGCCGCGCATGAATGAGGCAGGGCGCGAGGATCAGGCAGATTGCCGTGCGGGCCGCCGCCCAGGCCCGAAGCCGGAGCAGCGGCGCATCTTCGCGCTTATCGCACAGAGCGGACAGCGGCGCGAAGGCCGGCCCGGCGTGAAAACGCCCCTGGCCGCGCCGAGCCCGGGCCGGGGGCGTCGCGTCATGCCGGGAATATGGCTCCGGCCTCCATCCGGTCCGATGCGCGGTGTCGGGAAAAATCCCCAGCCGGGGACGCGCATTATCCAAGATGATGGGCGCCATCCTCGGAATGCCTTAAGCATTGGTTCCGAAGTCCATCAGCCCTGAGGAAGCGGAAAAGGCGTTCCCGGAGACATCGCCAGATCCGACTGGGCATCGAAGCGGCAGAGGGCGACGCCACGGCCGGATGGCTCGACCGCCGCTGCCCGTAGGGCCGTCCGAGACGCAAAGCCGGAGATCGCCGCCGCGAAATCGCCTGCATGGGCCCACAGAAGCCGCATCCCCTCTGCTACGCCATCGCCCGCGGCCCGGCGACGCGCCCCGTGCTGCCGAAAAGCCGGCATCGGGCCTCCTGCCCCGTTCAGCCCTCGGGGTCGGCGGTGATCTCGGCGGCGAAGGCGGCGCCGAAACGCTCCAGCCGCGCCGCGTCCAAATAGCGCGACAGGTCGCGCGGCCGGTCCTCGGCGATGCGGCGCAGGGCGGAATTGCCGACCGAGAGCGGCTTTTCCCTGCCGTCCTCGCCGCGCATCAACCGGGCCTGGGCCTCGGCCAGCCGGTCGAACAATGCGCCCGAGGCGCGACCGGCCAGCGCCCGGCGTGCCGGATGCATCGGCGCCACCTCGCCGGCGATGACGCGCAGGAATTCCTCGCCATAGCTTTCCAGCTTCTTGGCGCCGACGCCGTTCACCCGCGCCATCTCGTCCAGCGTCCGGGGACGGCTCTGCGCCATCTCGATCAGCGTGCGGTCGGGAAAGATGACATAGGCCGGCACCCGCGCCGCCTCGGCCAGCGCCCGCCGCTTGGCCTTCAGCGCCGAGAGCAGCGGCGCGTCCTCCTCGTCGACCGAGGCGCGGACCACCACGGCGGGACGGGCGCGGGTCATGGCGTCGCGGCGCAGGGTGATCCGCGCCTCGCCGCGCAGCACGGGATGGGCGGCGGCGGTGATGGCCAAGCCGCCATGGCGTTCCGGGTCGGGGCGGATCAGGTCGCGGCCCAGCATCTGCCGGATCACCGCCTGCCATTGCGCCTTCGACAGGTCGCGCCCGCAGCCGAAGGTCGGCAGCTGGTCATGGCCGCGGCCCCGGATGCGGTCGGTCATGGTGCCGGTCAGCACGTCGATGACATGGCCGGCGCCATAGGTCTGGCCGGTGCGCAGCACCGCCGACAGCACCTTCTGCGCCGCCTCGGTCGCGTCGAAACATTCGGGCGGATTGTCGCAGATGTCGCAATTGCCGCAGGGCGTCGCCTCTTCGCCGAAATAGGACAGCAGGGCGACGCGCCGGCAGGCGGTCGCCTCGGCCAGGCCCAGCAGCGCGTTCAGCCGGGCATGGTCGGCGGCCTTGCGCTCGGCCGGGGCCAGCCCCTCGTCGATCTGGCCGCGGCGCAGGCGGATGTCGTCGGGACCGTAAAGCGTCAGCGTCTCGGCCGGGGCGCCGTCGCGGCCGCCGCGGCCGATCTCCTGGTAATAGGCCTCGATGGATTTCGGCAGGTCGGCATGGGCGACCCAGCGGATGTCGGGCTTGTCGATGCCCATGCCGAAGGCCACGGTGGCGACCACGATCAGCCCGTCCTCGCGCTGGAACCGCGCCTCGACCTCGCGGCGCTGGTCGGGCTCCATGCCGCCGTGATAGGCGACGGCGGCCAGTCCCGCCTCGTTCAGCGCCCCGGCCAGCGTCTCGGTCTTGGCGCGGGTGCCGCAATAGACGATGCCGGACTGGCCGCGGCGGGCGGCGGCGAAGTCGAGGATCTGCCGGCGCGGCCCGTCCTTGGGCTGGAAGGCCAGGTGAATGTTCGGCCGGTCGAAGCCGCGCAGGAAGATCTGCGGCTGGGCGCCGTCGAACAGGCGCTTGACGATTTCCTCGCGCGTCTCGGCGTCGGCGGTGGCGGTGAAGGCGGCCAGCGGCACCGCCAGCGCCCGGCGCAGCTCGCCCACGCGCAGGTAGTCGGGGCGGAAGTCGTGGCCCCATTGGCTGACGCAATGCGCCTCGTCCACGGCGATGGCCTGCACGCCGGCGCGGCGCAGCATCGGGATGGTCGCGCCCGAGGCCAATCGTTCCGGCGCCATATACAGAAGCCGCAGCTCGCGGGCAGCCATCGCCCGCAGGACCTCGCTGTTTTCCTCGTCCGAATTGCCGGAGGTGAGCGCCGCCGCCGCCACGCCCGCCTCGGTCAGCGCCCGCACCTGGTCGCGCATCAGCGCGATCAGCGGCGAGATCACCACGGTCAGCCCGTCGCGCATCAGCGCCGGCAGCTGGTAGCACAGCGACTTGCCGCCTCCGGTCGGCATGATCGCCAGCACATCGCGGCCGGCGGCGACGGCATCGACGATCTCCTCCTGCCCCGGACGGAAGGCGTCGAAGCCGAAGACCTGCCGCAGGAGGGGGGCGGCCGACATCTAGAAGCCGTAGAACCAGCCGGCGTTGTTGGCGAGCGCGCGCTGCAGGATGATGATGGCGATGAACACCACCAGCGGCGCCAGGTCCAGCCCGCCGGTATTGGGCAGGATGGACCGCACCGGGGCATAGATCGGCTCCAGCAGGCGATTGAGCCCGTTCCAGACCTGCCAGATCAGCGGCTGGCGCAGGTTCAGCACCTGGAAGTTGATCAGCCAGGACATGATGATATGGGCGATCATCACGAACCAGACCACGTCGAGTATCAGCATCAAGGCTTCGTAGAGCGTGCCCATTCCATTCCCTTCCGGCTGTTCCCCGGACAGGTAAGGCAGGCATCCGCCTTGCGCAAGCTGCAAGCATGGCCGCAGCGTTCCGATTGACGCCCCGGCGGACCGCCGCTAGCCCCGCCGCGTTGCCCAAGGCAGAAGGACGCCGCCATGTATCCCATGCTCCGCTTTGCCAAGGAGATGCTGAAGTTCCGCCGCAGCCCCCGGATCGGGGTGCTGGAGCCGCATGTCTCGACCCATCGCTGCTGGCCCTGGGACCTCGACCCATGGATCGAGTTGAACAACGGCCGCACGCTGACGCTTTACGACCTGGGGCGGCTGCCGATGGCGGTGCGCACCGGCATCATCGGCACGATGCGGGAAAACGGCTGGGGCATTACCGTGGCCGGAAACACGGTGCGCTATCGGCGGCGGATCAAGGGGTTCCAGCGCTTCACCATGGTCTCGCGCACGCTGGGCTGGGACGAACGCTTCCTTTACATGGAGCAGAGCATGTGGCGGGCGGGCGAATGCTGCAACCACATGCTGCTGCGCGGCGCCATCACCTCGGCGCAGGGCATCGTCGCGCCGGCGCGGCTGATGCAGGCGGCCGGGCGCGATCCGGTCAGCCCGGACCTGCCGGGCTGGGTGCAGGCCTGGATCGCGGCGGATGCCCAGCGGCCCTGGCCGCCGGTGCTGCCGGCGATTGCCCCTGCCGACCGGAATGCCGACTTGCCAGCCTGACCGCGCTGGGGCCTTATGCGCCCCGAAAGGTGGAACACAGGGTGCGCTTCAGCGCATCCCAAGGGCGGGGAACCATCATGGAACGCAGACGCATCTGGGGCTGGTGGTTCTTCGACTGGGCCAGCCAGCCCTTCGCGACGCTGCTGATGACCTTCATCTTCCCGGTCTATTACGCCGAGGTCGCCCGCCAGCACTATACCGCGCAAGGCATGACGCCCGAGGCGGCGGGCGCGGCGGCGCAGTCGCTCTGGGGCTACGGGCTGGGCATCTGCGGGGTGATCATCGCGGTCCTGGCCCCGGTGCTGGGCGCCATCGCCGACAATACCGGGCGGCGGCTGGTCTGGGTCTGGATCTTTTCCGCCTTCTACATGGCAGGGTCCTGGGGGCTGTGGTTCCTGATGCCCGACCAGCCGAATCTGCATCTGGCCATCGTCAGCTTCGGCATCGGGCTGATCGGCATGGAATTCGCCACCATCTTCACCAATGCCCTGCTGCCCGGGCTGGCGCCGCATGACGAGATCGGCCGCATCTCGGGCTCGGGCTTCGCCTTCGGCTATCTCGGCGGGGTCATCGCGCTGGCCGCGGTGCTGCTGCTTCTGGCCGAGAACGCCCAGACCGGCCGCACCATGCTGGGCATCCCTCCGGTGCTGGGCCTCGATCCGGCGCTGCGCGAGGGCACGCGGGCCGTGGGGCCGTTCACGGCGCTGTGGTATCTGGCCTTCATGATCCCCTTCGCGCTTTGGGTGCCGGAAACGCGGGGGCCGCGCCGGCCGTTGCATCTGGGCGCGGCCATGGCGGAACTGGGCCGGCTGCTCGCCAGCCTGCGGCACCGGCATTCTCTGGCGGCCTGGCTGGCCTCGTCCATGTTCTCGCGCGATGCGCTGAACGCGCTTTACGCCTTTGGCGGGGTCTATGCCGGCACGGTGCTGGGCTGGCCGGTCTTTCTGGCCGGGGTCTTCGGCGTGGTCAGCGCCGTTTCGGCCGCCGTCATCAGCTGGATCGGCGGCCGCGCCGACCGCCGCTGGGGGCCGAAGCCGGTGATCGTCGCCTGCACGCTGGTGTTGATCGGCGTCTGCATCCTCGTCACCGGCATGAGCCGCCAGCAGGTGCTGGGCCTGCCGCTGGCCGAGAGCTCGCGCCTGCCCGATGCGCTGTTCTTCCTCTGTGGCGCGCTGATCGGCGGCGCGGGGGGCGCGCTGCAATCGGCCAGCCGCACCATGATGGTGCGCCACACCACGCCGGAACGGGCCACCGAGGCCTTCGGCCTTTACGCGCTGTCGGGCAAGGCGACGGCTTTCCTTGCGCCCCTGTTGATCGCCACGGTGACGGATGTGACCGGAAGCCAACGGCTCGGCATCTCTCCGCTCATCGTGATGTTCCTTCTGGCGCTGGTTCTGCTAGTTTGGGTCAAAGCAAAAGGAGAGGCCGAGCAGTGATCCGCAAATTCCTGACCGCCGCCGTGCTGGCGCTGACCGGGCTTGGCCTCGTGCAGCCCGCCGGGGCCGACCCGCTGGCCCGCAGCGTCTTCGGCGCCGTTCCCGGCCCGACCGGGGGCGCGCCCGTCTCGATCGGGTTCTATTCCAAGGGCTGCATCTCGGGCGCCGTGCAACTGCCGGAATCCGGCCCGACCTGGCAGGCCATGCGCCTGTCCCGGAACCGCAACTGGGGCCATCCCGAACTGGTCAGCTTCCTGATCGGCCTGTCGCAGGCGGCGCGCCAGGTGGGCTGGCAGGGGCTCTATATCGGCGACATGGGCCAGCCGAGGGGCGGGCCGATGACCTCGGGCCATGCCAGCCACCAGTCCGGGCTCGACGCCGATATCTGGATGCTGCCGCCGCAAAGCCTGCGCCTGACCGCGGCGCAGCGCGAGAAGATCTCGTCGCAATCGGTGGTGAACAAGGCCGGCACCGCGCCCTCGGGCCTGTGGAACGGCGGGCACATGGCGATCATGCGCGCCGCCGCCCGCGACCCCAGGGTCGAGCGCATCTTCGTCGATCCGGTCGCCAAGCTCGCCATGTGCCAGACCGAGACCGGCGACCGCAGCTACCTGCGCAAGATCCGGCCGCTGGGCGGCCACGACTATCACTTCCACGTCCGGATGGCCTGCCCGGCAGGCTCGGTCTGCCAGCAGCAGGACGCGCCGCCCCCCGGCGACGGTTGCGCCGAGGCGGCGGAATGGATCAAGAACCGCATCGATCCCAGCCGGGTCAAGCCGGTTCCGCCCGACCCGAACTATCGCCACCCCCGCAGCTTCAGGCTAAGCGAGATGCCCCGTCAATGCCAGGTCGTCGCCACCGCCCGCTAGGGCGCGGCGGCACGGCCGGCGGCGCGGCAGCGCGGCCCCGCCGCCTGCCGGGCCTTGCGCTGTCGCTGCTGCTGCTCTCGGCCTCGTCGGCTTGCGCGGCCGACCCGGCGCCGCCGGCCGCGCCGAAGGCGGATTACGTCGCGACCTATGTCTGGCAGATGGAGGACGAGGATTTCGGCGGCTTCTCGGGCATCGAGATCAGCGCCGACGGCAGCCGCTTCACCGCGCTCTCGGATCGCGCCACCCTTCGCTGGGGCAGCGTCCAGCGCGATGCGCAGGGCCGCATCCGCGGGCTGGAGCCGGCCGGCCGCGCGCGTCTGCGCGACAGCGCCGGCCAGCCGCTGAAGCCCGGCTGGCAGGGCGACAGCGAGGGGCTGGCCATCGCCCCGGACGGCACGATCTGGGTCAGCTTCGAGGGGCTGACCCGCGTCGCGGGCTACGACACCCCCGACAGTCCGGCCAAGCCCCTGCCCCGGCCGCCGGAATTCAAGGCGATGCAGCGCAATTCCTCGCTGGAGGCGCTGGCGATCCTGCCCGACGGCACGCTCCTGACCCTGCCCGAGCGATCCGGCGCCCTGACCCGGCCCTTTCCGGTCTGGCGCTGGCGGAACGGCAAATGGGACCAGCCCTTCTCGATCCCGCGCTCGGGCGACTGGCTGGCGGTGGGCGCCGATATCGGCCCGGACGGGCGCTTCTACCTGCTGGAACGCGACTTCAAGGGCCTCTTGGGCTTCCGCTCCCGCGTCCGGCGCTTCGACCTGTCGGAAAGCGGCGTCTCGAACGAGCGGGTGCTGCTGGAATCGCGGCCGCTGCAATACGACAACCTCGAAGGGATCTCGGTCTGGCATGACGGGCAGGGCATCCGCATCACGCTGATCTCGGACGACAATTTCGGCTGGCTGCAGCGCACGGAACTGGTCGAATACCGGGTGGCGGAATGAGCCTTGCCGCCTGCATCGCCGCGCTGGACCGCGCGGTCGAAAGCGCCCTGGCCGAGCGGCGGATCGTCGGCTGCGTGGTCCTGCTGGCCGAGGATGGCCGGCAGGTCCATGCCCGCGCCGAAGGTTTCGCCGACCGCGAGGCCGCCCGGCCGATGCGCCGGGGGAGTTGGCTGCGCTATGCCTCGGTCTCGAAGCCCTTCACCACGGTCGCGGCGCTGCGGCTGATCCAGGCGGGGCGGCTGTCTCCCGAGGATCCGGTGACGCGCTGGCTGCCGGATTTCGCCCCGGCGCTGCCCGACGGCAGCCGCCCCGCGATCACCGTGGACCAGCTGATGTCGCATCTGGCGGGGCTCGACTACGGCTTCAACCAGCCGCCGGACGGCCCCTATGCCCGCGCCGGGGTCTCGGACGGGATCGGCGACAGCGGCATCTCGCTGGCCGAGAACCTGCGCCGCATCGCCTCGGTGCCGCTGGACCGGCTGCCGGGCACGCGCTGGCGCTATTCGGTGGCGACCGATGTGCTGGGCGCAGTGATCGAGGCGGCCGCCGACATGCCGCTGCCCGAGGCCATGGCCCGGCTGGTGACCGACCCGCTGGGCATCGAGGCCGGTTTCCGCGCCCCGGATGCCGCCGATCTGGCCGCGAACTACGCCGATGCCCGTCCCGAGCCGCGGCGGATGCGCGGCCCGACCCGGGTCAGGAACCCGCTGCAGCCCGAGCAGAGCTACGCCTACCTGCCCGAGCGCATCCGCGACCCCTCGGCCTATCCGTCGGGCGGCGGCGGCATGGCCGGCACGGCCGGGGCCGCGCTGGCGCTGCTGGAAACCCTGCGCACGGGCTCCTTCCTCGGCGACGACCTGCGCACCGAGGCGCAGCGCAACCGCATCCGCCAGCGCCATCCGCTGCGCGGTCCGGGCTGGGGCCATGCCTGGGCGGGCGCGATCGTCACCGATGCCGTGGCGGCGGGCATCGGCCTGCCGCAGGGCAGCCTGAGCTGGGGCGGCATCTACGGCCACAGCTGGATCGTCGATCCCGCCCGCCGCCGCAGCCTGGTCGCGCTGACCAATACCGCGGTCGAGGGCATGAACGGCGCCTTCGCGGTGGAAATCGCCGCCGCGGCCGCGCTATAAGCCCGCACGAGATCGTTGACAGAATCCCCGGACGGCCTTATGCGGCCTTGCCCCGACGGGGCCGAGTCTCCGCGACCTTGCCAAAACGGAAAAACAGACATGCCCCGCCTTCTTCCCGGCGTCATCGCCATGGCCACCGTCGTGGTGGCCTCGAATATCCTGGTCCAGCACCTTCTGGGCTCCTGGCTGACCTGGGGGGCGCTGACCTATCCGGTCGCCTTCCTGGTGACCGACATCATGAACCGGGTCTATGGCCCGACCGCCGCGCGCAAGGTGGTCTATGCCGGCTTCGTGACCGGCGTGCTCTGCTCGGTCGTGGCCGCCGGCATGGACAAGACCACGCTGCGCATCGCCGTCGCTTCGGGCGCCGCCTTCCTTTCGGCGCAGCTGATGGACATCTCGGTCTTCAACCAGTTGCGAAAATACAACTGGTGGCTACCACCCCTGGCGGCCAGCGTCGTCGGCTCGATCATCGACACCACCATTTTCTTCAGCATCGCCTTTGCCTCGCAGCTGACGCCGATCTTCCCGGCGGACGATGTTTCCTGGGCAAATGAACTGGTTCCGCTGCTGGGGCATGGCCCCGTGCAGCCGCTCTGGGTCTCTCTGGCCGTCGCGGACTGTTCGGTGAAGCTTGCGCAAGCGGTGCTGGCGCTCGTGCCGTTCCGCATCGTCGTCGGAAATTTGATCCAGCGCCGCGCGCAAATTCATTGACTGTCAACGGTTCTGTGGCAGGCTGAACCCATACGGCAACTTATTGAAAGGAGGTGGTCCAGTGTCGAGAGTGATATTGGAGAGAGGTGTCGGGACAGTCAGGGGGGCCGTGGCCTGAGGGCAGCCCCAAGGGTCGTAAACCCTGGCTGGGACGGTGGGCACCAACCCTAACCGGACCATCTCCGTGGATCTCGCGAGCCGTTCTCCAGCAGAACGGCTCGTTCCATTTTCCGGCCAATGCCAGCCCCCCGAGCGCCGCGCCCGTGGCAAGGTCGCATGGGGTATTTGGAAAACAGAGAAGTCCAGGTCGCTTCTCTGTTTTCCAAATACCCATAGGAGGGTGCCGTCAAAGCCCCGGCCCCGATGAAGGGACCGGGTCGAGCCAGGCTCAGATACGCTCGATGGCCAGCGCGATGCCCTGGCCGCCGCCGATGCACATGGTGATCAGGCCCTTGCGGCCGCCGGTGCGCATCAGCTCGTACATGGCCTTGACGGTGACGATGGCGCCGGTCGCCCCGACCGGATGACCCAGCGCGATGGCGCCGCCGTTCGGATTGACCTTGGCAGGGTCGAGGCCCAGCCCCTTGTTCACCGCCAGGGCCTGCGCGGCGAAAGCCTCGTTCGATTCGATCACGTCGAAATCGCCGGCCTTCAGGCCGGTGCGCTTCAGCAGCGCCTCGACCGCAGGCACCGGGCCGATGCCCATGACCTCGGGGCGCACGCCCGCCACGGCATAGCCGAGCACCCGGAACAGCGGGCTGGCGCCCGCCGCCTGCGCCGCCTCGGCCCGCGCCAGCACCAGCGCCGCCGCGCCGTCATTGATGCCCGAGGCGTTGCCGGCGGTGACCGTGCCGTCCTTCTGGAACACCGCCTTCAGCCCGGCCAGCTTCTCCAGATCCGTCGCTTTCGGGTGCTCGTCGGTGTCGAAGGCCACCATGCCCTTGCGGGTCTTGATCTCGATGGGGACGATCTGCTCCTTGAAGCGGCCCTCGGCGATGGCGGCAGCGGCGCGTTTCTGGCTTTCCAGCGCGAATGCGTCCTGCGCCTGGCGCGAGATGTCGTGCTCGCGCGCGACGTTTTCCGCCGTCACCCCCATATGGCCGGTGCCCATCGGGCAGGTCAGCGCGCCGACCATCATGTCGAGCATCTGCACGTCGCCCATCTTGGCGCCGAAGCGCGCCGCGGGCACCGCATAGGGCGCGCGGCTCATCGATTCCGCGCCGCCCGCCACGGCAAAATCCGCATCACCCAGCATCAGCGCCTGCGCGGCCGAGACGATGGCCTGCGCCCCCGAGCCGCAGAGCCGGTTCACGTTCATCGCCGGCGTGGTGTCCGGCACCCCAGCCTCCAGCATCGCCACGCGCGACAGATACATGTCGCGCGGCTCGGTGTTCAGCACATGGCCGAAGACCACGGTGCCGATGCGCTCGGCGCCGATGCCCGCGCGCTCGATCGCGGCGCGGGTCACGGTCGCGGCCAGCTGGATCGGCGGCACGCCCGCCAGGCTGCCGCCGAAGGTGCCAATGGCCGTGCGCGCGCCGGACAGGATGACGATTTCGTTCTCGGACATGATTCCTCCGGTCATGCTGGAATTTTATTACTCGTAGCCGCGCGGCAGCGAACGGAAAAGACCCGGCCTCTTGCAACGTTGCGGAAACCGCGCAAGATGCGGCCATGACGAACGATCCCCGGCTGAGCCTCCGCCTGCATTTCGATTCCGGCCTGACCTTCGGGCGCGGCAAGGCCGACCTGCTGCAAGGCATTGCCGAGGAAGGCTCGATCTCGGCCGCCGGGCGGCGCATGAAGATGAGCTATCGCCGCGCCTGGTCGCTGGTCGAGGAGATGAATGCGCATTTCGATGCACCCCTGGTCGACAGCAGCCGTGGCGGCGCCAGGGGCGGCGGCGCCCAGCTGACCGAACGGGGCCGGCAAGTGCTGGCCGATTACCGGGCGCTGGAGGCGCTGCTGCGCGATCAGGGCGCCGGGCAGCTGGCGCGGCTGCGGGCGGGGCAGCGATCTGTTTCAGCGTAAATAACGGTTGCCAGACGGCCGGCCGATTGGTTATGTCCATTGAAACATAACGAATGGACCAGCCCGATGCGCCTGTCTTTCCTTGCCGCCGCCCTGATCGCGCTTGCCCCGGCCGCGCAGGCCGACGAGATCACCATCTTCGCCGCCGCCAGCCTCAAGGACGCGCTGGACGAGATCGCCGCCGATTGGCAGAGAAGCCATGACGATACGGTGGCCATCTCCTATGCCGGCAGCTCGCAGCTGGCCAAGCAGATCCAGGAGGGGGCGCCGGCCGACCTGTTCATCTCGGCCTCGACGGACTGGATGGACGCGGTGCAGGAATCGGGCGACATCGACCCGGCCACGCGCAAGGACCTGCTGGGCAACACGCTGGTGCTGGTCGGAACCGGCAAGCCGGCCGAGGCGCCGGTGACCGAGCTGCCCGCCCTGCTGGGCGACGGCAAGCTGGCCATGGCGCTGGTCGATTCCGTGCCCGCCGGGCAATACGGCAAGGCGGCGCTGACCTCGCTGGGCCTCTGGGACCAGGTGGAAAGCCAGGTCGCACAGGCCGACAACGTCCGCGCCGCGCTGAAGCTGGTCGCCACCGGAGAGGCGCCCCTGGGCATCGTCTACGGAAGCGACGCCGTGGCCGAGCCGGGCGTGGGCGTGATCGCGACCTTCCCGACCGACAGCCATGACAAGATCACCTATCCCGGCGCTGTGACCAGGGCCGCCGACACGCCGCAGGCCGCCGCCTTCCTTGACAGCCTGTCGCAGGAGCCGGCAAAGTCGATCTTTGAATCTCAAGGCTTCACCGTCACGCAATGATCCCCACCGACTGGCTTGGCCCTCAGGAATGGCAGGCCGTGCGCCTGTCCTTGCGGGTGGCCAGCGTCGCCACGATCGCCAGCCTGCCCTTTGCCGTCGCCATCGCCTGGCTTCTGGCGCGACGGCGGTTTCCCGGGCACGGGCTGCTGAGCGGCCTCGTGCATCTGCCGCTGATCCTGCCCCCGGTCGTCACCGGCTACCTGCTGCTGGTCACCTTCGGCACGCAGGGGCCGGTGGGCAGCCTGCTGAAGCCCTTGGGCATCGTCTTCGCCTTTCGCTGGACCGGCGCGGCGCTGGCCTGCGGCATCATGAGCTTTCCGCTGATGGTGCGCGCCATCCGGCTGGGCTTCGAGGCGGTGGACCCCAGGCTGGAACAGGCCGCCGCCACCCTGGGCGCGCCGCGGGCCTGGATCTTCCTGACCGTGACCCTGCCCCTGATCCTGCCCGCCATCCTGGCCGGCGCCACGCTGGGCTTCGCCAAGGCGATGGGCGAGTTCGGCGCCACCATCACCTTCGTCTCGAACATTCCCGGCCAGACCCAGACGCTGCCCTCGGCCATCTATGCGCTGCTGCAGGTGCCCTCGGGCGATGCGGCGGCGCTGCGGCTGGTGCTGGTCTCGGTGGTGATCGCCATGGCGGCGGTGCTGGTCTCGGAATGGCTGGCATGGCGCATGTCGGCGCGCATGTCGGGGCGGCGCTGATGCTGGCGGTCGCCTTTCGCCACCGTTTTCCCGGCCTGGCGCTGGATGTCGCCTTCGAGGCGCCGGGCGGCGTGACGGCGCTGTTCGGCCCCTCGGGCTGCGGGAAAAGCACGGCGATCAACGCCATCGCCGGACTCCTGCGTCCCGACCAGGGCCGGATCGCGCTGAACGGGCGGGTGCTGTTCGACGGCAGGACCAATCTGCCGCCTCAGGCGCGGCGCATCGGCTGCGTGTTCCAGGACGCGCGGCTGTTTCCGCATATGACGGTGGCGGCGAACCTGCGCTATCCCTCGCGCTGGCGGCGCGGCGCGGCGCGGGATTTCGACCGCATCGTCGAGATGCTGGCGCTGGGGCCGCTGCTTGCGCGCCGCCCCGGCACGTTGTCGGGCGGCGAGCGCCAGCGCGTCGCCATCGGCCGAGCGCTGCTGTCGGACCCGGCGCTTTTGGTGATGGACGAGCCGCTGGCGGCGCTGGACGAGGCCCGCAAGGCCGAGATCATGCCCTGGCTGGAACGCCTGCGGGACGAGATCCGATTGCCGATCCTCTATGTCAGCCATTCGGTCCCCGAGGTGCTGCGGCTGGCGACCACGGTGGTGCTGATGCGGCAGGGCCGCGTCACCCATTCCGGCCCGCTGACCCAGATCCTGGCCGATCCGGCGCTGGCCCCGCAACTCGGCGCGCGCGAGGCCGGCGCGCTCATCCGCGCCACGGTCGAGGGGCGCGAGCCCGACGGCATGACAAGGGTCGCCACCGCCGGGGGGCCGATGCTGCTGCCGGAACTGGATCTGCCCCCCGGGCGGGTGCTGCGGCTGCGAATCCTTGCGCATGAGGTGATCCTGGCGCGCGAGGCGCCGCTGGGCCTCTCGGCGCTGAACGTGCTGCCGGTCGCGGTGACGCGGATCGAGGGCGGGCTGGTGCAGCTGGCCCTGGGCGATGAGCGGATGCTTGCGCAAGTCACGCCGCGCTCGGTCAAGGCACTGGAATTGCAGCCGGGCACCGCCTGCCATGCGGTCGTGAAATCGGTCTCGGTCCTGCCCAGCTAGGTCGGGTCGAGGCTTTGTCATTTGCGCGACCCCGGAAATTTCGCTTATCCTGCCCGCAAAAACATGAGGGCAGTATGAACAGGTTTCTCAAGCTCGCCATCGTCGGGCTGGTGGCCTCTTGCGGAGGAGGCGGGAACTACAAGGCACCGCGCAATCTGGAAAACGCCTGCGCCCTGGCGGCGGAACGGCCCGCCTATATGCGCGCGATGAAGGCGACAGAGCGGCGCTGGGGCATCCCCGTCCACGTCCAGATGGCGACGATTCACCAGGAATCGAAATTCATCGGCGATGCCCGGACCCCGCATCAATATGCGCTGGGGATCATCCCGATCGGGCGGCAGAGTTCGGCCTATGGCTACAGCCAGGCGCTGGACAGCACCTGGGACGATTACCGCAAGCAGACCGGCAACCGCCGCGCCCGGCGCGACAACATCAAGGACGCCACCGATTTCATGGGCTGGTACATGAACGATTCGGCGCGGATGCTGGGCATCTCGAAATGGGATGCCGGCGCGCAATACCTAGCCTATCACGAAGGCCGCAGCGGCTTCGCCAAGGGATCGCACAATTCCAAGCCCTGGCTGGTGAACGTGGCCGGCAAGGTCCAGACCCGGTCCGAGCTTTACCGGATGCAGCTCGCCTCCTGCCGCTGAGCCGCCGGAGCCCGGCCGCATAGGAGTATTTGAGAAACGGTGAAAGACCGAAGCCCCGCGCTCGGTCTTCTCTGTTTCTCAAATACCCATGCCGGCCGTTCCACGGGCGCGGCGCAGGAGAAAGGGGTCGCAAGGCTGCCAATTCATGCCGGCCCGCCGCGGTCTTCAGCGGCGGCGGGCGATCTCGTTCTCGATGGCGAAGGTCGAGGGCGCGAAGCTGACCCCGGTCTGCATGTCGCCCAGGATGACGGTGGTGCGCTTGCCGGTGTCGTCGGTCACCACCCATTGCCGCAGCTGCGTCGGGTTGGCGGTGAAGACCATCTGGATATTGCCGTATTCCGGATGCTGCGGGTCCTGCGCGGTGACGACGGTGGTGTTCTTCTTCTCGGCATAGCCGGTGACCATCCGCGCCTGGCCCAGGTTGATGTTCGGCGCCAGGATCAGCGACAGCGGCGTCTTGGACAGCGGATATTGCTGCGGGCCGCCGCGCGTCTTGCCGTCGAACACCGCGACCTGCCCGGCCGAGGCCAGCACCAGCGTCCGGTCGCCCTTGTATTCGAAGCGCACCCGGTTCGGGCGGTGGATGTAAAGCACCCCGGTCGAGATCGAGCCGTCGGCATTCACTTGGGTGAAATCCGCCTTGGCGGTCTTCAGGCCGTTGAGATAGCGCGAGATCTCGTTCAGCGGGATCTTCTCGGCCAGGGCGGGAAAGGCCATGGCCAGACACAGGACGGGGGCGAGGGCGAGCGTTTTCAGTTTCATGGGCTGGATGATACCGATCCTTCGATGTCTTGCACATCACGTTCGCTGGATGCGCGGCGCCTCAACGCTGACGGCGGCGTGAGCGTTCCGTCACAGCCTTCGCCCGGTCAGCAGCCGCGGCATCGGATCAAGGCCCAGCCCCGCCGCCTGCCGCATGAAGCCGCGCCGCAGCGGCGGGATGGCATCGACCAGGCCCATGCCGATCTCGCGCGCGGCGCGCAGCAGCGGATTGGCATTGGAAAACAGCGTGTTCACCCCGTCCATGCCAAGGGCCAGCGCCGTCGCGTCCGGACGGCGCCAGTCCTGATAGCGGGCCAGCACCGGCGCGGCGCCGATATCCTCGCCGCGGCGGCGGGCGGCGACGATCACCTCGGCCAGCGCCGCCACGTCGCGCAGGCCCAGGTTCAGCCCCTGCCCGGCGATGGGATGCACGCCATGCGCCGCGTCGCCGACCAGCGCCACGCGCGCATCGACATAGCGCTCGGCCAGCGTCAGGTTCAGCGGATAGGAGAATCGCGGGCCGGCCAGCCGGATTTCGCCCAGGAAATCGCCGAAGCGCGGGCGCAGGACGGCCAGGAAGTCCGGGTCCGGCAGTTCGATGATGGCGCGGGCCTGGGCCTCGGCCTCGGACCAGACGATCGAGCTGCGATTTCCCGGCAGCGGCAGGATCGCCAGCGGCCCGGTGGGCATGAAATACTGATGTGCGGTGCCGTGATGCGGCAAGTCGTGATCGACCGCCGCGACCAGCGCGATCTGGCCGTAATCATGGCCGATGCGCCGGATTCCGGCCCGCGCCGCCACGCCCGACTGCCGCCCGTCGGCCCCGACCAGCAGCGCCGCGCGCAGCACGCGGCCGTCCGACAGCGTGGCGCGGATGGCCGGGCCGTCGGGCTGCTGCCCGATGACCGAAAGGCCCGGCAGATGCGCGACCCGGTCCTGCATCCCGGCCAGCAGCGCGCGGTAAAGGAACCGGTCCTCGAGCATGTAGCCCAGCCGGCCCTCCTCGATCTCGGCGCCGTCGAAATGCAGGCCGAAGGGACCGGCGCCTTCACCCGGCACGCCCTGCGTGGCCTCGACCTTGCGGATCTCCTGCGCCTTGTCGGCCAGGTCGCGCCACAGCCCCAGCGCGGCCAGCAGCCGCTGCGAGGCCAGGGCCAGCGCATAGGCGCGGCCGTCGAAAGCGTCGCCGGCGCGGGCATCGGCGGGGCGGGCATCGACCACGGCCACCGACAGGCCCGCATCGGCCAGCGCCAGCGCCAGCGCCGGGCCGTTCAGCCCGCCGCCCGCGATCAGGATGTCGAAATCGGTCTTCATGCTGCGCACTATGACCGTCGGCGAGGCAATGTCCATGCGTCTCCGTCGCCGCCAAGCGGCATTGCGGGCGCCTGCGCGGCGGGATAGCCTGTGCCTTATTTGGTATTTGAACGTTTGTCGGGGGATGGGCATGGATTGGCTCAAGGTGTCAGCGGCGGAACAGGGCCGGGCGATCCTCGCCGGGCTCATCAGCCCGGTCGGGCAGGCCGAGGCCTATCTGGACGCAGCCGCCCGCCACCCCTATGGCGACCGCATCTATGCCCGGCTGACCCCCGAACGCGCCCGGGCCGAGGCCATCGCCGCCCA
The DNA here is from genome assembly GCF_020990385.1 of Paracoccus sp. MA. Classification (NCBI taxonomy): domain Bacteria; kingdom Pseudomonadati; phylum Pseudomonadota; class Alphaproteobacteria; order Rhodobacterales; family Paracoccaceae; genus Paracoccus; species Paracoccus sp. MA. The sequence continues at coordinate 2,386,270 of NZ_CP087598.1, forward strand.
TGACCGGGCCCGCGCAGGGCTGCGGCGCGGGCTGCTGGACGGGGTGGCGATCAGCTGGAAGGACAATATCGACAGCGCCGGCACCGCGACCGAGGCGGGCTCGCGCCTGCTGGAGGGCCGGGTGCCCGAGCGCGACGCCGCCATCCTGGCCGGGGCGACGCTGGACGGGCTGGTCTGCCTGGGCAAGACGCATATGTCCGAACTGGCCTTTTCCGGGCTGGGGGTGAACCCGGTGACGGCGACCCCGCCGAACAGCATCGACCAGGAGCTGGCGCCGGGCGGATCAAGCGCGGGGGCGGCGGTCTCGGTGGCGCTGGGGCTGGCGGCGGCGGCCGTCGGCTCGGATACCGGCGGCTCTCTGCGGGTGCCGGCGGCCTGGAACGGGCTGGTCGGCTTCAAGCCCACGCAGGGTGCCGTCAGCGGCGAGGGCATCGTGCCGCTGTGCCGCCGCTTCGACGTGGCCGGCCCCATCGCCCGCACGGTCGAGGATTGCGCCGAGCTTTTCGCCGTGCTGCGCGGCGAGCCCGCGCCCGACCTGGCCGGGGCCGGCCCGCGCGGCCTGCGGCTGATGGTGCTGGACGGCGTGCCCTTCGACGAGGCGCGCAAGGAGCCCGTGGCCGGTTTCGAGGATGCGGTGGACCGCCTGGCCCGCGCCGGCGCCCGCATCACCCATGCCGCGCCGCCCTGCGTGGCCGAGGCCATGGTGCTGGCGCCGCTGCTTTTCGCCCCCGAGGCCTATGGCATCTGGCGCGAGCAGATCGAGGCGGCGCCCGAGCTGATGTATCCGCCGATCCTGGAACGCTTCCGGGGCGGCCAGTTCGTGCTGGCCGCGGATTACGTCGCCGCCTGGGAAGAGCTCGACCGGCTGCGCGCCGACTGGGCGCGGCTGGTCGCCGGCTTCGACGCAGTGATCCTGCCCACGGCGCCGATCCTGCCGCCGCCGGTGGACCGGCTGCTGGCCGAAGAGGAGTTCTTCGCGCGCGAGAACCTGCTGACCCTGCGCAACACCCGCATCGCCAATCTGCTGGGCCTGCCGGCGATCAGCCTGCCGACCGGCCATCCGGCCTGCGGCATCATGCTGATGGGCCGCGCGGGCGGCGACCGCGCCCTTCTGGCCGCCGCCGCCGGGGCCGAGGCCGGCCTGCGCTGACCCCCGGATTTTCCGGGCAAATCCGGGGCGGGCAGGCGCAATCTTCCCGCGAAACTCTGGACGCATGGGGGGATTGCCGGTAATCTTGCGACGAAACGGGGCGCGACGACCCCGAACGAGAGGCAGTCATGGCAATTCCCGAGCGGTTCTCGAACCTGCCGGATTATGCGTTTCCGCGCCTGCGGAAACTGCTCGCGGGCATTGAGCCCGGGGGCGATCCCCTGATCCTGACCATTGGCGAACCGCGCCATGCGCTGCCGGATTTCGTCGGCCCGGTCATGGCCGAAAGCATCGCCGATTTCGGCAGATACCCCGCGAACGAGGGCACGGCCGAACTGCTGGCCGCGATCTCGGGCTGGCTGAAGCGGCGCCACGGGCTGGATGTGGCGCCCGAGCGCATCATGGCGCTGAACGGCACGCGCGAGGGGCTGTTCAACGCTGCCCTGGCGCTGGCGCCGGAACGCAAGAACGGCCAGAAGCCCGCAATCCTGGTGCCGAATCCGTTCTATCAGGTCTATGCCGTGGCCGCCGCCGCCGTGGGCGCCGAGCCCGTCTTCGTGCCCGCCACTCCAGAAACCGGCCACCTGCCGCGCTTTGCCGACCTGCCCGCCGCGGTGCTGGACCGGGCCACCGTGGCCTATCTGTGCTCGCCCGCCAATCCGCAGGGCAGCATCGCCTCTGAAGACTACCTCGAAGAGCTGATCGCGCTGGCGGAAAAGCACGATTTCCTGGTGTTTTCCGACGAATGCTATTCCGAGATCTGGCGCGACGCGCCGCCGCCCGGCGCGCTTGCCGTGGCGACGCGCATGGGCCTGCCCGACCGGGTGGTGATGTTCAACTCGCTGTCGAAACGCTCGAACCTGCCGGGGCTGCGCTCGGGCTTCGCGGTGGGCGGGAAGGAACAGATCGCACAGATGCGGCGGCTGCGCAGCTATGCCGGCGCCCCCCTGCCCCTGCCGGTGCAGCGCGTCAGCGCCATGGCCTGGGGCGACGAGGGCCATGTCGAGGCCAGCCGCGCGCTCTATCAGCAGAAATACGCCATCGCCGACCGGGTGCTGGGCAATGTGCCGGGCTATCAGCCGGTCGCGGGCGGCTTCTTCCTGTGGCTGCCGGTCCCGGAAAGCGTCGGCACCGGCGAGGATGCCGCGAAGAAGCTTTGGGCCGAGGCCGGCATCCAGGTGCTGCCCGGCGCCTATCTGGCCCGCGACGGCCAGGCCGGCAATCCCGGCCGGAATTTCATCCGCGTGGCGCTGGTCGCCCCGGCGGACCAGACCGAGGCGGCGCTGAACCGCCTGAAAAACTGTTTGTATCAAGGGGGTTGACGCATGGCGAGCTGGCAGGCGAAACACCGCGATCCGCTGTTCGACCAGAGCACGCAGGCGGCGCTGGAACGGCGCGGCAAGGAATTGCTGGGCGCGGGCCTGGTCATCCTGGGCGTGCTGATCGCGATGATGCTGGTCAGCTATTCCCCCGACGATCCCAGCTTCATGTCGGCGACCGACCAGCCGGCGCAGAACTATCTGGGCCGCTTCGGCGCCTATGTCGCCTCGGCGCTGTTCATGATCACCGGCTACGGCACCTGGGTGCTGGTCGTCGGTGCCGTGGCCTGGGGCCTGCGGCTGATGCTGCACCGGGGCGAGGAACGGCTGATGCGCGGCATCTTCCTGCCCATCGCGATGGTGCTGGTGTCGATCTATGCCACCTCGATGACCCCGCCCCTCGACTGGACGCAAAGCTTCGGTCTGGGCGGGCATCTGGGCGACATGCTGATGGGCGGCATGCTGTCCGCGATGCCGATGAAGGCCTCGATCGCCATCAAGCTGCTGGCGCTGCTGACCGCCATCGGCGCCCTGGCCTTTCTGGCCTTCGTGCTGGGCTTCGACCGCAAGGAACTGGCGACCATCGGCACCTTCCTGCGCGACGGGCTGGCCACCGCCCGCATCCTGGCGCTGCATGCGGTGGATCGCGGGGCGCGGCTGTCCTCGGGCGCGGCGCGCGGGATCAGGACCCGGGCCGAGGCCCGGCGCGAGCGTGCCGGCCGCTCTGGCGACGCAGCCCTGCCGCAGGCGTCGCGCCGCAGCCTGCCGGGCCTGCGCCCTGCCCCGGCCCCCTTGGCCGAGGACCGCGAGTTCGCCCCCCAGCCCGAGCTGATCGACCCCGAGACGCATTATGCCGAGGATGACGAACCGCCTTCG